>JAIFLK010000106.1:5596-19497 GCA_020049115.1 Chloroflexota bacterium | reverse complement strand
ATAAACTTGACCAAATTTTAGCCGCCGTCGTGACAACCGCCCATGAATTTTTAGCCACCTTGCCTGAGCGCGCCGTCGGGACAACCTCACCCGCGACCTTTGAACCGCTGCCTCTACCAACTGACGGCATGGGCGCGGCGACGGCCTTAGCCACCTTCAAAAATCGTTATGAACCCTGGCTGAGTGGCAGTGCGGGGCCGCGTTATTTTGGTTTTGTTACGGGGGGCGTAACCCCTGCGGCCTTAATGGGCGATTGGCTGACCAGTTTATATGACCAAAACGCCAGTGGCTCAACCGAGTCCTGTGCGCCCCAAATTGAGTTGGATACCCTGGGCATGTTAGGCCAAATGTTTGGCTTATCTGCCGCCCACCAGGGCAGTTTCGTCACGGGGGCGACCATGGCGAACTTTGTGGGCATGGCTTTGGCGCGGCAATGGGTGGGACAACAGCAGGGCGTTAATGTGGCGCAACAGGGCGTGTGGTCACTGAAACCGTTTAAGATATTCAGTGGCACGCCTCATTCTAGTGTTTATAAAGCGTTATCAATGGTGGGCTTAGGGCGAGAGGCCATGACCAAATTGCCCTGTTTGCCTGAGCGCGAGGCAATTGATGTGGCGGCGTTGGAGGAGGCTCTCCAACAACAGGCGGGGCAACCTTGCGTGGTGGTCGCCAATGCGGGGACGGTTAATACGGTGGATTTTGATGATTTAGCGGCGATAATCGCCCTGAAAAGTCGTTACAATTTTTGGCTGCATGTGGATGCCGCGTTTGGTGGCTTTGCGGCCTGTTCGCCCCATTATCGTCATTGGGTGCAGGAGCTAGATTTGGCCGATTCCATCACCATTGACGCGCATAAATGGCTTAATGTACCATACGATGCAGCCATGCAATTTAGTCGCCATGCCGCGTTGCAAATGGAAGTGTTTCAAAATGCGGCGGTCTATCTTAATCAGGTTTTCAGCCCCAGCAATTTTGTCCATTTAACCCCTGAAAATTCGCGCCGATTGCGCGCCCTTGCTAGTTGGTTTAGCCTCATGGCCTACGGTGAACAGGGTTATGCGGAGATTGTGGAGCGTAATTGTGACCTCGCCCAGTGGCTAGGTGAGCAAATCGCGGCCTCAGACCAGTTCAAATTGCTTGCCCCCGTGCGGCTAAATGGGGTCTGCTTCACGCTGAACCATGAGCCATTGTCGCTAGAATTGATACAACATTATTTAATATTACTAAAAGAAAGCGGCGCGGTGTTCCTCACCCCAACGGTTTATTACGGTACGCCCGCCATTCGCATCTCCATCACCAACTGGCGCACTACCGAACAGGATGTAGCCATGGCCTGGCAAGCCTTGCAAGAAACCTCCCTGAAATTCACGCTTTAAATGGCTTATGAAGGTTCGGAAAATAAATCGGTAAAGAATAACCTGTAAAAAACAAGGAGTCCGCAATCCTTTGCGGACTCCTAATGGTCATCATAAATGAGTAGTTACCAGCGGCCTTTATTTGGTCTCAAGGCAAAATTAGAGTAAAATGGCAATATGCCCATTTATGACACGCAAAATCGCTTAGTGCAGCTTGGCGCGGAGGTTGGCAAAGGGGGCGAGGCGGTGATTCATCAGGTTTTAGGCCGTCCGCAACAATTGGCCAAGGTTTATACGAGCGCGCCGCGTCAAGGTTATGACCAGAAATTGGCCTGGATGTTGGCCTATCCACCCCATGACCCGACGGCGGCGCAAGGCCATGCCTCCATCGCCTGGCCGACGGATTTGCTTTATGACGACCAGCAACAATTTGTAGGCTACCTCATGCCCTACATTCAAAAGGCCGTCCCGTTGCTAGAGGTTTTTAATCCCCGTTTGCGGGCGCGCACCTTGCCAGGCTTTGATTTGCGTTATCTTTATCGCACGGCGCGTAATGTGGCCGTCACATTGGCGGCGATTCATGCTCAAGGGTATGTGGTCGGTGATGTGAACGAAAGTAACATTTTAGTCACGCCCTCCGCCTTAGTGACCATGATTGACACCGACTCCTTTCAGGTGCAACGGCAAGATGGGGCGCGCTTGGTTTTTTATCCCTGCCCCGTTGGCAAGCCCGAATATACCTCGCCTGAATTGCAGGGGCGTTCTTTTCAGCAGGAGGTGCAAAAGCCAGAGCAGGATTGTTTTGGTTTAGGCGTGTTGATTTTCCAATTGCTCATGGAGGGCAGCCACCCATTTCGGGCGCAGTGGCTACAAACAGGCGACCCGCCACCAACAGAGGAGCGTATTCGGCAGGGCTTTTTTCCCCATGCTGAACCTGCGCTTGGCCCAGTGGCTGTTCCCACCAATGCGTTGGGCTTGAATAGTTTGCACCCTAAATTGGCCTATTTGATGCGGCTCTGTTTTGTGGAGGGGCATCAGCAGCCGCGCCAACGCCCCGCGCCTGACTTGTGGGGGCAGGTGATTGCTGAGGCAGAAAAGGCGTTAGTGGAATGTAAGCAAGGTCATTTTTACGCGGGGCATTTGGACAGTTGCCCTTATTGCCAATTGAAACAATCTCGCCGCACCCCGCCACCCGTCGCGCCGCGCGTTAATAGTTATCCACCCACAAACCGCCCCCTAAGCCGTAGTTTTAATCTTCCTTCTCCTACACCTCCCTCTAAACCAAAGGTGATGACCTCCAAAATTTTTTCGTTGCCTATGCGAACGGCTACGCCATCACCGCTTGCACCGCCCCGCCCTCAACCTAGTTCAGTGACCATGCAGGCGCAACGGGTAATCCAAAAATGTCCGCAATGTAATCAGGGCAATCCTAGCGATGAGATTTATTGCCAAACATGTTTACATCAATTGACCCCGAATCGGATGTGTGGTTATTGTAATCAAGAAACGCCGTTACGGGGTAGTTATTGTGTTCATTGTGGACGGCAGTTATAGTGGAGACCAGCCCTTATAAGTAGGAGTTACGCAAACACCTCACCCCAACCCTCTCCTACGTAGGAGAGGGCGCAAAATCTCCCTCCGATGTCGGGGGGATTTTCGTAGGGGCAATGCCTTGTGCTTGCCCACAATGGGGGCAAGCACAAGGCATTGCCCCTACGAAAATCATTAAATCGGTATAATGTCTAATGTAGTTGGTTAGACCTCACAGGTTTCAAAAACCTGTGAGGTCTTTTTTTTATTTGGCATAACTTCGCTTGACAAAAATTTAATAGCAAATATAATTCGTATCACAAACTATTTTTGCTATCAACAATTAAATTATAAAACAATTGTTGATAAAATGATATTTATTAACGATAAAGTTGTTAAATGAGATTTGTAGGGGCAGGGCTTGTCTCTGCCCAATGTGTGGGCGACCACAAGGGTACGCCCCTACATTAATCGTCCCATATTCATTTAGGAACACTTTATTTGGCTCAAAAAAAGTGAGGTTGGTTGATGGAAGATACACCCCAAAGCAGGCAAGACCGAGTAGTTTCTATTAGGAATTTATTTGTTTCATTGATGTGGATTGCTCATCGGCAATTTTCGCAATCATTACAGGTGTTTGATTTAACGCGGCCACAGTTTATTACCCTTCATGCCTTAGTCGCTCATAATCAACCTTGCCCCATGCGAGATTTGACCGATGTAACGTTTCAGGATGCCCCGACCATGACGGGGATTGTTGACCGTTTGATTAAAATGGGGTTGGCTGAACGCACTCGTAGTAAAATTGACCGTCGGGTGGTGCTGGTGCAGGCGACTACCGCTGGGGCAGATTTAGCTAAACAAGTTGATGAAAAAAGCCTCGAAGATGATATGTGTGGTTATGCGGCCTTAACCGATGAGGAGTTAAATGCCTTAGAACAACTGGCAACGTATATCTTGCGAATGTATATGCAACGATATATGGCGGCGCAAAATGGCGATATGAATGAAGTCATGGAAAAAATTAAGTTGTTCAGAACTGACCCGATTTTTTATGCTAAGTTGCATAATGAAAAAACTCAGCATGAACGAATGGAAACCGTACAACAATTTGAAACGAGTAACGCTAATTTACCCGAAGAAATGTCTGTTTTTTAGACCTGCAAGGTTTTAGAAACCTTGTAGGTCTTTCTAAATGTTAAATTACCGTCTAATATTACGTATTTAAGGAGATGTGCATGAATATGAAGAAGTCGTTGTTGTTTTATAGTGTATTGATGAGTTTGTTGTTAATGGTAACGGCATGTAATCGGGGGTCACAAGCCACCCCTGAAGCCGCGGCAGTCGTCCCTACAAAGGAAGCGGTCAAAGGTGTCCCGGTTGAGGTTGCCCCAGTCAATAGCGGTGACATTGCGTTAGTTTACGCTTATAGCGGCAACTTGCAAGCGGCAGATGATGTGAATATTTTGCCGAAAGCGGCGGGGGAAATTGTTTCGCTCATGGTTGATGTGGGCGATGTGGTCAAGGCGGGTCAGCCGATTGCGTTAGTGCAAAAAGACCGTTATGAATTGCAACTGAAACAAGCGCAAACTCAGTTAAAAACGGCTGAACTGAATTTGAATAAAATGTTACAAGGCTCTCGGTCTGAAGAAATTGCGACGGCGCAAGCGGCCGTAGAATTAGCCCGCGCCATGTTACGCGATGTGTCAACGGTGAGTGATGATGAACGCACCAAAGCCGTAACGGAATTGGCGCGCGCCGAAGCGACCTTAAAGAAAGCCCAAGCGGACTATGACAAAATTTCTTGGGCGGGTGATGTGGGGACAACGCCGCAAGCCTTAGCCTTACAAGATGCCACGATTTCTTACGAGAGTAAATTAGCGGGTTATAAACTTGATAGCAAGCCAACCGATACCCAACTTTCTCCCCTCATGTTACAGTTGGCGCAGGCGGAATTGAACTTGGTGAAAACGAAAGCACCTTTCCGCGAAATTGATTTTGATATAGCGCGTAATGGGGTAGCCCAAGCCAAAGTGGGCGTTGATTTAGCTCAACTGACGCTCAATGATACCACCATCAAAGCTCCGTTTGATGGGATTGTGGCCGAGCGTTATGTGGCGCAAGGGAGTACGGTCAGCCAAGCGTCGCCAGTAGTACGTTTCCTTAGCGCAAAGATGGAAGTGCAAATCAATGTGGAAGAGAGTCGGATTGGGAATGTTAAAATTGGACAAAACGCAGCTTTGCGGGTGTCTGCTTACCCTGGCCAAGATTTTCCCGCTATCGTCACCAAAATTGCTCCCATCGCTGACAAAGATACCCGTACTTTTGTGGTGACAGTCGCACCGCAAGATGAGAAAGATGAGTTAAAAGCGGGCATGTTTGCGACGGTTTCGCTGTTGATAGATGAAAAGAAAGACACTATCTTAGCTCCCTTAACCTCCATTACAACGGTGAATGACCAAAATGTGGTTTATGTGGTGAATGGCGACAAGGTAGAGTTACGTAAAGTTGAGATTGGCATTGCCAATGGCGACCAAGTAGAAATTTTAGCAGGCGGCCTGAAAGCCAATGATAGGGTTGTGGTCATCGGCCAGCCTGATTTGCAAGATGGGGCAGTGGTTGAGGTAGTAAATAATTAGTCATTCGTCGGTTGTCATTTGTCCTGTGTCATTTTAACCAGTGACGAATGACCTGTGACCACTGACGAATAACTAAGGACATAAATACATGTGGCTAACAACATTATCTGTTCGTAGACCCTTAACCATTACGATGGTGATTTTGGGCATGATTGTTTTGGGCTGGCGGGCGTATGGTTTGCTGAAGGTAGACCGCTTCCCGAAAGTAGATTTTCCAATTGTTACGGTAGTGACAACCTTTCCAGGGGCTAGTCCTGAAGACGTAGAAAGTTTAATTGTGAAACCCGTTGAAGATGCGGTGGCGGGGATTGCGGGGATTGACCAATTAACGGCGCGCGCCGTTGAAGGCGCGGGTACGGTTATTATCCAATTCAAACAGGGGGTTAATGGCGCGCAAGCCGCAACGGATGTAGAACGGCAAATTGGAACAATTCGTAATCGTTTGCCGACTGATGCCGATGACCCCCTAGTGATTAAGGCCGATTTTAATGCCATTCCTGTGTTACAGTTGGTATTACGTGGGCCACAAACTCAAGATGAATTGTATCGTATTGCTAATGATGACTTAAAAGCCCGTATCCAAAGTGTGCAAGGCGTGGCTTCAGTGGGTATCTCTGGCGGACGCAAACAGGAAGTACAAATTAACGTTGACCCTGACCGTTTAGCTGCTTACGGCCTCTCATTAGCCGCCGTACAACAAGTGTTACAAGCCAATAACCTTAACTCGCCTGCGGGTTCAATTGAGACCGGGCGGAGTAAAACCTCGATTCGTTCTTTAGGCGAATTTAATAATATCGAAGATATTCGTGATATTGTTATTGCTGGTAAATTGCAAGACGGTGATAAGAGTGTTAAAGGGAAAGATGACACCGGGCTAGTGCGTTTGCGTGATGTGGCTGATATTGAGCTAGGTTACAAAGATAAAGAAACCCATCTCCGTTATAATGCGGCGGATGCGGTTAGCCTGAGTGTCGTGAAAACGAGTGATGCTAATACGGTGGAAATGGCTGACCAAGTTAAAGAAATGGTCGCAGAGCTGAATAAAGATTTGCCTTCTGGGGCTAAACTCAGCGTGGTGATTGACGGCGCGCAATTCATTCGTGACTCATTGGCCTCAGTGCAAGAAGACTTAATGCTGGCAATCGTTATTACGGGCATTGTCATGCTCGTCTTCCTGCACACCATTCGCAGTACCTTCATTGTTATCTTGGCTGTGCCGACATGTATTATTTCCACCTTCTTGGTCATGTGGGTCGTTGATTTTAGCTTAAACCAGCTTACGTTATTAGCCTTAACTTTGGTGATTGGGATTTTGGTGGACGACTCGATTGTGGTCATTGAAAACATTGAACGTCACCTAAAGATGCACAAACCTTCTGACATAGCTGCCATTGAAGGGCGGAGTGAAATTGGCTTTGCGGCCATGACCATTACCTTAGTGGACGTGGTGGTTTATGTACCTGTGGCCTTCGTTTCAGGGATTATCGGGCAATTTTTCTTCTCTTATGGCATAACCATTGCCGTATCAACCTTGCTATCCTTGTTCGTGGCTTTTACCCTAACCCCCATGATGGCCGCCTTACTAATGAAGGACGAAAGTCGGCCTGAAGCTCCTGCCAGAGGCTTACGCAAAGTTTTCGGCCTCATTGGGCATTATACTATCGGCTGGGCTTGGAATATTTTCATTCGGGTCTGGGAAGCGGGTTATGACCAATTAGTCAATTTATATGGCTTAACCTTACGCTTTTTCTTAGCCAATATCTTCACGCAAGGATTAGCCGTTGCCATTGCTATCGGCGCGCTGCTGGCGGGCGTGTGGATGGTGGCGACGGGGTTAGTGGGGAGTGAATTTATCCCGAAAACCGATGAAAATAAATTTACGGTGAATTTCCAATATCCGCCAGGCACAAACTTAGCGGCTACCGATAAATTAAGCCATCAAATAGAACAAATCATTTTGAAAAATGTCCCCGAAGCAACCGTTATTTTAACCAATGTGGGGGCAGGTGGCGGTAATGTTTTTGGCGGCGGCACCTCTCAACCCAATAGCGGTAAAATTGATGTGTTAGTGGTTGATAAATTAACGCGGCCACGCAAAATTCAACAAATCGCCGATGAACTACGGCCTCACTTGCAAGGGATTCCTGAAGCTACCATTTCGTTAGAAACCAGCGATGGCGGCGGGGGCGCGGGGCAATCGCCGATTCAAGTGCGTATCTCTGGCCCAGACCAAAGCGAATTGATTGGCCTGTCTGACCAAGTTGAGGCCGCGATTAGTACGGTGCCTGGCGTGACTGAGGTCGTGAATAATGACGCGGTACGGTCACGAGAAACGCAATTAACCATCAATCGGGCGAAGGCCAAAGATTTGGGCATCTCCTCGGCTGACATTGGGCGCACCTTACGCACCTCGCTCAGTGGAAGTAAAATTGGTAACTTTAATTTACCTAATGGCACGGAAATTGACCTCACCTTACGGGTCACACCCGAAGCGCGCACCAACTTAAATCAATTGTTAAAATTGCCGTTGCGCTATCAAAAAGGCACGCCAATTTTATTAGACCAAGTCGTTGAAACTAGCACCGACTTAGCCCCCGCCCGCATTACGCGGTCAGACCGACAACGCACCTTAACTGTTGGTTCAGGTATTGTGGGACGCGCCATTGGGGATGTGGCAAATGATGTGGAAGCGGCGGTGAATAAGAGTGTCACTTTCCCCGCGGGTTATACCTTTGCTTTAGTCGGGCAAGCCGAACAGCAACGGGAAGCCTTCGCGGATTTACTTTCAGCGTTAGGTTTGTCCATTCTTTTAACTTACATGTTGCTCGTGGCGTTGTATCAAAGTTGGCTGCAACCTCTCGCCATCATGTTCTCCTTGCCCGTAACCTTAGTCGGTGCGTTTGGCGGGTTATGGCTCACCCATAATACCCTTAACATCATCTCCATTTTGGGGATTATCCTTTTGGCGGGCGTGGTCACGAAGAACGCCATTTTGTTGGTAGACTTCACCAATAGCTTGCGAGACGAACAAGGTTACTCAACCAAAGAAGCCTTGATTGAAGCGGGTAAACTCCGCTTGCGGCCTATCATTATGACCACCATGGCCTTATGTTTCGCCTTATTACCCTTACTCTTTGGGGTGGCGGCAGGCGCAGAGTTACGCGCCCCGTTAGCGGCAGTGGTTATTGGGGGTTCTATCTCCTCTACGTTATTAACCCTAATTCTTGTGCCAGTGGTTTACAATTTCTTTGATTGGACAAGTGGCATGACCAGTCGGGTGTTTGAGGCAGTTTGGGGCAGTGAAAGTGAAGTTGAGGAAGTGGAAAATATGCCTGAACCTGAAGAAGACCCCAAACCAGAACCACGCCATCGCCAACCGCAAGCCATGCCCCAAACAGGGCCAGCCATTGGCTTGCAACCGCAAACAGGTTTGGAATAAAGTGTAACCATGTAGGGGTTCAAGATTTTGAACCCCTACGACTTATCACTATTGGATTAAATCTCATGACGAATAAAAATAGTAACGATAATGAGGATATTGGCTTTTATTTTCATCCTAACAGTGACCCCGCTGATATAGGCCATCCTAAGTTAGAGATTAACATCCATGAGAAGCCGACTAATCAACATTTTGACCCTGAAGAAGTGCAATTATGGCTGGTGAATAATAACGGTAATATAATACACACAAAGATTACCCATCCTTACAATGAAAGCAGTCCATTACAATTAGGGGTTGGGCGAGTGGTTATACAAGACCGTAAATATAAAACCGTTGAAGCCTTCATTTTTGGAGGCGAATTAGAGGTGACCAATCAAGGTGACTATACTCATTGTATTCTCACTTCCGAGACTCCCATCATGCACTTGAGTGACCCCGAAGCATATCAAACGCTAGTCGCGGTTGAGTTTGAAGTCCTCTTAGCGCAAGAACATGCCGCTTGGGGAGATAATGATGAGGGGTTTTATCAGCAATTAAACCTACTTGACCCTAATCGGTTATTCGCGGCGGGTTTAGTGGAAATTAAAAACCACCTCAGCAAATTGCCCCCAACCCATACTCAACGCAGAACTGAACATGCGGTAGATGAGGCAAGACAAACTTTGGAAAGGGCTAAGGAATGGCCTACCATTGTGCCAACATTGGTTGATTTATTCAAATATTAAGGAGTATTACTTATGACCCAACATATTCGCATGGGAATAACCATGCTTTTCTTACTTATTTTTATCACTGGGTGCGCGCATGAGGCTGAACCAATGGTTGAAGCCAAAACACTGAAAGCAGAGGAATGGCCGACTCCAATTCAAGCCACACCCTTGCCCACCTCAACTCCATTTCCTAAAATTAAGGTTGTGGACAGCGCGGCCAAAGCTACGGAAGCCCCCACAACCACCGAAACTATTAGCTCTACGGCTGAAACAACCTCAACCACCAGTAGCCTTAGTCCCGCCGTAATGCAAGTGATTGTGAAGCAGTTAGGGGCGGAAAAAGTGCAAGCTATCATGCAACAAGCCTTAATGGGGGCAACTCCCGCCGAAATTTTAACAGGACTTGACCCCACCGATTTGCAAGCCATTCTCAAGCAACTGCCCCCCGCAGATGTGCAGGCCATGGTGGAACAGCTTGACCCTGCCGAGAAAGAATTGTTAATGTCTCAATTTAGCAGTCGGGTTTCAGGGCTACCGTTGGTAGCCACTGGGGTGGTGATGGGCGATAAAATTGCCACTTATAGCAAAGCCTCGGCCTCATCAGCCCAATTAGATGCCCGTCAAGCGGGCGATATTGTGGGTATTTTGGGGCGAAATCAAAGTGGTGAATGGATTTATACCTTTAACACCAAGGCCAATTATGGTTGGTTGCCTATTGCTTCGGTCCGCATTATTGGCGATGCTGCCAAAATTCCTGTCGTGCCTGATAACACCGCGCAACCGTCCCTGGCCAAATTGTTGGCCGCGAGTGGCAATGACACTGCCGCTAAACCAACGACTGCCACCACCCAAACCACCACCACGAAACCAGCCACCACAACGATTGCTCCCGCTTTAGCTGACCTGAAAGCTGTGACCACCGCAACCCTGGATAAGCCGCTTAATTTACAGCAAGGGCCTGGCTCGGCTTATGGCCTCATGGCGACGGTGGCACAAACTGAAACCTTAGAAGTATTAGCCCATAACCTTAGTAAACAATGGTTACTTGTTCGCACCACTGGCGGTCAATATGGCTGGGCTTTACCCACCCAACTGAAACTCGCAGGGGCGGTTGAATCCTTTCCCGTAGTTTCGTCGGCGCGGCCTTCCGCCAACATTCTGCCAGGCCAACTCGCCCCTATATCGGGCATGTCCAGGCAAACCACGCCCGTCGTGACCACAACGAACAGCGCGCCGCAATCCTCAACTGTATCTGCCACGACGAATGTCAGTGCAGTGGCCGCCGCGCCGGTTATCTACACCACCGACGGACAACCTTTAGCCACCCCAAGTTTAGGGCAAGTGGCGGTGGCTAAATTAGGCCAAAGTGAAGTTCTCATGCGCCTCGGCCCAGGGCCAGATTACGGCGAATTAGCCAAACTTACAGCTGATGATGAGTTGTTTTATCTTTTGGGCGTTGACAGCAATCGCCAATCGGCGTTGGTCAAACGCTCTTCCTGGGATAAACCTGAGTATGGTTGGGTGACTTTAAGTGAACTCAAACTTAATTCGGGTGACGTGACGGCTGCGCCCCAAATTGTAACTACCTGGACGACAGGGAATAACATTGAGGTGCGGGAAGGCCCTGGCTTAACCTATAATGTGGCGGGGCATTTGGGCAACCAAACCTTAGTTCATGTGTACGGTATCTTTAAAGACCGCAGTTGGTTGTTAGTTCAGCCTGTCAGTGGTGGCGGTTTGGTGTGGCTCTCGCGCCGTTTTGTAGCGACTAATGATGCTTTAGCGACTGTGCCAGAAATCACCGCCCCGCAAATGGCGGTTGACCAACAAGCCGTCGCTAACGCAACCTTTAGTAAAGCTCAATTAACGCCGCAAGGGTTGTTGGTGTTCCAACGCTCTAGCGGCGGGGATATTATGGTAATTAACGCTGATGGCACGGGTTTACGCCGCTTAACCAACGGTCTTGACCCCGTTTTATCGCCCAATGGTCAACAAGTGGCTTTCACGCGGTGGGAAGGGACGATGGGTTCACTGTGGGTCATGAATGTGGACGGTACGGGTGAACGGCAAATTATCGGGGGCATGAATAAGGCGAAAGGTGCAGAATGGTCGCCTGATGGTTCGCAAATTATGCTGAACTATGAAACCGAATATCTTAATGAACGTCAACAATGCGCGGCTCTCAGTGGCGGCAGGTCGCCACGTCCGCCGCGTGAGGGCAAAAATATTGAAGTTAAATTACGCAACTTCAAACCTTTCCTCTGTTGGACAATGCCACCAAAAGCGCAATGGAGCTTGCGGATGATTAAGGTAGCGGATGGCACTTACCTTGAGCGTGATGGCGGCTTTTTCCCCTTCCGCCCCACCTGGAACGCGGCTCAACCATGGCGAGTGGTTTATGATGGTGGTGAAGGTTTAGCCGAATTAGATGTTACTAAAAATAGCAATCAGGCTTTGACCGATGTTTTGGGTGATGGTTCGCCGGTGTTCTCGCCTGATGGTAATTATCTGCTCACAACTTTGAGTAATAATGGGGGCGGTTCAGGCCAAGATATTTACCGCTTGAATGGTGACGGCAATGGACGAATCCGCCTGACCCAAACACCTATGTTTGTTACGGCTGACCCTGATACTACGAAAAGCTGGAATAATGTGGCCGCGACCTGGTCACCTGATGGACAGTTGATTGCTTTCCTGACGGACCGTAATGGCTCATGGGAACTTTGGGTGATGAATAATGATGGCTCTGACCAACGCCCCATGTTTTCGGCGGAGGTCATGTCACAATTGAACCTCCAATATAAGTTTGTGGATGAGCGCGTGGTTAGCTGGCGTTAATTTGGATGAAATTTAGACCTGATAGGTTTTAATAATCTGTCAGGTCTAAATAACAATAGAGGTATTTATGGCTTTAGCTCCCTTAAACCGAGGCGTTATCTTCAAAAAGCTCTTCACTGACCCTGACATTCTCAAAGCCTTCGCGAAAGATTTGCTAGATATTGACCTTGACCCGCAAATTATTGAAACGGAAAAGAAGTTCTTTCCCGTTATCGGCCCGATTGACATTGGTATTGATGTTTTTGTTGAAGACCCGAAACATCGCGTTATCATTGAGATTCAGCGCATTTGGTATGATTATCATTATGACCGTTTCCTCTACTACCATAACGCGGGCTTGATTGAACTCCAGCGCGGCCATGACCAATATAAACTTGACCGCACCGTTTATACCATTGTCTTTTGTAGCTTTAATATATCCAATGAACGCGAAAAAAAGGGTATGGTAGTTACTACTTTACATTCAGAAGCTGAAGATGGTGATATTTTACCCCTTTATCCCCATAAACTCATCTTTCTTAACTCCAATTACATCAATCATCACCTTCCTGCTGGCGTGAAAGATTGGTTAGAATTGATGGACGAAAGCATTAAACATCCTAACAAACCCCAGATTAATATCAACCGCATCATCATTCAAAAGGCCGCTGACCTCATTGAGGGAGACAAATTGACCCCTATCCAATTAGCTAAGTTGAAAGACGAGACCGAGTATGAAGGTTATGCTTCCCGCAAAATGCAAGAGGGATTACAACAGGGATTACAACAAGGATTACAGGAAGGGCTACAACAAGGATTACAGGAAGGGCTACAACAAGGATTACAGGAAGGGCTACAACAAGGGTTACAGGAAGGGCGTATAGAAACAGCCCGTAAGATGATAGCTGATGGTTTAGACCCTACGGTTGTTGCGAAATATACGGGCTTATCCCCCGATGAATTAACTAACTTGTAAGATAGTTGAGGCTTTCTGGCTCAAAGGTTTTTTAACCTTTGAGCCATTTTATTTATATCATTACAATAAGTTGGAGTTATTTACAGAATTGAACGTTGGTGGTAGATTGGATATAATGGAGTGAACTTCTGCACTTTACAAAACAAAGGGATTTACTATGTTTTTTTATTAATACCTGTCGCCATTTTATTTGGGCTTACCTAAATCATGGGGTGACAGGTATTTTTTTTATTTAAAAATGGAGTGTATTATCATGAAAATTTGCTTAATTATTGACAATTTACATATCGTCTTCAACAGAGTGCAACAGAGGAAAAGCGCAATTTTCATTTGGTATGCAGTATTATACTGCATTTCGTTTGAGACTTACACTTTTATGATGACCATTAGGAGTCCGCAATCCTTTGCGGACAGCCCGCAAATAATTGCGGA
>JAIFLK010000106.1:0-5583 GCA_020049115.1 Chloroflexota bacterium | reverse complement strand
TTAGGAGTCCGCAATCCTTTGCGGACAGCCCGCAAATAATTGCGGACTCCTATGCCAAAAGTGTAGTTTTCATTTAAAACGCAGTATAGGTACTTTTAGCTTAGTACCTTTGGCTAATTGAAAATATTTGAAATATTAATTATAATACAGTCAAGCTGTGTTTTGTTTTGTAATGTAAAAATTTGATGATTGGGCTAGTGACGTGTTAAAGTTGGCTAATTCATTAGATAGCTGTGGGATTTAGGCAAAGCAATAGTCGCTCCATTATGTTATCATTCATCATACCTAAAGTAATATGACCTGCAACAAACTAAATCTAACCACGGAGGTTTAACATGAAAATTGGCTTAAGCGTGATAATCATTATAGTCATCTCCCTGATAAGTGGGTGGTGGCTGAAGGATGTTTATGGTGGACAACCCGTTATAACCACCAATACCATTTTAGCGCAACAATTGCTTGATAAGGCTGAACAATTACAACCTCAGCCCACAGCTTTAACTATGTTGCTTGAGATTGAGTCATTGCGGCGCATGCCTTCGCCGAGAGGTGAACTTTTATTACGGGAGAGTTTAGCTGTTTTGAGCCATACAACGTTCACCCCTCAGCCGATAACGCAGGTGCAAAAAGTGCTATTTAGCCCTAATGGGCAATGGTTAGCCAGCAGTCAGGCTGATAATACGGTGCAATTATGGCACTATGATGTGATGGCCTCGCCACAACTTTGGCCCATTACCACCCTGCATCATCAACAAAAAGTAACCGCCCTGGCTTTTAGTCCCAATAACCAATGGTTAGCCACGAGTGGTGAGGATGGGCTAGTTTATATTTGGTCGCTCCCTTTAGGCCAATTATTTACCAAGCAACAATTTTATCAAGAGGCGATTGAGAGCCTCGCCTTTAGCCCTGATAGTCTATGGTTAGTGCTTGGCAGCCGTAATCAGGTCGCTTATTTATGGCCTTTGACCACTAGCCTGGCCGCAACTCGCCGTCTACCGCACCCCGCGGCGGTCAACATGGCGGAATTTAGCCCTGATGGCTCATGGTTAGCTACGGTGAGTCAGTCAGAAATAGAGGTGTGGGAAATGGCGGAAGCGCGGCAAGTTTGGCAAATGCCTCATCAAGAGGCTGAGGTTGAAGCGGTGACCAGCATTACGTTTAGCCCTAATCAGCAATGGTTAGCCACGGCGGATTGGACAGGTGAGGTTCATTTATGGGCTTTACATCCAACTAGCTCGGTTCAAGGAGTGGTGCGTCCTGTGGCTCCACAAATTCAACTCCAAAAGATTCAGCATGAACGTAATTTTTGGACTAAGACCGCTTTTAGTCACGATAGCCAATTTTTGGCAGCAAGCGGTGGCAATTCGGTTAAGGTATGGCAACTTGCGGCAAGTGTTGGGGGGCTAACGGTGAACATGACGGCCACGACCTTTATTCAACATCAAGATTGGGTTACGCAGATAACGTTTGATAGTCAAAAAAATTGGCTTATTTCGGCGAGTTTGGATGGAGCAGTACAGGTTACAGACCTGAAAACGCAACAATTAGTAAATTATTTAGCTCATAACGCGCCTGTTTTGAGCCTGGCTTTGCACCCTAATAATTTAGTTTTGGCGACGGCGAGTGGTCAAACAATTCAGCTTTGGCAACTTAATGGGCCAGATAATCCCTTGAGTACAACTGAATTGATTACCTCCGCTTGTAATCAATTACCTTATAAAAGTTTAACTCAGACTGAATGGCAACAATATTTAGGGGCCGAGCCTTATCGGCAAACTTGCTGGAATTAGTAATAATTTTATACTTTTTGGTTATAGTAGCCCATATTTTTGACAATATGGGCTATTTAGTTTATAGTCAAGTAGTTTTTGATAATCATCTCATATTTTCAGGAGGGAATTGTGCAATATTCAGAAAACAATAGTAATTCTACTTTATCACGGCGGGATGCCTTACGCTTATTAGCTGCCACCAGTGGTGCTGCCGCATTGTCCACTTTACCTAGCCAATGGCAAACACCATTAGTTGAAGTAGGGACATTACCCGCATTCGCTCAGGCTTCACAACAAACTGTTACCCCAGTGACTGGCCCAGCAGATTATCCGTTTCAAAACTCGTCACCGACATACTCTGGTGACCTATCTGGCTTGCAAATCGCCCCGCAAAATGGTTGGCTAGTAATTGCTGAACAAGGGCAAAACATTGGAACTTCATCTAGCTATGATTATCCTTGGATTATTACTCGTCCCTGGCATCGTTTTCATCGTAGATGGAATGTATTTCTTTCGCCCTGGCCGATTATTCGCAAAATTAAAATCAAATTTGAATTTCAACATGGGGCAGGACATGGCAGCAGCCACAATATCCGTGATAACATGGATTTCTGGTTCTATGGTATGTCAGGCGCGTTCCCTGACATCTATTATGTCAGTAAGTTGAAAATTCGCGCCCATAAAATTGAAATCGAATTTGCCTTGCCCGCTATAGGCAGTGGCTTCTTCCCCTTCTTCTGCTCAGGCTACTTCCCCGTACCTATTGCCTTAACGGGTGGCTTCCTGTTTGACCCACGCCTCTATCTTGGGGCTGGCATCATGGGTGATGATATTGATTTAGAGGATTATGACACTAGCAGCAGTAACAGCCAAGGCGTTCAACCCTTTGATGACGTTGGCATTCACTAAGTCTTAATTAGCTTTTCTACACAAAAACCTTACCCTAGCCCTCTCCTACGTATCCCCATACGGGGATAAAGGAGAGGGCGCAACATCTCCCCCTGATGTCGGGGGGATTAAGAGGGGTAGAACAGACATTCCTGTCTGTTCATGGCAACACAGTATCTATTAAATTTCAAAACTCGACTATTCAAACAGTCGAGTTTTAATTTTCCCCATGTCTGACATTTTATTACTTCAATTCTGCCAC
Source organism: Chloroflexota bacterium (assembly GCA_020049115.1). GTDB lineage: Bacteria > Chloroflexota > Anaerolineae > 4572-78 > J111 > JAIFLK01. Next base: position 2,661 of record JAIFLK010000106.1, on the reverse strand, counting down.
CAAATCGCCGCCATTCATTGCCCTGATAGTGAATTAGCCGAAGCATTAACGGGCTATTTTCGTCATCATCTAGTCACCACAGCCTCATCACCGCTAGTGGTTTACAAAATTATTCCGCCTAGCGCAGCCTCCGCTTCATGGCGAGTGCAACGCGGCGAGCAAATCAGCTTTACCACCTCAGAACGGCGTTATTTGTTCGCTTATTTAGCCTATGAAGTCGTGGCCTATTTGGTCAACCATAGTCCTGATTACGTGGTATTACATGCAGCAGGTTTAGCGCGGGCGGAGGGTGGCGCAATTTTTTGTGCGCCTTCGGGCAGTGGTAAATCTACCTTAACCACTTGGTTAGTTGCGGCAGGCTGGGCTTTTCTCTCCGATGAAATGGTGGCAATTTCAGCCCTTGATGGTCAAATGCATGGGCTGGCTATCCCCATTGTCTTGCAAGAAACTGCTATATTTCAAGCACAACCCTGGTTTAGCCCGCAAAGTTGGCCCTATAAATTACCCGATGTAACGTGGCTAGACCCCATGTCCATTCGTCCCCAGGTGTTACCCGCCTCAGTGCAACCGTACCGCTTAATTTTTCCCCACTATACCTCCCAAACCGCTTTTCGGGTGCAACCTTTATCAGCCGCCGCCGCAACCTTTCGCCTGTGGCCTCGCATTATTAATTATAACACTTGGCCTGATAAGGGTTTAGCTCTAGCCAAAAAATTAGCCCAACAAATCCCCGCCTATCAAGTAATTTACCCCGATTTAAGTCAGTTGACCGAATGGTTGGATAGTTTTCCCGCCCTATAATTTTAACCCTAAGCAATATAAATTCACCTGTAAATAATTGGGGGATACGGAATAGGAGTCCGCAATTATTTGCGGGCTGTCCGTAAATGATTACGGACTCCTTCAAGTTATCACCTAAAAATTTACAGGTGGAGATAATTTGCAGCAACAGCTAAAGCCGTTGCACTCCTGTATGTTTGACGATTAGACCGCTCAGGTCGAAAATTATGACAAAATTATCATTTTGAGTTCATCTAATGCTCATGGAGCTTTGTTAGAATAATGTCAATTCAATCATTTAGGAGATATTCCATGGCTAAAGTCCGTAGCAAATTTACCACTAGTTCCAAAGTCACCCTGAGCGCACTCAGCATTATGAGTTTTTTCGGTGGCTGGAACGTCATCGGCCATCTTGCACAAAAACCCGTTAAGGCCGACGAACCCGCCACCCCGCTGCCCGCGCCCATGAACACCGCCACGCCCTGGCCAACCCTCTCTACCCAAGTTGACCTCGCCCCCATCCCGACCATGTTTCCTACTCTGACGCGACCCGAACCGCTTAATCTGCCTGACCTACCGCAAATTGACCTCAACGCTCTGCCCGCCGCCATTGCGCCCATTCCCACGCTGGCCGCATTGCCCACCCTCGCCCCCCTTGCGCCCATGCCCACTATGGCCCCGCCACCACCGATGCCCGCCGCGCCCCAATTTGCCCCTGCTCCCACCAAGAGTGGCGGCTCATAAAGTTACTAAATTTTTTCACCTGTAAATAATTGGGGGATTTTATTTCGGAGTCCGTAATTCTTTACGGACAGCCCGCAAAGAATTGCGGACTCCAATTTCCTATTACCTGTAAATCTTCAGGGAGTCGCAAAGCTTTGTGACTCCGCATACTTCATTAACCTTACGGAGAATCTATCATGACCACTGCGCCTGTCTCAAACACCGTTAAACATTTAACCGATTTCATTGTCATCACCCTCGGCATTTTATTGGGCGGCGTGGTCGCCCTCACGGGGATATGGCTCTGGTACACCTATCAAACCGACCCCAACCATCATGTACTCACCACCATTCTCGGCGGCCTGACCACCTTAATGCCCGTTGCCATCCAGAGTTGGCTACACGGCCAAGCCCAAGTCATGGGGCTACCGTTAGTCGGCGAAACTTCCGCCTTTTGGTACATGGCGCGCTCAGGCGGAATTTTAGCCTATATGCTCATGTGGTTTAGCGTGATTTGGGGGTTATCCCTCAGCACCAAAGTCGTCAGCGATTTCATCCCCGCGCCGATGGCCTACGGGTTGCATGAATTTCTCTCCCTGTTAGCCCTCTTATTTGCCACCGTTCATTCTGTTGTTTTGCTCGGCGACCGTTACATTAATTTTAGCTTAATGAACCTCGTCATCCCTTTCACTGCCCCTTACGAACCCATCTGGACAGGGCTTGGCACAATTGCCTTTTATTTCATGGCGGTCTTAATTATCAGCTTCTACCTTCGCAAACACATCGGGCAAACGGCCTGGCGCATGTTACATTACGCCTCATTTCTAACCTACCTTTTAGTCCTCATTCATGGCCTTATGGCTGGCACCGAAAGCAGCCGCTTCGCCATGCAATTTCTCTACCTTACAACGGGTTTAGCGGTTCTCTTCCTGACCTATTACCGCATCTTCACCCTCAAGGCCGAGAAAAAATCAGCCCACACCGCTTAAATGTACCCAATTTAGCACCCTCACCCCCGCCCCTCTCCTTTACCCCCGAATGGGGGCATCGGGAGAGGGCAGGGGTGAGGGTTATGAACCATATACATAAAATTTATTCAAATAATATCATTTATGGTAACTGATTGCAGTTAGTGGATTTGACTTACCGCCATAATAC
>JAIFLK010000179.1 GCA_020049115.1 Chloroflexota bacterium | reverse complement strand
TGATAAACAAGAGTGATTTAGAAAATGACGCGAGGTTGCTATAATGTCAAGACGAGATATTTATCATGATGCGGTCAGACATGCCCTAGAAAAAGATAACTGGACAATTACCCATGACCCCTATCCGTTGGAAATTGGTGGGAAAAATCTGGCTGCCGATTTAGCGGCGGAACGGTTAATCAGTGCGACCAAAGGCATGCAAAAAATAGTCGTTGAAGTCAAAAGTTTTGTCGGTCAATCAGATGTCCATGATTTACAACAGGCTGTTGGGCAATATGACATGTATTGGCGGATTCTCAGAAAACGTAATTCAACGCATCAATTATATTTAGCGGTGCGAGAAACCACCTATCAGGCTGTTTTTACCGATGAGTTAGGCCAACTGTATTTGGAAGATAAGGCCGTAAAGTTAATTGTTTTTAATGAAAAACAGGAGGTGATTACCCAATGGATAGATTAAATTACCCTGACATCATTAAAAAGGTATTGTTAGATTACATTGAATTTTTCGCGCAAGGAGGCATTACTACCTTGCGCCCATTGTTTCAAGATGAGCAACAAAGTTATTTAGTATTGAATGTTGGCTGGCGCGATAACCGTTACATTCATAACACGGTCTTACACCTTGACCTGATTCATGGTCAAATTTGGATTCAGAAAGATGACACCGAAGAAGGCATTGCCACCGCGTTAGTTGAGGCAGGTATCCCTAAAAGCGATATTGTGCTGGGGTTTCGCCCACCAGAGTTGCGCCCCTATACGGGCTTTGCGGTGGGCGAAATGGCAATGGCGATGTAGAGACCTAAAAATCAAAACCGCCCCGTTCCATGTCGGAACGAGGCGGTTTTCGTTTACCATGAATAGCTGACAACTCGCCCCATTTGCAGTATAATCAGGCATGGAGTCCAAAGCCGTAGGCTTTGTCTCCTTGCTCAAAGCCTACGGCTTTGGACTCCGCTGTAAATTCATCGTAAGTTACTATCCCTGACAAATGACCCACACTGCCGAAGACCCCACCAAAATATCCCATTCAACCCATCAGCCGCGAGCCGAGCAAACCCTCGCCTCCCCTGGCACCGCCACGCGGTCAGCCCATGTTCCCGCTAAGGTTTCGCAGCATGGCCCCTTGCCCTTGCGAATTGGCAAATATCAAATTCAGGGTATCTTAGGACGCGGCGGCATGGGGCAGGTTTATCGCGCCTTTCACCCCACCTTAGAGCGTGACGTTGCCATTAAGCTGATTCACACTGGCATGGCGAAACATCAAGCGGCGATTGACTTGTTTCAACGGGAAGCCCGCGTGGTTGCAAAATTGCGTCACCCTGGCATTGTGCAGATTTATGACTTTGACGTGGCCGATGAAGGCTTTTTCATGGTCATGGAGTTTGTGCCTGGCGAAACCCTGAAAGACCGCCTCCAGGCCATTCATACGCGCGGCGAACGGCTGCCTTTAGATGAAGCGTTGCGTCTGTTTCATGCCATGGTTCAAGCGGTGGCTTATGCCCATAGCCAAAATGTCGTTCATCGCGACCTCAAGCCCGCGAATGTGCTATTAAATGAAGCGAACCAACCGATTCTGGCCGATTTTGGCCTCTCCAAAATTTTGCGCGGCCATGGGCTGGCCGAGCAGGTTTCAGGTGGCACGCCCGCCTACATGTCGCCTGAGCAAGCGGAGGGGCGCAGTGATGAAACCGATACCCGCACTGATGTTTATACTTTGGGGGTCATGTTCTATGAATTGGTGACGGGGGTGCGCCCGTTTAGTGGCACGCCGCCCATCTTGATAATCAAGCATATTAATGAAACGCCCCCCTCGCCGCGCACCTTCAAGCCCGATTTGCCAGAGGTGATTGAGCAAGTGATTTTGAAATGTCTCGCCAAGAATCCTGCGGAACGTTACTTTTCGGCGCAGGGTTTGCTCACGGCGATTGAGGAGGAAATTTGGCCGCAAATCGGTTTTGCGCCCCTGGTGGAGTTGGTTACGGAAAGTATCAATCCCTTTACGGGGCAAAATCCTTATCGGGGCTTACAAAAATTTACGGAAAACGAGGCCGAATTTTTCTTTGGGCGGGATGAGGCCATTCAACATTTATTACATACTGTTCAGCGCGTGCATACGGGCAGCAGCCCCAAATTGATTGCCGTTTTAGGCCCGTCGGGGAGTGGCAAATCATCGTTGGTGCGGGCGGGCTTGATGCCGCAGCTATGGCAGGGGAAAATTGAAGGCAGCCAACATTGGCCGATGAAGGTCATGTTGCCTGGCGCGCATCCATTGGAAAGTTTGGCGGCGATTTTTATGACGCAAAAACCTACCCCCCTTAATCCCCCCGACATCGGGGGGAAAAGTACCTCCCTCCCCTTTGAAGGGGAGGGGTGGGGTGGGGTTGCCTCTAGCCTTATAAAGGCTGCGGAATTGGCGCGAGATGAACAAATCTTACATGGGCTGATTGGCGAGGTGTTAGCGCATGAGACTCACGCGCCGACCCGTTTCGTGTTGGTGATTGACCAATTTGAGGAGATTTTCACGCTGGGCGACGATGAGCAGGAACGGCTTAATTTTATCAGTCAGTTGCTGTATGTGGCGCATCATCCGCAGAGTCAGGGCTTAATCATTATTACCATGCGAGCCGATTTTTATGCTAAAATGGCGGCCTATAAAGCGTTGGCGGAGGTCATCACCCGTAATCAAATGTTAGTCGGCCCCATGTCCAAATCGGAGGTGCGCCAGGCCATTTTATTGCCTGCGGAGGCGGTTGGTTTACAGTTGGAAAAATCGTTGGTGGAGGCGTTATTGGCGGATACGGCGGGTGCGGCGGGGGTGTTGCCATTATTACAATATGCCTTACTAGAGTTGTTCAATCGCCGCGACGAACATTTATTAACATTACAAGCATATCGCGAAATTGGCGGGGTGGAGGGCGCGTTGGCGCATCAAGCAAATCAGGTGCTGGTGCGTTTAACGGCGACGCAACAGCAGATTGCGCGCCGCATTTTCTTAAGATTGGTTCATCCAGGCGAAGGCACCGCTGACACGCGCCGTCGCGCCACTTTAGCCGAAGTCTTGACCTCGCTTGATGAAACGCGTCCGATTGAAGCAGTGGTACAAATTTTGGCTAATGCGAATTTGATTGTCACAAATCGTCATCCCGCCAGTGGGCAGGTGATTTTAGATGTGGCGCATGAAGCCCTCATTCGAGAATGGCCGACGTTACGGCAATGGTTAGATGAAGATAGGCAGGGGTTGCGGGTGCGGCAGCAACTTAGCCAAAGTGCTAATGATTGGCAAAATCGGGGGCAAGATGTGGATAGCTTGTATCGTGGGGCGCGGCTGTTGGAAGTGGAGGAGTGGGTGGAGGCGCACCGAGGCGAGATAAATCCACTAGAGCAGGCTTTTTTGGCCGCGAGTTTAGCGGCGCAAAGTCAATTTGAGCAGGAGCGTGAGGCGCAGCGTCAACGGGAATTGGCAGCGGCGCAACAATTGGCAGAAGAGGCGGAGGCGCGGCGAAAGCTAGAAAGTTTGCACATGCAAGAGCAAATTGCGGCCACGGTGACATTACGGCGGCGGGCGTTATGGCTGGCAATCGTGAGCGTTTTAGCCATGGGGCTGGCGGTGGTGGCGGTGGTGTTTGGCTTGCAGGCCAATGAGAGTACGAAGGTGGCGGAGGCGCGCCGTTTGCAGGCCGAGCAATCGCAAAATCAAGCGGTCAATGCCCAAGGGACGACTGAGGCGCGGCGGTTGGAGGCGGAAGCGGCGCAAAGCACGGCGGAGGCGCGACGGTTAGAGGCGGAGTTGGCACAGGCTAAATCCATTACGGCGCGCCAAACGGCGGAGGCCAGTCAGGGTAAGGCGGAGGCGGCTATGTCGGAGGCCATGACGGCGCGGGAAGAGGCGAAACGTAATTTAGCTACGGCCGAAGAGCAAATGCATGATTCGCAGTCGCGGGAATTGGCGGTGGCGGCGTTAGAAAACTTAACGATTGACCCTGAATTGAGCATCTTGTTAGCCCGACGCGCCTTGTCTACGACCTATACGGTTGAGGCTGAAAATGCGCTGCATCAAGCGTTGCAAATATCTCGTTTAGCGCGCACCTTAAGTTATACTAACGAGGTATTACATTTGGCGGTTAGCCCCGATGGGCAGAAATTGGCGAAAGTGGGCGCAGATAATAGTGTTACGTTAATCATGGTGGCGACGGGGCAGCCAGTTGTAACGTTTACGGGACATGCGACCCGTGTGTTAGAGGTGCGTTTTAGCCCTGATGGCTTACGGTTAGCTACAGCGAGTAAGGATAAAACGGCCAAAATTTGGGATGTGGCAACAGGTAAATTATTAGTAACATTGGCGGGGCATAGTGGTGAGGTGAGTAGTGTGGCTTTTAGCCCTGATGGGCAACAAATTGTTACGGCGAGTTGGGATAAAACGGCTAAGTTGTGGGACGGGACTACGGGGCAATTATTACAAACTTTTAGCGGCCATGAGAAGGTGGTTTCTAGTGTGGCCTTTAGCCCTAAGGGGCAATTAATTGTAACAGGAAGTAATGATTACACCGCGAAAATTTGGCAGGTGGTGACGGGCGCATTATCGGTGACGTTAGAGGGGCATACGCAAGCCGTGAGCAGAGTTTTTTTTAGTCCTGATGGGGCGTTGGTAGCGACGGCGGGTTGGGATAATGACGTTAAATTATGGGAGGTGGCAACAGGTAAATTATTGCGAACTTTGACGGGGCATAGTCTGACGGTTTTTGCCCTGGCCTTTAATGCCGATGGGACGCGTTTAGCGAGCGCGGGCGCGGATGGTACGGCGAAAGTGTGGGAGACGGCTTCGGGGCGGGAATTGTTGACCTTAGCGGGGCATAATGACCGCGTGTATGATGTGGCTTTTAGTCCTGATGGTCGTGAATTGGTGACGGCGAGTGCTGACAAGACCGTTAGATTTTGGAATGTTGGCGCGAGTAAAGAGTTGAATAGTTTTACCGATAATGGCAATACGATTTTTAAGGTGGCCTTTAGTCCTGATGACCAACAAATTGCCATTGCGAGTCGGGCGAATGAGGCCAAAATCTGGGACGCGGCCACGGGGGAAACGGTTTTAACCTTGACGGGACATGTCTCGCCCGTGTTGGCGGTGGCCTATAGCCGTGACGGGGCGCGCTTGGTGACGGGGAGCATGGATAATACCGCCAAAATTTGGGATGCCACGACGGGTGAGTTACTCAAAACCTTACGGGGACATAATGACCGCGTGTTTGGGGTGGCGTTTAGCCCTGATGGGCAACATGTCGCAACTTTGAGTAAGGATAATAGTGTGGTTAAAATTTGGGATGCGGAGACGGGCGAGGATTTATTGACTTTAGATGGTCATGTGGCGGCGGTGATTAATATTGCTTATAGTTCTGATGGGCAACTTTTGGGGACGGCGAGTTGGGATAAAACGGCTAAAATTTGGGACGCGCTGTCAGGGCAGGAGTTATTAACCTTAACGGGGCATACCAGCGAAGTGATGGATGTAACGTTTAGTTCCGATGGCGAACATGTGGCAACGGCGAGTGTTGACCGTACGATAAAAATTTGGCGGCTGGCAACGGGTGAGGTGGAGCAAAGTTTGCTGGGTTCAAATGAAATCTCTCGGCTCATTTATAGCCCTGATGGGACGCGTTTGGCGGTGGCGGCGGGGGATAAGACCACCACGATTTGGGAGGTTGAGTCAGGCCAAAGATGGCTGACTTTAGGCGGGGCGACGAGTCGTATTTCTGATTTGGCTTTTAACTCGGATGGGCGACATTTAGCAATTGCTAGTGAAGATGGGGCAGTGCGGCTCTATACGTTAGATTTGGCGGAGTTGCTGAATTTGGCGCAGGCGCGGCTGACGCGTGATTTTGCGGCGGGGGAGTGTCAGAAATATTTGGGGCAGGCGAGTTGTGAGTGAGGCTTTTAACGCCAAGACGCGCCAGTTGAAATTTTTAGGCTATTCGCCCATAATGCTAATTGTGTGGTACAATGGCTTGATGGATTAGACCTACAAGGTTTTCAAAACCTTGCAGGTCTGATAACTAAAATGTAAGGTTGGCGTATGACAAACAATGAACAAACGGTAGTGCTGGTCGTAGAAGATGATAAGACATTGCAACAAACATTGGCCTATAACTTGGAGCGTGAAGGCTATCAAGTCATGACTGCTTCGGATGGGCCAACGGGCTTGGAGAAAGCCCGCACCGAAAGCCCAAATTTAATTATTTTAGACATCATGTTGCCTGATTTAGATGGTTTTTCAGTTTGTCGGATTTTGCGGCGAGAGTTGGATGTGCCAATTATTTTATTGACGGCGCGCTCTAGTGAGGTGGATAAAATTATTGGCTTGGATTCGGGGGCAGATGATTATATTACGAAACCATTCAATTTAGGGGAGTTATTGGCGCGAGTGCGGGCCGCGTTGCGCCGTAGCACGCCCAAAAAATCTACGGGTATTATTGAAGCAGGTAATTTATATTTGGATTTAATTGGACGGCGGGCTTATAAAGGCGAAGAATTGTTGAACCTGAGTTTTAAGGAATTTGACCTTTTAGTAGAACTCATGCGGAATCAAGGTGCGGTGTTATCGCGCGATTTATTGTTAACAAAAGTTTGGGGCTATGATTATTACGGTGAATCGCGCACGGTAGATGTGCATATTCGTTGGTTGCGCGAAAAAATTGAGGATAATCCCTCCCAACCCACGCGCATTGCGACCATTCGGCGGATTGGTTATCGTTTTGAGGGGTAAAAATTACGAATTATAGGCAATAAGTACAAACCTAAAGGTTTGCACTCCGTTGATGTTAATTCAGTTGTTGCACCTCAGGGCGCAAATCCAACTCGTTAATCAGGCGGAACAGTTCACTATCATTCAACACCCGCCCCCGCCCCGCGTAGGCAATGAGCGCGGCCTCCAATACATTTGCCCCAAATGACCGCCCCTCTAGGCGTGGCGTACTGGTAATAAGATACATTAAGCCCCGTTGTCGCATGAGGTCAACATCGGCGGCGGTGGTGGTGTTGGTGATGATGATTTTACCCGCTAAATCTTGCGGCATGTAACGGCGAATGTAGAGAAAATCACCCGCAATCACGGGGCCGTAATCAAACCAATCGCCATAGCGCGGCGTGTTTTCCTCTTGATTTTGACCCGTCGGGTAAAGCATCCTAATCGGCATGAGGCCAACCATAGGCAGCAATAAACTCGCCAGACTGCGTAATCTCGCCAAACCGCGCACCTTAATAGGCAGACCGAGCGCAAAGAGTAAATCACCAAAAATTAGCTCAAAACCCGCCCGCGCCAACGAGTCGGCCATGCCATAACGGTCACAGGCCATCGGCATCATGGCGCGGCGCGGCGTGAGGGGATGATTGAGCTGCGGCGCAGCCCGTTGGAAAATGCTCTGCTCTAGGGTCAATTTCAGGCCGCGCCCGTCGGTGTAGGGCGTTTTTGTTACATTTTTGACCAAATTCAAGCCAGAACGTAACGGGTAATTTTTATCCACCACCCGCACATATAACTCCACGCCACCAACGCCAAAGGCATCAACCTTACCGTCCATTTCGGTAAATAAGCGTTGCGCTCGCTGCTCATCGCCATCACAGCCAATGCGCTCCACAATGATTAACTCACCATTTAATTTCAGGTGGGTTTTTTTATCGCGGCTAGAACTACCTAAACTAATACTAACGATATGTTTCATGATATGGTTACTCATTGGAGTCCAAAGCCGTAGGCTTTGACCTGTAGCCACAAAGCCTACGGCTTTGGACTCCGTTTATATTTCTTATTCTAACTGAAATTGCCCCACCTCAACATTGCCATTAAGCGGCTTGCCCGTAGCTAAATCTTGCACTTCCACTTGAATCTGGTAACTATCGGCGGGCATGTCGGTGGGGAAGATGTAGGTATATTTCATGGGGACAATGCCCTCACGCCAAGCAGCGCGGGGGTCAAGATAGGCATATTTTTGCAGGATAAGTTGACCCTGTTGGTTCACTATTTGAAATGAGAGCCGATAACTAGGCGTGAGATGTTGCCAATACAAATAAAGCGTTATGGGCTGTTCAGGTTTAATGGTTTGCGGCGTAAGGTGATAACCCGTTAGTTGCACTTGTGACCCCCAATTGTAATGCAGGGGCGTAATATTGGTATAGACAAAATAGGGTTGCACCGTCAGGCCGATAAAGGTTAAATTGCTGATAAGGCTGAAACTGACATAAAGCCATGTGACGGGTTTGAGGGGTAAATTGGCGACAAGATGTTGCCAACCTCGTAATACAAGGTAAGCCAGTGTCGGCAAGGTGGGCAATAAGTGGCGGCCTTGACAGGTGTCTAGGGTGGGGCTGATGAAAAGGAAGCTGAGTACCACGCTGAGAAATAGCCCCGTATGCGTTATACAAAGCAAGGTTGGAAAATGGGCGATGAAGTCCGCAAATGATTGCGGACTTTGTGTTATGGTCGAATCTATGGGGGAGTCCGCAATCATTTGCGGACTTTGTGTTATGGTCGAATCTATGGGGGAGTCCGCAATCATTTGCGGACTTCTTACCAGGTGGTTGAGGTGTTTGAGCCAACCCGCGCTGGCTAATAATAGTCCAATCGCCACAAGGGTGATGGTAATGTTATCGCTGATTAAGCGCATCCAGCCAAATTCTAGCCAAAATGATTTGAGCAAGGTCAAACTCCATTCGCTCAAACTGAGGTAGCTACTGGCGGTATGAACTGTCCCCGTAAGTAGCGGCTCGCCCATGATGATGGCTAACCCTTTGGTGAAGCCAAGTTCGCTAAAATAGTTAAAATAGCGTAATACAAACGCCAACCAGGGTAACATGGTGAGCGCAAAGGCCGCGCCAAGTTTTATGAGGTGCGCCCAAATTAACCTTTTTTGGTGGTATAAATAGCCGCCGAGTAACAATAGTTCTAGCCCTAACATTGCCCCGTTATATTTACTTAAGACGGCTAAACCGAGTGTGATACCTGCGGCAATATAAAGGAAGGGGTTTTGGGGTGAGATGGTGATTTTGACCAATAAATAGAGCCAAATCGTGGCGAACAGGGCAACTAAATTATCATCACTTAAGACCGCGCTGTTGATGACAAAACGGGGCATGAAGGCCACCATCAGAGTGATAGCCCAAGCGAGGGTGTCGTCTTTGAATAAGAGCCGACTCCATTGCCATGTGGCGGTCAGGGTAGCCAGGGCGATAAGATAGGAGATGAAACGGGCGAGGTGCCAGGTGAGGACAAAACCACGCCAGGGGATTAATTCATCGTAAGTGTGGAAATGGAGGGCAAACATTGCACCCAAATGTATGGGAGTGGCGAAAAAGTCACCTATTTTGAGGGCAGGAGTTAAGAGGGCGAAGTATAACGGGGCAAAACCCCCTTTTGGCCCTGCCAAAATACGTTCCTCTATGGTGCTGGGAGGATAACCATGATGGACTAGAAATGAGGCATAATCAAGATACGAAGGCTCATCGGAGGCTTCGCCGAGAGGCAGGAGGAGATTATTGGCTAAAACGAGGAGGCTAAAAAGAACTAGCCAGGGAGATAAACGCATGGAAATTAGGAATTAAGAATTAGGAATTAAAAAAATTGTTTACTTATAATTCCTAGTTCCTAATTCTTAATTTTTTTGATTGGGGTCAGGTCAATGAGGTGGCCGTCTTGTAAGATAAATAGATATTGGTCAGCCGTTAAAGTTTGGGGGACTTTATCTATTTTGGGTAATAGATGGACATTAAAATACACAAATTGATACTCTAAGCTGAGGGCATCATTGAGGCCATTTCTAAAAATGTAAGCCCCGTTAATATTATCAGGAATCCCCACAAACCATAACTCGGCTTGCGGCGACATGGTGGGGTAGGTGGTGACGACGGTTTGCACAATGTGGTGGGCGAGTTGCCCCGCCTGCTGCCAACTCTGCACCCGAAATTGCACCCAATAGATGTTTGCGACTAACATGACGGCGATAGAAATGGCAGCCAACGGCGGGCGTAGTTTCATTAATAGATAGCTAACCAATAAACTTAGGCCAACGGAGGGCAGATATAAATGGCGTTCGCTGTAGCCACCGATGAAGAGAACAGGCAAAATACCCCAGGCCAACCAGCTTAAGCCTAACCAAACAATCAGGTGACGTTGCCATAAAAACCAACCTAATAAAATCGTAATCAAATTTAAGCCAAGCAGTAGCCATTTAAATTCGGAAATATTCCATAATTGCGTTAAGGGGGTGTGGGTGATGATGATGGCATGGATTTTTTCGAGGGGTTCAATGGAAGTCGGCCAGAGGAGGTTGAGTAAATAGTAAATAAAATTGCGGATAATTAAAACATCAAAACGAAGTTTATAATTGCCTTGTCCCGCAAAAGCAAATTTAACCCCATTCCAATTGACCATGAAAAAATAAAGTAATAACAACAGGCTATAGCCAACGGAGGCCAGGATATAACGCGTTTTCTGCAACCAAGCGGATTTTTGAGTGAGGAGAAAAATGGCGGCCCAAGTGACTAAAATGGGCGGCATGGAGATGGCGGATTCTTTCGAGACCATCATCAAACTGAAAGTGATAAGACTGAAAGCGTAATAATGCCAACCCGTACCAAACCTCATAGGTTTTAGAAACCATTGCCATGAAGTTAAGCCAAAATCCCCCTCACCCCCATCCCCTCTCCCAGTGGGAGAGGGGGGAAGTTTAACTCCCTCGCCCACTGGGAGAGGGTTGGGGTGAGGGTCAGAGTTTACTAACTTAATGACAGTGGGTTTTAGAAATCTGGGAGGTTTGTCTTGCAGAAATTTTATAAATAGTAAGGTGGTGCTGAGGGCAAAAAAAACGGTGAGTAAATTCCCCACGTCAGACATCCAGGCGATGTTCTCGACATGGGCAAAGTAGAGCGCGAAAAAGAAGGTCGTCAGCCATGCAAAACGACGTTTATGACTTAATACATAAGCCAACTGCCCCACCATGAGAGTATTTAGAAAATGTAAGCTCAAGCCGATGAGATGGGGACAAAATGAGGCCGTGCCAGAAATAACATAACAGGCCGCGACGGTGGTGGGCATGAGGGGGCGATATTGGTATTGACGGTCTTTGATGGAAAAGGTCTTTATGACAAAATCCGTCAACCCCTCTTTCTGGTTAACATACATCATCCAACCGTAATCATCTGACACAAGTGGAATGGGTAGGGTGGGGAGAAATAAGCTGAACAAACATAATGTTAATATCCAAGTGGGGATATGGGGCAACAGATATTTAGACCAGGGAGTTATCAAGAACTTTCACTTATGGAGTCCAAATCTTTAGATTTGAGTAGTCGGACAAAGCTAAAGATTTGGACTCCAAGAATTATTTCTGGGGAAATCCTTTTGTTAAGGTGGCGCGCATGAGGTCAACGGTATGCCAAAAATCGGCCAGGTCAATGATGGCCGCAGGTGAATGAATATAACGGGCGGGGACACTGACAACGGCGGAGGGAATCCCTTGACGGGCCAAATGAATCGCGCCCGCATCCGTGCCGCCGACACCAGGTTTCTTGAATTGATAGGGGATATGTGCGGCCTCCGCCACCGCAATGAGACCATTTATCATGGGGCGGTCTGCGATAAAGCTATTATCCATGACCGTAATGGCGGGGCCGTCACCCAAACGGGGAATCCCTACTTCCTTCTCGGCATCATTTGTGGGCAAATCATCGGCGGCAGTACACTCTAAAATGAAGGCCATGTCAGGATTGGTGGCATAAGCGGCCACCTTCGCCCCACGCATCCCCAACTCTTCCTGTACCGTAAAAACCGCCACCAGGTCAACGGGATAATCGCCCTGGAGTAGCTCTAACAAAATGGCACAGCCAACGCGGTCATCAAAGGCTTTGCCCTTGACGCGCCCTTGTCGAGCCAACCCCCCCGTTTCCCCCCCTGAATCAGGGGGGGACAGGGGAGGTGGGGGCGTTTGTCCGCCCATGTAGCCAAATTCGGTAGCAAAGGTGGCTAAATCACCCACATTAACCTTTGTGTCGCCCTTGCTCGTGCCGCCCACATCAATATACATGGTGTCAATGTCACCGACAGTTTTATACTCGTCGCCTTTTAATAAATGGATAGGTTTCAGGCCAATCACGCCAGGCACACGCTCTTGGCCTATCAACAAAGTTTTACCGAGTAATATTCGTTTATCAAACCCCCCAATGGGCTTAAATTTGAGCAGGCCATCACTCTTAATTTCACTAATTAAAAAGCCCACTTCATCCATGTGCGCCGTCACCATGACGCGTGGCACGGGGCCGCTGGTTTCGACGCGGTGGTTACGGGTGATGAATAAATTACCCATCGTGTCCACATGCCATTCATCGGCGTGGGCTTGAGTCGCTTCAATAATAATCTGGCGCACGGCGGCTTCACCACTAGATACGCCAAACGCGTTAGAAAGTTTTTCGAGGTTCATGGAGGTTATTGTTTCCTAAGACCTCACAGGTTTTGAAAACCTGTGAGGTCTTAACAAAAATTATCACATCGTTAATTAAGTTCAAATCTGAAATGAGTATCGCCAATGGCAATCACATCGCCTGGCGATAAAGGGGTGGGCTGCTGGAGGGGTTGACCATTTAACCATGTGACTGTTGGTGCAGCGAGGTTTTCCACCCAACAAGTTTGATGCTCTTGGATGAGCCGCACCTGACGCGGCGCAGCATGGGGTAAAATAATCTCATTATCGGCCTGACTGCCCAAAATCGTGACTATTTCTAACGGCAAAATTTCGCCCACCATGAAGGTTGGTTCACTGGTTTGGGTCACGCGCAAACGATATTGCTTGACCGATTGATGGGCCGCTTGTTTGAGGTCATGCCAAATCAAGGTTAAGGCCACGCCCAAAAAAGTATACAAAATGAGTACGGCAACTAGCCGTAGCCCTAATAAAATCCATTCAAGACTCATAAACCCGTATTATACTCAAGAGTAGCTTAAAATGAGAAATGCGAGGTGAGAAATAAGAAGTAAGAAATGAGAAATAAAAATTTTTAATATCCTATTCGTGTAATTGGTGAAATTCGCTGCAAACGTAATTTGTGGGTATAATGCAGCTTAGGAGGCAAAAACATGCCAGATAACTTATTGTTACGAGGGTTGCTTTTTGGCTTTTTCATTGCCATGCCTGTTGGCCCGATAGGGGTGTTGTGTATTCAACGCACCTTACATCATGGGCTACGTTACGGTTTTATGTCAGGCTTGGGCGCGGCCACCGCCGACGCGGTTTATGGCCTGGTCGCGGCCTTTGGGCTGACCTTTATCAGCAGTTTTTTAACCAGCCAAGTAACTATATTACGCTTAGTTGGCGGCCTATTTCTCTGCTATTTGGGGGTGAAAACCGTCTTAAGCCAGGCCACCCAAGCCAATGAGGAAAATACAACACCCTCATTTTTACAAGCCTATAGCACCACCTTTTTCCTCACCCTGACCAACCCCATGACCATTCTCTCCTTCACCCTGATTTTCGCGGGTTTAGGTTTATCGGGTGGCAGCGACTATGGCGGGAGCAGTTTGTTAGTGTTAGGGGTATTTTTAGGGTCAGCCGCCTGGTGGCTCATCTTGAGTGGCGGCGTGAGTTTATTGCGCCAAAAAATTTATGGTTCAGGCTTGGTCTGGGTCAATCGTGGCGCAGGGCTAATTATTCTCGGCTTTGGATTGCTGAGTTTGTGGAGCATCTATGAAATCAACCAACCGTTCTAAAAAACTTACTCATTTATGACACGAGGCCATAAACAATGTTTAATTCCTGCTTCAGCGAGAACGGCCTTAATAAATTAGGACTTACACTCTCTCCACAGGCGTAACTTCCCGACGAACTGGCGGTAGTTTACTCTCGTAAAAACAACATCGTTCTAAAACTCGTGTAGGCTTGGTTTTCGC
>JAIFLK010000369.1 GCA_020049115.1 Chloroflexota bacterium | reverse complement strand
TCGGCCAATGTGGAAGACCATGTAAGCATGGGCTGTACGGCGGCGGTGAAGGCGCGCCAGATTAATCAAAATGTCGAGCATATTTTGGCGATTGAGTTAATGGCGGCGGCGCAGGGCGTGGATTTTCGGCGGGAACAGTTAGGCGTAACGGCCAAGTTAGGGCAGGGGACGCAACCTGCTTACGATTTAATTCGCCAACATATTCCCTTTATAACGCAAGATGTCGTCATGTATCCCTTGATGGAAGCGGCGCGCCAATTGGTGAGCCGCGAACAAATTGTTAAGGTGGTGAATGAACAAGTGGAGGATGTGTGGCATTTTTAGAGGTGGGAGCAGCTGAGGAGTCTAAATCTTTAGATTTGTCCCGAACAAATCTAAAGATTTGGCCTCCTTTCTCGTTACGTTTTGTTGATATTATGCAAGTTATGCCCCATGAGCAGGTTGACCCGCAGCGTGTGGCGAAGTTGAAGCAACGTTTGCAAACAGAGGGTATTTTGATGGACCCGCCGATGGTGATGCAGGCCGAAAATTATTACATTGTGTTAGATGGGGCGACGCGGCTGACGGCTTTGAAAGAGTTGGGCTACCCCCATTTGGTGGTACAGGTTATTTCTGCGGCTGAGGTGATGGGGCTGCATACCTGGAATCATGCGCTGTGTAATATCGCGCCTGACCACTTGATAGAATTGTTAGGCCAATTGGCTGAAATTGAGTTGGTGGCAACAACGGCTGACCATGTATTAACGCATAACGATTTATGTTATTTGCAGACGGTGGCGGGGGTGTGCTTTTTGTTGCGACCGAAGGTCAGGCAAAATTGGTTAGTAGCGTTGAATAAATTAACAGAGAGTTATATTCAAGCCTCGCAAGTGCAGCGTACTATTGAGCGCGATTTGCTGACCTTACATGATGAATTTCCGACCCTAGCCGCACTCATCATATTTCCTGAGTTTACGGTCAAGCAGGTGTTACAAGTGGCGCAATCCGCCCATTTTTTCCCCGCAGGTATCACTCGTTTCATCATTCATGGTCGGGTGTTGCGGCTGAATGTGGATTTGGCGGTGCTGAAATCTAGCCAAACCTTAGTTGAAAAGAATCACTGGCTGCATGATTTTTTAGTACAGAAACTTAATCTTGGTAAGATTCGTTACTATGAAGAGCCAATTTATTTGTTAGATGGGTGATGACTAAGGATGAATGATGAAATAGGGGCAATGTTTGGGGCGAAATAATTGGAAATGACGTTGGTCAACGGTTAAAATATGTTGAATGTTGAGGCGTTCGGCCATGGCAACAATGGCACAATCTACAAAATCCACGCGACTATCGGCATATTTCCCTAAAATTTCAGTTGTACGGGTTAAATCTTGGGAAGTAAATTTTTCAATGGGTAATTCACCCCGTTGTAAGGCTTGTAAGAAAGTAATTAAAACAGGGTAGCCAAGTTCACGTAAAACCATGTAAGCTAATTCTGGTAATACAATGTCAGGTAGAATTGGTTTCGTTTCTAGTTGTAAGGCTTGAGAACAGATTGGATGTAAAACATCATCAGTATCTAGCACTGCAAGTAAAAAACCTGTGTCTAATAAAGCCGTCATTAGGGTAAACTCCATCCTTCTTTTCGTTGCAATGAGTTGGCTAAAATTTCTTCAACTTGCGTTGATAAATTTTTCTTGCCACTGTGACCAATGCCAATAAAGGAGTAAGTTTTAGGGGGTGGCGGTGGTTGTTGGAGATATTGCCATAAAATTTCTTTAATTAAAGCCTCTAACGAGGTTTTTCTGTTTTGCGCGAGTTGTTCTAAAGCGACTAATAAGGGTTGTTCGGTTTGAATAGCGAGGGTGGGCATAAATAGCTCTCCTTTTCAGATAGGTTTTGTTATTTTAGCTTATCAGTAAGAGTGGGTCAATTTTCCGTTAGCCAATAGCCTTAACATACATGCCTTTGTCATTGGGCTGAAACCCCATGCGGCGGAGATATTTTTCATGGGTGGCGTTGCCAGGGTGACTTTGGAGTTGGCGGAAGCCACGTTGGGTGAAGATGGTCGCGTTATTATCATACACAAATTCGCCAATTTTGAAGTCGCGGAAGCCAGGAATGACGAAATCAAGGTTAATCATGAGCGTGCCGTCAGGTTGCTGTTGGGCGATAAATAGTCCTGCGGGGACTAAATTGCGGAGGACGAAAAAAATCATCTGCGGTGGGGCGGGGTCATAACGAAAATGGGGCAAAAATTGGTCAATATCCCGTTCATAAAACTTAAGGAAGTATTGCAGATAATCCGAAGTTGTCTTAACCTCAAGTAACTTGAAATACTCTTTGGTGGCGTACATTTCATAAAGGTAATAAATATCAATCAACACAATGATGAAATTCAAGACGGCAACGGGGAACGCGCCAATCAAAAAACCGTAGAGGCTGAAAAAAGCCGCGCCGATTAAATTGATGACCCGTAGCCGCAAAATTGATTTCATCATGAGCGAAATCGCCACCAAAACGGAGGCAACATAACCGACTATTTCATACATCATGGCTATATCCATGGTTCAGACTCCTTAATATGACTTGACTTGTGATTGGGTAGTTTTTTCTGTTGGTATTGTACCCAGGGCAACATCGCATTACTCACTCCCAGCACTAAGCCCATGTTATATAACATAATTGAAGTAACAATTCCAAAGTTGAAGAAGAAGGCCCCGCTAACACAAATTACGCCAGGGACAATGGTACTGATAAAACTGACTTGCATGTTGTGGTTAAAATTTTCGGCCAAGTCAAATAACGGAAGCAGTTGGTTTAAGTTTTGTCCCATTAAAACAATTTGGGCGGTATCGGTGGCAATGGTGGATGCGCCCCGCATGGAAATGGACACATTCGCCGTTTTCAAAGCAATTGAATCATTAATGCCATCGCCCACAAAACAAACGGAGTGACCTGCTTGCTGTAATTGAATAATCAAATTGGCCTTATCTTCAGGTAACACTTCGGCAAAATAATGGTCAATGCCTAATTGGGCGGCGAGTTTTTGGGTTGGCTGCTCATGGTCGCCTGAAATGATGTAGGTTGAGAGGCCGCGTTGGTGTAGCGTTTGAATAATTTGGGCTATTTCAGGCCGAATAGTGCTTTCAAGTTCAATCACGCCCATTAATTCGTTATTAACGGCAACATAAACAAGGGAGTTGCCTTGTTCATTAGAGGTGATTTGAATAGTTTCAATGTCTGGCGGAATGATAATTTCTTCTAATTTCATAAAACGGATACTGCCGACAATCACCCGTTTATTATCTAGCTCCACTTTAATCCCATAGCCAACTTCATATTTAGCCATATTAATGGGTGGTAGCTCTAAATTTTGTGCTTGTGCGGCTTGTAATATTGCTTTAGCAATGGGGTGAGTTTGGCGAAACTCGGCGGCGGCAGCGTAGGCCAATAATTTTTCGGGGTGGGGTGAGTTTGGCGAAACTCGGCGGCGGCAGCGTAGGCCAATAATTTTTCGGGGGTGAAGTCGGTGGCGGTTGAAGCCAAGTGGATAGCCGCGACATGGGGTTGCTCTAGGGTGAGGGTGCCTGTTTTATCAAAGACCACAGTATTAACTTTGCTTAATAATTCTAGTGAACGGCCATCTTTAATCAAAATACCTTCATGTGAGGTAATATTGAGGAAATTTAACATGCCAATCGGGGCAATAATTCGCATGTTATAGCCAAAGCCAGAGTTTAAGACCGCCAGAGCGTTGGAAATCCCGATGGGTAAAGCTAACGCGCTCAGAGCCAAAGTGGGAATAACGGCGCGGTTAGCAATGAGTTTGCCCTTAGATTGCACTGAGCTTTTGAAATCAGAGGTTTGATTTAAGATATGACCCAGTTGAGCGATAACGGTATCTTGACCCGCTTGTTCAACCTGAATGTAAAGTCGTCCTGAGAGTAAAACTGTTCCCGCGAAGACCGTATCATTAACCGTTTTTTCGGCGGGTTGCGCTTCCCCCGTCAATTTATGTTGGTCAATGCTGCCCAGGCCTTCCACGATGAGGCCATCTACAGGAATAAATTCCCCTGCATTAACCACAATAACATCTCCCGCCATTAATTGCTCAAACGGGATTTGCACTTCAATGTTATCTCGTAATACCCAAACAAAACGGGGTTGTTCGCCGAAGATATTGGTTAGGCTCTTTTTTGCTTTATCTTCGGTTTGCAGGAGTAATTTTTCACTCACGGTTAATAGAGTTGCGGCTAAAGAAGTGGCAAAAATATGACCTGTACCTAGCATGGCAATAATCGTAATGCTATCCAAAATAGAGGCGCGCACCCGACCTTCTTGGAATATGGCTTTGTAACCATCAATAATAATTGGGGTGGTAATATAAATTAAGCCAGGGATAGCCACCAACGTTAGAGGAGTGTGGGTTATAATTCCCACGGCACTTAAGGCTAATGAAGTTGAGGAAATAGTTACATGTTGGCTGGCGGTTTGTTCTTGTTCTATTGGGTCAGTGGCGGTATCAGGGGTGGAGTCAGTCGGGTTCAGGGGGCGTAGAGAGGTTGTTCCCATTTGAACTGCCATGCCTAACGTTTTTTTTGATGATTTGTATTGATATATTTTGAAAGTACCGTACAAGGCGGTGCCACCCGCTAATAAGCCAAATAACATGGTCAAAATTCCTCATGCTGTAAATTTTGAGGGGATTTAAGCCCTTATAAGGGCTGCTTCCATCACCAAATTATTTACAGGTCAAAATTCCTTATTGTGAGAATGATAACTTTGAAATGGGTTGAGTTGGGTCAGCCGCAATCAATTTTAATAATTGTCGTAAATGCGCCACCCATTGAGCAACGGTGGCCTCAGTAAACAGGTCACTACTATAAACTAACATTCCAGTAATCATATCTGGATATTCGATTAAATTCAACTCTAACTCATACCAATTGCCCAACCAAGCAGGGATAATATCTAATCCTGTTAGCCGTAAATCGCCCTGCTGAATGGCTTCAGGGCCAGGCTGTAATAAAGCGGCAGTTTCTTGGAAAAGGTGATGTGGCAACATGGTAAACCAAATCGGGGAGAGGGTGGGGCGGCTTGGCTCTGAGGGTAGATTTAACTCTTGGGCTAATAATTTAATGGGATACCCTTGATGATTAATGGCTTCTAAAATAGTCAGCCGTACTTGTTGTAACAACTCGCGCCAGGTTATCTCCTGGTCAACTATTTTGATACGAATCGGCAGAATGTCCGATAAATAACCGACTATATGGGCGAAGTCAGGTTGGGTGCGGTTGGAAACATTCATTGAGACCAGAATATCATTTTGCTTGGTGTAATGATGGAGAAACAATTGGAAGGCCGTCATGAAGACCATATATAACGTTCCGCCCTCATGTTGAGCAAGTTGGCGTAAGGGTTGGATTAATTCTGCCTCAAATTGAACGGTATAACACGCCCCATAATGACGTTCAACCTGACGGCGCGGGTAATCTGTGGGTAAATGTAGCGGGTATAATTGACCTGCTAACTGTTTGTGCCAATAGGTTTTTAACCTTTGGCCTTCTAGCCCCGCTAACATGCTGCTTTGCCAAGTGATGAAATTGGTAAAGGTGGTCGTTATTGGTGGTAAGGTGAGGGGCTGGTCATGGTCATAAAATTGATATAACGGCCAGAATTCCGTTAATAAAATGGCAAATGAGGTCGCATCTACCGCAATGTGATGGGTTACTATCAGTAATACATGCTCATTGATTGCCCGACTAAAGAGATGTCCTCGTAATAATGGCCCCTGCGCTAAATCAAATAGCTGTTGGGCTGAACTCAAAATCATGGGAGCTACTTCTAACCATGTATTACACTCTAGCTCAACCTGCTTAAAATCAGCCGTTTGGCCAGGCTTTATTTGTTGTCGCAAAGCCCCCTGTTGTTGGCTAAAGGTCATTTGTAAACTTTCATGACGCTCAATTAGGGCATTTAGAGCTTTTTGTAAGGCCGTCACATTTACGGGTGACTGAATGTGAATGGGCAAATAAAGTTGCATACAGGCTTTGTTCGCTGCCTGTTCATGCCAGATATAACATTCTTGCTGATTATAAAGCTGAGGATAGTCATTATGCGTCATCATTAAAGCAGCCGTGACCTTATCAGGCATCGTTATATCATTCGCTTTGTTGACAATGTTCAGTAATTGTGTGGCTAGTTGCTCAATGGTAGGATATTGCAAGGAGATGGCCGTAGGTAAAGAAACATTAAAATATGTAGCTAAACGGTTTGACACCTGAATAGACATCAGCGAATCCATGCCCAAATCAAAGAAACTCTGCTCATCGGTGGAGGCCACGCCTAAGATGGTTTCAATTTCGGTACGGAGATGCTGTTTAAGTAAGAGCAATTGTTCCTCAATGGTCGCCGCCTGCGCCAGTTGTTGCCGCAAGCTATTTTTGCTGGAAGTGATGGTTTTCGGTTTGAGGAAATGACTTAACACAGGGAAATGAGAACCAACAGGCAGTTGCTTGCCAAACTTAGTCCAATTAACGGGTATTACGCCCACTTGGGTCGTATTTTGGCTTAACAAATAACCCAATAACGCCACGCCTTGTTGCGGAGCAATCCAATCTTCGATTTTTTCGCGCCCTTTCGCTTTTTCGCGTTCTGCCAAGCCCACCTCCGCCCAACCGCCCCAATTGATACTCAGGCCTGGTAGCCCTTGCACGCGACGCTGCGCCATGAGGCCGTCCATGAAGGCATTGGCGGCCGCATAATTGGCCTGACCCCCATTCCCTAACAACGAGGTTACAGAGGAGAAACTGACGAAGAAATCTAATGGTATATTCTGGCTTGCTTGGTGCAAATGCCAACAGCCCCACACTTTGGGCGCAAATACTTTGGCAAAACGGTCAGCCGTTTGTTGTAAGATAATGCCATCATCAATCACCCCCGCCGCGTGGATAATGCCCTTTAAGGGGGCAAAGTTTTGACATGTTGTTATCAAACGGCTTACGTCAACCGCTTGCGAAATATCCGCCTGCACCACCAATACCTGCGCCCCTAACTCTTCTAACTCACTAATTGCTCTTTGAGTGGATTCACTTTCTACGCCGCGCCGCCCAGCTAACACTAAATGACGCGCCCCTTGTGCCGCTAACCAGGCTGCCACTTTCAAGCCAAGCCCGCCTAAACCGCCCGTAATGAGGTAAGAACTAAGAGGTGAGAAGTGAGAGGTGAGAAACTTTTCATTTCTCATTTCAATTTCTCCTCTACATATCGTGCCAGCCGCGCCACTTGCCGTTGACCGTCATGTAACCTGATTTGGTTTTCGTTATCGGCGTACCAAATGGTGTTAAATACCGTTTCGGCACTGGTCGCCGCGTCCAGGTCAATGCAACGGCAATTCAACTCAGGGTGTTCCCACATGATAGTGCGCCCTAAACCCCACAGGGAGGTAGACGGTAAATGGTAGACGGTAGACGCGTCGGTGGTTTGCTCTCTATCGTCTAGGGAATTTTGTGTAATAAACCACAAATTAGGCTTATGTCCCGCCTTAATCAATTGTTGCACAACGGTGAGGGCGTGGGTGGAAAATTGTAATGTTGCGTCAGGCGCATTTTGTGGAGACAAAGCATGCCCTGTCTCTACATTGTCTAATCCCCAATAAATCACGCCGCGATAAGGTTCACGCATCACGCCTAACTCCTCGCTTATTACTACAGTTTCCCCCTTAGTTCGTAATAAATCAGCGAGGGCGTTAGCGATTATAAGGTTTGAAACCTTATAATCGCTGGGTGGCACAATCAACCATGCCCCGCGTTTATCGCTAAACGGTGATTGCCGTGGCAAGGCTGACGGTTGCCAAGCGAGTTGATATAGCCAATCAGTGCGTAAACGTTGGCCTATCTGCGCTTGGCGCAAGGTCAGGCCACTGATTTCAGCTACCAAATCACCCAATTCGCTAAATAACGTAATGTCAAATTGGAGAGACATGGCCTGCCCTGTTTCTACAGCTGCGCTCTCGCGTAATTTTGCATAACTCCAAACCGCCTTAGCCTCACCCTGATAAAGCCGCAACTGCTCTACGGCAAAGGGTAAATAGGTGGCCTCAATGGTTATCGCCGCGTTTGAGACTTGCAGACAGCTATCTAACAACGCGGGGTGGAGGCGATATTGCTTTGTTTCTAATTGTAACGTATCCGACAGCCGCACTAGACCTAATGATTCGTCTGCACCGCCATATAATTCTGTTATACATTGAAACGATGTTCCATAATCTATGCCCTGCGCGGCACAATTTTCGTAATGTGTTTGTACCGAAATTTCTGTTAAGCAATGACCTTGTAATTCAGCCAATGAACGCTTATTCATGACGAATGGCTGCAATGACCTTGTAATTCAGCCAATGAACGCTTATTCATGACGAATGGCTCATTGTTAATGAATATTTCCCCCGCACTATGTAACAACCATTCATGCCCCGCCGTCACTAAACTAAATATCTGCCACCGATACCCCTTTGCTAACGGGCTAAACATAATTTGTACGGTAGTCGTTTCATCAGTTAAAATTAAAGGTTGCTGAAATGTAATATTGATTAACTCAATGGCTTCGCGGGGAAATAGCTGTTTCCCCGCCGCCAACGCCATCTCCAAATAAGCCGTCCCAGGTAAAATCACTTGCTCAAAAACGCGGTGGTCACTTAAATAAGTGGGTTGGTTGGCGGATAAGGTGGTTTGAAAACTAATTTCTTGGCTCGTGGGAGAACGGCGTATTGTCCCAATAAGCGGATGTCCTGCCTCGCCTAAGGTGCGAGTTTTGGCGCGCTGGTCAAGCCAATAGCGTTTCCGTTGGAAAGGATAGGTCGGTAATGACACTTTGTGACGTGGCTCATCAACTTGCCGCCAATTCAGCTGCGCCCCATGCATATAGAGTTGACCCAACGACTCCAACATCTGCCGCCAATCCGTCTGTTGTTTGGGATATAAACTAGGCAACCACAGTAGAGACAGGGCATGCCCTGTCTCTACCACTGTCTGCTGGCCTAGACTTAACAGGGTTGGTTTTGGACCCACCTCAATAAAAGTATTAATCCCCAACTCAAACAGCGTTGCCATGCCCTGAGCAAAGCGCACCGATTGCCGTAAATGTTGTTGCCAATATGCCACCGTCGTCACTTCATGCTCTACCAATTGCCCTGTCAAATTGGAGACAATTTTGATTCGTGGGCGGTGATACGTCACCGTTTTTAATACTGCCGTAAATTTATCCAAAATCCCATCCATCAACGGCGAGTGGGAAGCCACAAATATTTTCAATGGGCGCGTGTCCAGCCCCGCCGCGTTCAGTGCCTGCACCGCCGCTTGTATCCCTGACGGGCGGCCAGAGATAACCAAATTTTGCGGCGTGTTAATCACCCCAATGGAGACTTCATGGGCGAAAGGTTTAATAATCTCCGTCACCTGTTCGGCGGAGGCCAACACCGCCACCATTTGCCCCGCCTCTGCCTCCTGTTGCATCAAGCGACCCCGTTCCGAAATTAATCTTAACCCATCGGCCAGGCTAAAGACTCCCGCAAAACAGGCGGCCGCATATTCACCCATGCTATGTCCAATGACCACTTCAGCTTCAACGCCCCATGATTGCCACAACTTGGCGAGGGCATATTCAATCGCAAACAACGCGGGTTGGGCGTAGGTGGCCTCATCTAAGGGGTCAGTTGTCCTTTGTCCTTTGTTGGTAGGATAAAGCAATTCTAGCAACGGTATATCTAAATGAGGTCGCAACAATTCATCACATTGCTGTATGATTTGGCGAAATAACGGTTGCGTTTCATACAACTCTCGCCCCATCTCCACATATTGCGGCCCCTGCCCCGTAAATAAAAATGCAG
Organism: Chloroflexota bacterium; assembly: GCA_020049115.1. Taxonomy (GTDB): domain Bacteria; phylum Chloroflexota; class Anaerolineae; order 4572-78; family J111; genus JAIFLK01. The sequence continues at coordinate 6 of JAIFLK010000369.1, read as the reverse complement.
AACGCG
>JAIFLK010000191.1 GCA_020049115.1 Chloroflexota bacterium | reverse complement strand
CGAATCGGGGGGGGCAGGGGGGGGTAGCCCCGAATCGGGGGGGGCAGGGGGGGCTGTATGGCAATTCCTCAGCTATAATTTCATTACGAATGAGGCCACCACTGAAGTTGAAATTGCGGGGGCCTTGGTCGGCCAATCGGCTACTGAAGCCCATTTTGATGATTTTGCCCTCACCGTTAGTCCTGACCACTTGACCGCCCTCAAACAAGACCGCGTAATTTGGGGGCTGGCGTTGCTCATTCTTGTTGCGTTAGCTTACACTTCCCCTTTGTCTCGACGCTTTACGTCCCGTTTTAAGGCGGAGTCTAAATCTAAAGATTTGGACTCCGTCATTGCCGCGACTATGAGCAATAAACGGCTGCTACTCATGGTCGCGGTGAATGTGGCACTATTCTTCATTTTTGCCGAAATCATGGCCGTGACGCTCTATTTCATTCAGGGGGATGGCCTCTTTTATAGCCATAAAAAAATGTATGCCCTGATTCAAGAGGACAAAGAGGGCAAACTAACTGAGGTGCGGATTCATCCCTATTTTGGTTTTGCGGGCAGCCCTGGCTGGGAACGGCAACATCTGCCCGTTTACCAAACTTTTTGGGACGGGATTAGTGACGTTAAATTAAATAGAGTCAACAATCATGGCCTTTACTCTAACCATGATTATCCCTTTAATAAAACGAAATCTAATCAATTTATCATCGCCATTTTTGGTGGTTCGGTGGCCGAGGAGTTTGCACTGGTTGGGCAGCCTTACCTCATTAAAGCCCTGCAAGCCTCGCCCTTTTTCGCCAATAAAGAAGTTATTATTCTTAATTTTTCCTATCCTGGCTATAAACAGCCGCAGCAACTTTTATTACTTAATTATTTTTCCGCTATTGGACAGAAATTTGATTTAGTCGTCAATATCGACGGTTTTAATGAAGTGGCCTTAAGCAATGAAAACAATCGTCATCAAGTAGACCTCTCCATGCCGCAGATTGGGGCGATGAATACGCTCGTTAATCTCTCTGACCAAACCACCTTGACCCCGCGACGGTTGGAGGCGTTAGTCGCCATTAACCGTGATAAAGCAGTATTAAATCAACTTGCCGCGTTTATCAATCAAAATTATCTGGCCTCTCTTAACTTTGCGTTAGAAAAATATTATGCCTATCGTTTTAACGACTATCAGGCTACCGTGCATGATTTTCAGGATATTAAGGCAGGTTATAGCGAGGCTTCTTTGCTATTCGTTAAGCCTAGCGACTTTGTTTTAGCTGATGACGTTTTATATCAACAAATCGCTGACCAATGGGCGACCTCCTCTATGATGATGTACCAATTTTTAGCCACGCAGCATGTGCCTTATTTTCATTTTATGCAGCCCAATCAATATTTTTCCCATAAAAAAATGGGTGAGGTTGAAACCAAAATTGCTCTCAATGAAAACCAACCCTATCGCGCCGCCATTATGAAAGGCTATCCGATTTTGCAACAACGTTTTGACTCGTTACAATCTATAGGGGTTCATTTTTATAGTGCCATTGAAATTTTTGACCATGAAACGCGCCCCACTTATCGCGATGATTGCTGCCATTACAGTAAATTAGGTACAGAACTCCTGGCGCAATTCGTGGCGCAGGCGATTATTAAGGAATTAGGAATTAGGAATTAGGAACATGTCAACAAAATCATTCATTTATACTCAGCATGAGGTGAATTTGGAGTGCAAACCTTTAGGTTTGCGCTCCAAATTAGCCATATATCTTATCTTGTTATGTTTTGTAGTAATTATTTCCACCGCCAATGCTGCGCCGTTGCCGCAAGTGGGGCAATTGACGATGAGCAAAAGCGGCCCATCAAGCGTGGGGTCACAGGGCAATATTACCTATCAGCTAACGGTTAGTAATACGGGCAGCCTCACCGTGACGGGCGTGGTGATAACCGACACTGTGCCGCTGAGTACCACCTTGCTCAGTACCACCCAAAACGGAACAGAGCTTAATGGCGTGGTCACCTGGAATAAGTTACCCGATTTGGCGGCGGGAAAGGCCATGACGGTGGAGATGACGGTGAAAGCCCCGTTTTGGCAGGCGCAACGGGAGCATGACGGCCAAACGCAACGGGAGCGCGCCCGCCTTGAGCCGCGCATTATTGGTGGCCTTGAGGCCGAAGCGGGGGCTTGGCCCTGGCAAGCGGCCATTGTGGATGCTAATAATCCTAATGCTTATAACGGGCAGAAATGTGGCGGCACATTAATTGCCCCTGAATGGGTCATGACGGCGGCGCATTGTGTGCAAAATGTGGCTTTTGGGGCGCGGGATGTGCTATTGGGGCAACATTTGCTGAGTGGTTCAGGTGGACAACGTATTAATGGGGTATGGTGGTATATTCACCCTAATTTTGACAGTATCTTGCTCGACTCGGATATTGCGCTCATTCGTTTGGCGCACCCCGCCGAGTTGAATGACCAGGTACAATGGATAGATTTAGTCACCCCCGCTGATTTTGCGTTAGATGCGGCGGGGGTCATGGCGACGGTGACGGGCTGGGGCAATGTGAATAGCAGTGGCGGAGCGAGTTATCCTGACGGTTTGCGCCAAGTGGAAGTGCCGATTGTAACGAATCAGGCATGTGAAACGGGTTATGACCAAACGGAATTTCCGAGTGATTGGATTACGGATAATATGATGTGTGCGGGTTATTTTGAGGGCGGGAAAGATGCCTGTAATGGCGATAGTGGCGGGCCGTTGGTCGTGCCAGTACCCTCTGATTCAGGGAAGTGGAAACAGGCGGGGATTGTGAGTTGGGGGCAGGGCTGCGCGGTGGTCGGTGAGCCTGGGGTTTATACGCGGGTTTCTAAATTTAGTGCTTGGGTGCAACAAATTATTACAACAGATGCGTCGCCTCTTAATACAGTGTTTAATCATCGTTATGGGGCGAAGGCTGACAATGGCTTGGCGGTGCAGGGGACGCGCATGGTGGTCACCAAAATTACGGCGAGTATCACTCAACCTAAATTAGCCATAAGTAAAAGTGGCCCAACGGCGGTGCAAGCGGGTGGCGTGATGACCTATCAACTTAATATTACGAATAGTGGCTCTGCTGCCGCCACGAATCTCGTTATAACCGATGTTTTGCCCACAGGCGTGACTTTTTTGCGGGCAAATAATAGCGGTGTATTACAAAATGGCCTGGTGCAATGGCAATTCAGCCGTTTAGAGGTCAGTGGGACTAAAACGGTGCAATTTACGGTGCAAGAATCGAGTGGCCTGGCGCGACAAAAACGTAACCTTACGCCACATCGTCCCCGCATTTTTGGCGGGGAAGTGTCACAGGCGGGGGCATGGCCCTGGCAGGCTTATTTGAAAGTGGGCGGGTCTCAGTGCGGGGGCGTGTTAATTGATAAGGGTTGGGTGTTGACGGCGGCGCATTGTGTTTATAACAATAATAAAGTTACTTCTCCCCTTGACGCGCAGGTAGTTTTGGGCGCGCAGAACATCAACCAAGTGGAAAGTAGCCAACAACATTTAACGGTCACGGCAGTGATACCGCATGAGCTTTATCTCACGAATGAGCAAGATGATATTGCATTGTTACAATTGGCAACTCCCGCCACGCTCAATGACCGTGTGCAACCCATTGCCCTTTTTACGGGGGGGACTTTGGCTGACCCTGGCGTGTTGGCGATGGTGACGGGCTGGGGGGTGACGGAATTAGGCGGAACGTCTAGTTTATTAAAACAAGTAACGGTGGCGATTGTCTCTAATAAAGCCTGTAATTTGGTCTATCAAGTCGATAATATTAAGATAACGGATGGCATGATATGCGCGGGCGGGCAGGCGGGGCAAGATTCTTGTAATGGCGATAGTGGCGGCCCATTGGTTGTTCCCAATGGTTCAGGTGGCTATTTATTGGCGGGGTTAGTCAGTTTTGGTGGGCTAAAAAGTGGTAAACCTTGCGGTGATGCAGGCGTGCCAGGGGTCTATGCGCGTGTTTCTTATTATGTCAATTGGATTAAGGCGAACATGGGCGAGGTTGCCCCAGTGCCAAGTAATTTGATAGTTAATATTAATTACGGCGTGCGGGCCGATGGGGGGTGGGCGGTGAAAGGGACTCAGCGGGTGACCACCACGATTTACAATGGGATTGTTGTTCCGACAAGTGGCGGGACTATTACCTTAAGTAATTACCTTACCTTCACCAGTAATGCTCAAACATTTAATGGGCAGTTGGTTGGCCTTAGTTTTACCAACAGTTTGACGAATATCGCCCCCATGTCTACGAGTCAATTAAAAGCGATTGGCTTGGCTTATGATTTGGCGGCGGTTGATATAGCCAGCCAAAAAGCGATTAGTCCAACGGGGCGCTATTCTATTGCGTTAAATTACGCTAGTTTGTTGCCCTTGGCCTGCAATCTGAAGGAAAGTAGCCTAGCGTTATATTATTACGCTAATGGGGTCTGGCAGCTGGAATCGACGAGTCAAGTTAATCAAACCACTAAAATGGTCTCGGCTACGCCCAACCATTTCAGTACCTGGGCTATATTGGCTAATATTACGAAATGTCGAACCTATTTACCCCTGATAAACAAAAAATATTGTCCTGATGCTTTCAGCTATAATGAAACGGTTTTATACGACATGCGCGCCATCAATGCTAACCAAGTTTGGGCGGTTGAAAACTGTTTTCAGCCAGGCAAGGGGATTATTGTGGCGGTTTTGGATACGGGGGTTGACCTGACGCATCCTGATTTGGAGGCCAATTTAGTAATGGGGCGTAATTTTATTGAGGGCAGTGGCTTTGACCCTGAAGATGACCATGGGCATGGGACGAATGTGGCGGGGATTATCGCGGCGGTAGGTAATAATGGCAATGCCATTGGGGTTGCGCCGACAGCCCAAATTATGCCGGTGCGAGTTTTAGGTGAAGGGGGCGGAACTTTTGCGGGGGTGGCTCAGGGGATTGCTTGGGCGACAGACCATGGGGCGAATATTATTAACATGAGTTTGGGCGGGACGGCGACGAGTAATGCGATGCGTGATGCGGTGGATTATGCCCATAATAAAGGGGTGTTTTTGGTGGCGGCGGCAGGTAATTGTGGCGACCAATATTACGCGAGTAATGGCTGTAGTTTTAGAGACCAAACCAACTATCCTGCGGCGTATGATAGCGTTATGGCGGTGGCCTCCACCAATGAGGTTAATGAGCAATCCACTTTTTCTAATCAAAATAATTATGTGGAGATTGCCGCCCCAGGTAGTAATATTTACAATGCTTACTTATATGGGAGTTATCGCTCCATTAGTGGTACCTCGCAAGCCACGCCTCATGTGGCAGGATTAGCGGCCTTGATTTGGTCAAGAAACCGTAATTTGACGAATGAAGAAGTGCGCGCCCTGATTCGTAATACCGCGACGGATTTGGGGGCGCGGGGGCGGGATATTCAATATGGTTACGGCCTCATTAATGCGGCAAAAGCGTTAAATTTAACCACCAGTGCGCGCACCATTGCCACAAGTGAAAATCCACCTGAACCTGCGCCGACTGAGGCGATTAATGCGCCCTTTGTGGCGGGGCAGTTATTGGTTAAGCTAAAACCAGGGGCTAAATTGAGTGACGTATTACAGCAACAAGCTCTGCAATCTCAAGGCGTGGCTGAAACCATTCCCCAAATTACGGTGCAACTTATCAACGTGCCAGTGGGTCAAGAGCGGGCTTACCTGGAACAATTGCAGCAATCTACTGAAGTGGAATATGTGGAGTTGAATGGGGAATTAGGAATTAGGAATTAGAAATTATATAATCTTAAGCTATTATAAGGTTCAAAACCTTATAATGGCTGGCATTATCTACCTGTTTTTATGAAACAAATTCTAACGTCTGCCACGCAATTTGGCCTAAATTTAACCGAGTCTCACCTCATGGCATTTGAGCGATATTACCAAATATTACTTGAATGGAATGAACGGATTAATTTGACGCGCATTGTTGAGCCGTCGGAGGTGGCGGTGAAACATTTCCTTGATTCGTTGTCGGTTTATCCGTTGCTGCCACCCCGCGCCCGTCAATTAATTGATGTGGGCAGCGGGGCAGGGTTTCCAGGGCTGCCGCTAAAATTGGCTTGCCCTGATTTACAGGTGACATTACTGGAATCAACGGGCAAAAAAACGGCCTTTTTGCGCCATGTCATTACGGAATTAGGCTTAACAGGCATTGAAGTCATCACTTTGCGGGCGGAGGAGGCGGGGCAACAGGCTGACCAGCGGCAACGCTATGACGTGGCGGTGGCGCGGGCCGTCTCGCCATTGGTGGTGTTGGCAGAGTATTTATTACCCTTAGTAAAGGTTGGCGGCGTGATGATTGCTCAAAAGGGACAACCGCCGACTGAGGAACTGGCCGCGGCAACCTACGCCATTAAACTTTTGGGCGGACAAGCGGCGACAGTTCAGCCACTCCATGTGCCGCATTTAGAGGGGGAACGGCATGGCGTGGTCATTAAGAAAATCAAGCCCACGCCCAAAGCCTACCCGCGACGGCCTGGCCTGCCGAGTAAAGAGCCGTTGGGAAGTGAGAAATAAGAAGTAGTAAATAGTAGCCATTATAAGGCTTAAAGCCTTATAATGGCTGATTGATACGATAAGAACTAAAACAATCCATTAACTAACCATTTGATAAACTAACCATGAAACTTTCTCGTTTTGCTCAATACGCCTGGGGCGTATTATTTTACAATGTTCTCGTTATTCTCTGGGGCGCAATGGTGCGCGCTACGGGGTCAGGGGCGGGCTGCGGCAGCCATTGGCCGTTATGCAATGGTGTGGTTGTTCCCTGGTCACCTGCCATCGAAACCATGATTGAATTTAGCCATCGCCTCAGCAGTGGGCTGGCCTTGCTTTTAGTCATTGGCCTCATCATCTGGGCTTTTCGGGCCTACCCCGCAGGGCATGTCATCCGCCAGGGCGCGGGCGCGGCCATGCTCTTAATGATTGTCGAGTCATTAGTGGGCGCGGCACTGGTTTTATTTGGTTGGGTGGCGGGAGATACCTCCACTGCCCGCGCCATTGTTGTCCCCATTCATTTAGTGAATACCTTCTTGCTGCTCGCGGCCATCACCCTAACGGCATGGTGGGCTTCGGGCGGATTGCCCCTCCGTTTTAAGGGGCATGGCTGGTTAGGCGGGGCTTTGTGGGCGGGTTTTATTGGCATGTTGATTTTGGGCGCAAGCGGTGGCCTGATTGCGTTGGGCGACACGCTGTTTCCTGCGGCTACTTTTGCCGAAGGTTGGGAACAAAAATTTGACCCTAACGCGCCGTTTCTGGTGCAATTGCGCGCGGTTCACCCGTTGATTGCCATTCTTTTGGGAGCGTATATCGCCATCATTATGAACCTTTATGTCAATCAATCGCCTGACCCATTAGCCAAACGCCTCAGCCAACTCTTCATTGGGCTATACACCGCGCAACTTATCGTCGGTTCATTTAATGTGGTGTTGCTCGCGCCCGTTTGGTTACAAATTTTTCATCTTTTAGTGACGGATACCCTGTTTATCTTACTGGTATTGTTCATGGCGATTGCCTTTAGTCAGCAATCAGCAGGTCAGTCGGTCAGCAAGTCAGTCGGTCAGTCGGTCAGCTAAAAGCTATACTCAGTATCTCAAGATTTGGGTGCAACTACTAAATCACCCTCACCCCCGCCCCTCTCCCACTGGGAGAGGGGAGATAAAATACTCCCTCGCCCTTTGGGAGAGGGTAGGGTGAGGGGGCTAAATCTTGATATACTGATACTGCGCGAGGGCATAAACTGGAGTGTCAAAATTTTATTTTGACAGGCGAAAATGAAATTTTCGCACTCCTGACGCAAAGCTAAAGCGTTGCGACTCCAAATTATCCCCTCGTTCAATATAGTTTTTAGCTGATTGCTGACAAGCTGACTCGCTGACTCGCTGACTAGCTCAATAATATATGACCAATTCTATCTCAAATCTACGGATTAGTTACGAAACTGATGGGCTGCGGCGGCGGGAGTTAGCCGCTGACCCGTTTTCACAATTTGGGTTATGGCTGCAACAAGCCATTGATTCAGGGGGTATTCTTGAGTCGAATGCCATGACCCTCGCCACTGCCACTGAGGATGGTTTTCCCTCGGCGCGCACCGTGTTATTGAAAGAGTTTAATGAAGCGGGCTTCGTGTTTTTCACCAATTATGACAGCCAAAAAGCGCATGAATTGGCTGAAAACCCTCATGCGGCCTTGCTATTTCATTGGGGCGAACTCCATCGGCAGGTGCGGCTCGTGGGAACAGTGGCGAAGGTTTCGGTGGCGGAGTCGGAAGCGTATTTCCATAGCCGCCCATTGGGTAGCCAATTGGGGGCGTGGGCTTCCCGCCAAAGTGAGGTCATTGCGAACCGTGACGTTTTGGCGGCGGAGTTAGCCCGCGTTACAGAGTTGTATCAAGGGCAAACCATCCCTTTGCCGCTGCATTGGGGGGGCTATCGCCTTAGCCCCAAAACGGTGGAGTTTTGGCAAGGTCGCCCTGACCGTTTGCATGACCGTTTCCGTTATAGCCGTCAGGCCAATAATTCATGGCTGATTGAACGGTTGTCGCCGTAGGGAGTAGGAATTAGGAATTAGAAATAAAAAACACGCCTTGAGTTAACTCAGGGCGTGTTTTTTGTGTGAGGAGTCCAAAGCCGCAGGTTTTGAGGCAATAGGTCAAAGCCTACGGCTTTGGACTCCGCAAGGGCATTATTGCCTTCGCCACGTATAGAGGGCAGCACTCAAGGCTATGAGGCTGATGAGCCACGCTATTGCCAGGTGTGTTTGGGTTTCCCGTTGTCCCGTTTCGGGTAATAACGTCACGGGTAATTTAGGTTGAGCCGTTGGGGATGGGAAGTTAGTCGCGACAGAGGTTGGTGGTGGTGGGCTATAGCTAGGTGGCGTTACTTGGTCGTCATCATCGTTATTATCAGGCTGCCTCGTTGGTTTAGGCTGCGGCGCAGGGATATTGACTATCACCTCATCACTAGACTCCTCCGTCTGCCCTGGCACGCCTAAAATCGCAATATTACGAATGGTTTGCGGGGCGGGGTTGGCGAGGTTATTGACCCGCGCCCGTATATGCAGGCTAACCGATTCATTCTCGGCCAGAATGGGAATGGTTAAGGTAACGGTGGTGGCAATCGCTTGGTTAATGCCCAATGGATGGCCGACAACGGGTACAACATTCGTTATAACTTTAACTTGAGAGGTTAAATCAGTCCGTGAGACATCGTAACTCACCAAATCAAGCTGCAAGGGCATGACATCACTAATCACCAAACCGAGCGCGGCGGTGTTGCCTGGCGGCGCGGGGTTCAAGACCTTGATGTAATAATCTACCACATCACCCACGCGGGCTTGCGATACATTGGCCTCTTTCGTAATAATTGGGTCAATGAGGCGCACCACCGTATTGGTGACGGTTTGGCTTTGGGGCGGTAGAGTCTGCGCCCCAATCCAGGCAGTGTTAGGAATAGTTACATTGATAGCGGCAAAGGGAATAATGCGCTCATCGGCCTTATCTTCATTCACCGCATCTGTTGTTCTTGTCCCATCCACTGTTTTCGTCTCATCATTGAGCAGCAACGGCAAGTAAATCATGCGAGGCAGGACGCGCCAACCTTGCTCAGTATACTGGAGTTGCATGGCTTGCCCTTGAGCATCCGCCGTGACCAAAACCTCATTTACTGTCACGGCAAAACTCACACACCCCCCTTTCATCCCCGCTGCTACAGGGGGGACAGAGGGGGGTTCAGGCAGCAGGTCGCCAATGAGCCACCGAATTTGGCTGACAGTGGCGGGTTCTTGTGCTGTCCATGTGCCATTATCATAAAACTCTACTGTACCTTGTAAGAAAGTGACACTGTTAGAAATGTAAGTCGTGTTGGTTGGCACAACGTCAGTGATGATTACCTGACGCGCTATTTCGCTGCCTGGATTAGAATAACACAAGGTATAAACCAAACGGTCGCCAGGGCTGACCACTTGCGTGGGGGTGACTTGTTTAATAAAACTTAATAAAGGTTGCCCAATAATCACGGGCGTGGTAATGGTGTGACTTTGCGTAATGCTACTATCGGAGGTAATGGTAGCCGTGTTGGTAATAATTTGTGCCAATGGGGTGTCATTAATCTTAACTACAAAGAGAACCGCGCCGCCTTGCCCCGCCGCTAAATTGCCCACTAACAATGAACAGCCACTGCCCGCGTCATTATTGGGGCGGCATGTCCAGCCTGCATTGCTTTGGGCGGGGCTAAAGGTACTGTTGGCGGGAACGGTTTCTAGCAAGGTTACATTTGTGGCAAGTTGCGCCGTTGGGTTGGTGTAATTAAGGGTGTAGGTGATAAATTGGCCTGGACGGGCAATTAACCCCTGGTCACTCTTCACCAACTCCAAGCCCGTCATGCTGCTGACCGCCATGAATGCACGGTCATTCGCGCTGACACTTTGGCCGAGGTCATCAAGGGCATTGCTGGCGGTGGCGGAGTTGACGGTGGAGGTGGTGGCCGTAAGAACCTTGAAGGTGACATTAACCGTAATGCTGGCCGCAGGGGGTAAATCGCCCATCGTTTGGGTTAAATCCGTCCAGGTTATCACGCCTGACGCAGTTTGGTCATGAGACGGGTTGGCTCGTAGATATTGCAGGTTTATGGCTTCGTAATTATCAACTAAAGGTAACGTAACAATGGTGGTGCGCCCTTCATTTGTAATACGAATAGTGAAGGTGACTTCATCACCCACAAAAATGGGTTGCGGTGTGTCTAGCCCTTTGCTTAGGCTGAGATTGGGCAGAATAATCACCTCAACTTGACTCGGTTTGCCCGTATCAGGTGGCTGTTCGCCATGTTCATCAATCGCCTTTTTAACCACCGCCAAATTTGAGGCGGGGTCATTATTAGGTGTGGCTTGACGTGCTTTCATAATAACTTGTACGCTAAAACTGGCTCCAGGGGCTAAATCGCCGAGTGTAGTCGTGAGGTCATGCCAAGTAATTTGCCCTTTCATAGCGTTCAAACTATCAGGCGCAGGTTTGGCCTCAATGAAGGTCAGATAATCGGACTCATAAACATCACTTAAGGGAATAGTTACGAGGGTGGTATTGCCCGTATTGGTGATGCGAATGGTGTAGGTAACTCGTTCCGTAATGTAAGTGGGGCTATTACTTTCTAACACTTTACTTAAGTCAATGGCGGGTTGGAAAATCGGTGTTTGCGTTTCGGGTAAACAGGCCACCTGTGCTACGGTACAGATAACATCAGGGTCTTCGCTGGGGGTTGGCGGAATATTACTCCCCGTAACCAAGCCTTGATTTGCCACATGGTCAACCGTTGGCGGCAAGGGGTCAGCAATCCGCACTTGGAAACTGACCCGCACCTCCGCCCCAACGGGCAGTGTGCCAATCGTTAGGCTAACGTTACTATCATTTGCCCCGTTACCTTGCGTAATTGTCCCTAAATCGGCTTGCGCCGTCCCTGTAATGAGGCTTAAGTAAGGGTCAGTAATAATGTCGGTAAAGATGAGATTATTCGCCTCGCCATTGCCCCGATTAACTATTGTAATATGGTAAATTAAAGTATCACCCGCCGAAGCCACGCCATTGCCATTGGTATCAAGCCATAAACTATCACGCTTATAGGCATGAATTAAGGGTTCAGTTTGTAACGGCGTTTCTGTTTCATCACCTGACGGTGGCTCTTGCGGGTTATCGCTGGGGGTGGATGGGAAATTATTGCCCGAAACCACGGCCTGATTTGCCACTTGCGTCACATTGGTGGGCAAGGGATTATCAATCGTGACGGCAAAACTGAGGTTGACTACCCCCCTCTGTCCCCCCTGATTCAGGGGGGAAGTAAAGGGGGGAATGTCACCCAAATTAACCTGCACTTGGGTATCGCCCGCGTTATTTCCTTGTATAACAATACCTTGCGTGGTTTGGACTGAGCCGACGACCAACTTCGTATGCGCGTCCAGCGTATCTTTTAGGAATGTTAATGTTCCCGTTGTATTGCCCGTATTGATGACCTGAATTTGATAAACCAACGTGTCACCAGGCGAGGCATAACCACTTTGGTCAGCATCAATTAATAAACTGTGCGTTTTATACAGATTGATTAACGGTTTTTGCGTGACAGGCGTAACGGTTTCGTTATCAACGGGTGGGTCATTCGGGTTATCTGTTGGCACAGAGGGGAAATTTTCGCCCGCGACAATGGCCTGATTTGCCACTTGAGTGACGCTTGGCGGCAAGGGGTTGTTAATTGTGGCTAAGAATTGTATGGTGACCACCCCCCTCTGTCCCCCCTGATTCAGGGGGGAAGTGAAGGGGGGTATTTCTCCGACATCTACCGACACATGGACATCGCCCTCATTGTTACCACTTGTAATTTGCCCCTGACTGGTTTCCACTGAGCCAACGACTAAAGCGGTGTTGGGGTCAAGTTGGTCATTAAGCAAGGTAAAGGTGGCGGCAGCGTTGCCATAATTAGTAACGGTAATAATATAACGAATAGTATCGCCTGGCTTAACGGGCTGTTGACTGACAATCGCCGCTTTATATGCCTTAATCAATGGCAACAAGGTCAGTGGCGTAATGGTTTCGTCATTAGACGTGGGAGTGTCAGGGTCATCACTCGGCTGAGTGGGGAAGTTTTCGCCTGAGACAATACTTTGATTAGCGACCATCGTTACATTAGCAGGCAAAGGATTCGTAATTTTCGCGGCAAACGTGATAATGACGATTTGTTGTGGCTCAATATCACCAATGTTAATGACAACTTGGCCTCCCCCTGAAATCGGGGGGACTGAGGGGGGTGTTTGCGTAATGACAATTCCTTGCGTTGTCGTAACGGAATTTGGCACTAAGGTCAGATTGGGGTCACTCAGCAAATCGGTTAAAATGATGCCGCGCGCCGTGCCATTGCCATGATTGGTTAATTTCAATTCATAACGCAAGGTATCACCTGGTGACGGTTGCTTATCACCATCGGCATCAATCAGCAGAATATCGGCCTTCGTAGTTTGCATGTCGGGCAAAATCACGAGGGTGGTATTGGTGATGGTATCCGTAATATTAGGATAGATGATTGACGTAACCGTAACGGTCATGGTGTCTACCGTACTAATTGTAGCGGTTGGTGGTATCGTTACGGTAACGGTGAGGGGCGCGCTTTGGCCTGGCCCCAGCGTAATTGTAATAATGCTTGAGGTGACGGTAAAGCCATTACTGCTGATAACGGTCACGGTAAAGGTATCGGTGGTGTTGCCATGATTGGTTATCAGATGACTGTAAGTTACGGTTTTACCTGGCTCAGTGGTGCTAGTATGAGGTGGGTTAATCTCCACCCCAGGGGTGGGTGTAGTGGTAATATCCGTTACGGTATCAGTCAAGTTGGGGTTATTGCTGGAAGTGGCCGTAATGGTAGTTACATCGGTCATGCCAGGCGTGGCGGTGAGAGGAATGGTAACAGTGATATAGAAAGGATAACTTTGCCCTGGCCCCAGCGTGACGGTGAGAACACTGGCAACCACCTCCCAGCCATTATTGCTATACACCGTAACAGTGTAATTATCCGTTACGCTGCCCGTATTGGTTAGCACATGGGGATAACTTATTACTTGGCCTGGGTTGCCCATGCTCTGGTTATAGAGGTCAAGGTCAATCCCAGGCGTGGGGATTTGGGTAATATCCGTCACCTGTTTCGATTCATTAGGATTCAGGGTAGAGGTCGCGGTGATAGTGGCGACATCGGTTGAACCCAGCGGCGCGGTAATGGGGACAATGGTCGTGAGAATAAGCGGCAGCCCTTGCCCTGGCCCTAATGTTACGGTCAGTAAACTGGTCGTGACCGTCCAGCCATTTTGACTGGTGACGGTAATCACGTAAGTATCCGTCGCATTGCCCGTATTGCTAATGTAATGAGTGTAAGTGACAATTTGCCCTGGAATAGCCGTACCGCTATTTTGCTTAACTAATGTTAATTCAGGGTCAGGTACATGGGTAATGTCCGTAACGGTATGTGTCAGGACATGGGTAATGTCCGTAACGGTATGTGTCAGGTTGGGATTAACGGTGGAGGTGGCCGTAATAATCGTGGTATCCACCGAGCCAATGGGCGCGGTCAACGGTACAGTGACAGAAACCGTTAGGGGGATACTCTGGCCTGGGCCAAGCGTGATGGTAATAACATTTAAGCTGACCGTGAAACCTGAATTACTGGTAATAGTTAAAACGTAGGTATCCGTAATCTGTCCCGTATTGGTTAAGGTATGAGTGTAATTTACCGTTTGACCGCGTGGCACCGTGCTTTCATTATTGGGATTGAGAGTGAAATTCGGTTGCGGAGTCGGGGTTGGTGTTTGGGTGGGCGTAGGCGTGGGGGTGACGGGAGTCGGGGTGGGGGCTAAAATTACAGAGGTTGTATCGGTTACTTGCCCCGTTACATTAGGATTGCCGCTAGAGGTGGCCTTTAAGGGTGAAACATCAAACGTGCCTGCCGTCGCCGTTAATGGGACAGCTACCGTAACAATCAAGGGTTGGCTTTGACCTGGCCCTAATGTAACCGTCACCGTACTAACCACCCCAACGCCACTTATCACCGTCAACGTG
>JAIFLK010000393.1:14240-24868 GCA_020049115.1 Chloroflexota bacterium | reverse complement strand
GTTTAAGCAAATCAGGTGTTAATATCGTGTGTTATATCAGACATAAAATGATATGATTTGACTAATTTTTATGTGTATAGTTCATAACCCCTCACCCCGACCCTCTCCCAAAGGGCGAGGGGGATTTCGACTCCCTCTACCTCTGGGAGAGGGTTGGGGTGAGGGTCTCTTACCACTTCACCCGTTGCCAGCCGCGCGCGGCGGCAATGTTCTTGAGTTTGCGCGAGGGATTAACGGCAATCGGGTGTTGCACTAACTCTAACAGGGGCAAATCGGCGGAGCTATCGCTATAAAAATAGCTCACCATGTCGGCTAATTGGCTGCCTTGCTCGGCGCACCAATGGTTGGCCCAATAAATTTTGCCCGCCTGATAGCAAGCTGGGCCAACCAACTCGCCCGTATAACGGTCATGTTGCTTGGCAAAATAGGTAGCACGGTAATCTATATTAAGATGGTTAGCCACTGGGCGTACCAACTCTTCTAATGAAGCGGACAACAGCACCACTTGATGCCCTTCTTGTTCATGCCATTTCACCCGCGCCAGCCCTTGAATTGACAGATGAGGTAATAAACTCTGTTTAACCACCGCCTCACAAAAGCGCGCCGTATCCGCCTGACCCGCCCGCCCAATGTAGCTCATCAACTGTTGATGCGCTTCCACAAAGCCAAGCCGTTTGGTTGCCAATAGCCCCGCCACCTGCCCTGCGACCCATAAGGGCAATCGCCGTTGTTTGATGGCTGCTTTCGTATAGGCAATGCTAGAACTTGCCTTAAGCAAGGTATAATCCAAATCAAAAAAAGCGACTGTCTTCATTGTACCACCTGTATCATATCCGCCACTAATGTTTTATTGACTCGCAAAAAAGCGACCACATGGATGCGACTACCCTCCTGCGGCTGCCCTTCAATGTGAATGTCGGCGGGCAAAATCAGCGTATAGCCCTCAACAATCCACACATTATCCACTTGACTTTCCAACACGCCCGTAAATTCAACCACCGCCAGCCGATTTAATTGAATTAATTGCTCCAATTCCGCCAAACGGCGGACATTAAATTGCGTTTGTAAAGCGACTGCTTGAGACTCCGTTAAGGTTAAAGAAAGTTGTATTTGCTCAGATACTCGTTTAAAATTATAAAGTAAATCACCTGGCAATGCCCCATTCGCCGCATAATTGAGCATGGCGAGGGACATTAACAAAGTTAATATCGCGGTCATGCTAATGGTTGCCAAGTCGCTAAAAATGGCCTGACGGGTCAGCCGTCGTCGCATAATGTGATAAGCCGCGTGCAGTTTATCTGACCAGGTGGGCATGGGCAGTGGCGGCAATATTGCAACTTGTTGCATATATTTGTTTCGCAGGGCGGTTTTCTGCGCCGTTGGCAACAAGACGGGGTTTGGATTGCTCAAAACGGTGGCCGCATAGAGCATAGGGCGCAATTCATGGGCAAATTCTGGCACTTCGGCTAAAATCTCTTCCAACGGTACACCCGCTTGCAAGGCCGAAATACATTCATCTAAAATCAATTCATACGGGTCAATCATGCTCTCCCTCCGTTGGCATCAACCGCGCTAACGAGGCCAGGGCGCGATGTTGCAACGCCTTCACCGCCCCCACTGTTTTATCCATTAATGTGGCGGTTTCGGCCAAACTCATGCCCTCGCCAAACCGTAAGGCAATGACATGTTGTTGCTCATCCGTCAGATGACGCAACGCTACCTTCAAACTTGGCAATAATTGCACCCAATGGGCTTGCTCACTCAACGGCGGGTCATCTGAGACCAATTCATCTAACAGTGGCACGGTTTTGCCCTTTTTCTTAATGTGGTCAGCGGCCAAATTGCGCGCCACCGTATAGAGCCAACCCGTTAAGGAGGTGCGCGGCGGCTTGCCATTTTTCAGGCTAGAGACCAACGCCAAAAAGACCTCACAGGCAATATCCGCCGCGACATCGGGTTCATTATTCAAGCGATAGTAAACATAACGGTATATTTGGTCGAAATAACGGTCATACACTTCCGCTAACGCCACTTGGTCATGCTGTTGAATCCGTTCTAACAGCGAGGCTTGCAGTTCATCCAAAGCATTGTCTCCTGTTGTTAGACCTCAAACAGCGAGGCTTGCAGTTCATCCAAAGCATTGTCTCCTGTTGTTAGACCTCACAGGTTTCAAAAACCTGTGAGGTCTGTAAGCTGAGGCTGCTTAAAATTGTAACGCTTATGGGTTGTATCCACAAACACGAGTAACTTTAATTTTATAGACGGAGTCCAAATCTTCAGATTTGACTACCAAATCTAAGGATTTGGACTCAATAGGAGATTAAGTCATGTTAAAATCAATGAAGTGGCTCATTATTTGTACTATTTGGCTCATGGGGCTATTCGGGTTATGGAGTGTAATATCGCCGCCAAGTTTGGCCTTGTTTGGTGTGGTCAATCTTACCCCGACTCCACCCATCCGCCAAACGCCAACGGGCAATCAACTGGTTTATCTGCCCATGATTATCAGGTCAACAGAGGCTGAAAGCACGCCCACCGTAACGGCTACCGCGCCGACTAGCGGCACGCCTTTACCCCCTGGCCCCGTGACGTTGGTCACGTTGGGCGACAGTCTAACGGAAGGTGATGGTGACGACTCGCCTGAAATGGGCGGTTATCCCCGTCGATTGCTGACACAATTACAAACGGTTCGGCCTAACTCGACCTTAAACAATTTGGGTAAATCAGGGTGGACATCGAATGATTTGATTAACACCCAACTCACCCCTGCCGTAAATTTGCTTAATCAAGCCAGTGGCGCAAAGGTTGCGCTGGTGTGGATTGGTAGCAATGATTTGTGGGGTTTGTATGAATATGGCCCTGAACCCATGACCAGTCAGGCCGAAGCTGAGGATTTGCAAAATTATACCAACAATTTAGAGACGATAGTGAGCCAGTTAAGAGCAACGGGGGCGCAGGTCTACATTGCGCTAGGTGACGACCAATCCAAGCGGCCATGTGTGGCTAATCCTAACCCCACTGAGCCTACTTTTCCCGCCACCACCGCCCAAGACCTCGCCCTCATGTCAATCCAAATAAATCGTTATAATCAGGCCATTCAAGCCAAAGCCACGCAACATGGGGCGACAACCGTTGATTTTTACCACACCGACATTTTTGTTAATCCCGTTACCCTCGCGGGTGACGGCAATCATCCCAACGCGGCGGGTTACGACCTCATTACCACGATTTGGTTTAATGCGCTGCGGCCTGCGTTGGGCAATTGAGGCCAACCCCCCTTAATCCCCCCGCTACGGTGGGAGATAGTTACTCCCTCTCCTACGTAGGAGAGGGTTGGGGTGAGGTGAATTGTCTCCGTGTTAGCCACATGGCATTAAAATCCCATTTACTCAGGAGGCATTTCATAGTACACTGTTAAGGAGTTATCGAACCTTGATAAAACAGTTTCAAGAAAAGCCATTATCGTATTTTCTATAATGGCTCATTATTCTCAGCCGCATGTAGGCGATGACTCACCTCATCATCTCATGCGGCTTTTTTTATTACAAATAGCCCTCACCCTAGCCCTCTCCCAATGGGAGAGGGAGGGGTGAGGGCGACCCCGTACCTTAACAAAGGAAGTGTAACATGGACCCTATCACCCGCGCAATCATGGCAATTTTAGAGGCTGAGATACCATCAGCGGCCTACCAACAATTTAAAACCACGCTCACGCAGAAATTTGGGGCGCGCAGTGAAGTGGTCAATGCCTTGTCTGCGTTAGAGGCCAGGCCGACTTCATTTGTGCGGCGGGAGGCGTTAATGAATGAACTTCAGGCAACTCAAGCCACTCAAGATAAATCATTATTAAGTTTGGTGGAGGCCATGCAGTTAGAATTGGTTGCCAAACAGCGCCCCCGCCAATTTGTGGAGGCGTTCATCCCGCGTAACGATGAGTTAGTGCAACCTATAACACAAAATATTACACTTCCGCCTGACGCGCCCGTTGACCGTGAGGCGCAATTTAGCCAAGCCTTTGCACCACTCGGAAGGCATAGAGGCGCAGAAATTTTATCAGGTGAAACGGGTGATGAGTTAGATAAGTCGGTTGTACAGCATGGAAGAGATGAAGGTGCGGAAATTTTATCGGTTGAGCCAGGCGATGAGTTAGAAACATTATCTAATGAAACGATGGTGGCAATTGAGGCCGAAGCAGCCGAAAATGAGCCAGAACCTTTGCCGACGGCGGAGGTGGTAGTGAAATGGTTGGATATGGAGGTGACAGGTGAGGAGGACGATGACGAGATTGTGGTGGCAGATGACGATGATTTACTTTCGAGTTTGCAATCTATTTTTCAACACCGTCAGTCCACTAAACCCACGCCAGTGGTAAAACCTGCCCGTCCCCATGATTTTATGGGGATGGCTAAGGGCGAGGTTAACGTATCTGCCGCGCCCAAATTGGCTAATATTTACGCTACTATTCCTTCTGCGCCGCCGATTGATTTGACCATCTTGGACATGGCCTTAGATGATTTGGCCGAGTTGCCGCTAGATGTTATCCCTGAAATTACGCCCTTGCCGCGTGGTTCACGGATGCCCGTTGAACCGAATGGTTTATTTCTAGGGCGTAATCAGGAATTAAGAACCATTGCTAAAGCTATCAAAGCCCATAAAACGGTGGTTATCAACCAAGTGGAAACAACGCTGCTCTCGGCCAAAGCCGAATTGACCAGCGAATTTGGGGGCATTGGCAAAACGCACCTTGCCAGTGAATTTGTTCATCGTTATGGGCAATATTTTGGCGGCGGCGTATTTTGGCTTAATTTTGCCGACCCAAACTCGATTCCCGTAGAAATTGTGGCGAGTGGTGGGGCATGTGCCTCGCTAATTCGGGCTGATTTTAGAAATTTATTGTTAGAAGAGCAGATGCAATTGGTCTTATCGGCTTGGCAAAGTTCGCTGCCTCGTTTATTGGTGTTTGATAATTGTGAAGACCCTGAATTGTTAAACCGTTGGCAACCGCCTAAAGGAGGCTGTCATGTTATCGTCACCAGTCGTCAGGCGGATTGGGCGGATGTTCCCAACATCGAACAATTACGATTAGATGTGTTATCCGATAGGGATAGCGTATCTTTATTACGACAATATCGGCCTGACCCCTTGATTGCGGATAGTGACATGGCGGCAATTGCGGCGGAGTTAGGTCATTTACCGTTAGCTCTCCATTTGGCGGGTAGTTTTTTAATGACCTATCGTAATGAAGTAACACCTGTTAGGTATCGTAAGCGATTACGAAAATTTAACTTGGCGAAATATCCCGTCCTCAAAACCTTTGCCGCGCAATTGACGGAGCATGATTACCATTTGATTCGTACCTTTATGTTGAGTTATGAACAACTGAACACCGATGAACCGACAGATGTATTGGCGCAAGTCATTTTGTTACGGGCGGCTTTTTTCGCGCCGAATGTCATGATTCCGCGAGATTTATTACTTGCCACCTTACATCATGGCTCACCGCGTCGCCCTCGGCGCGATTTTTGGGGTAAGTTACGTGGTTTTTTAAGCACCAGTGGCGGGCCAGAGATGAATCAAGCCGATTTATTGCCTCGCGCCAAAGATGCCCTAGCGCGGTTGGTCATATTGGGGTTGTTGGAATTGGCGCAAGATGGCGCGCTCTTTTTGCATCCATTTCTCAGCCAATTATTACGTTCCTTAGCCGATGGTTCTGAGGCGCAGTCCATGGTGAAGAAAACGTTAGCCGAGACGAGTCAATTGTTAAAGCAAGCGGGGTCGCCCACTGCGTTATTAGCGTGGCAACCACACTTACGAATTATCTCAGAATTGGCAGGGGAAGAGGACGACATTAATTTGCCAGGGCCATTTGGACAGCAAATGTTGGAGCAAAGTGGGCAAACCTGGGAACGATTTTATTACGAACGGGCGTTAGCCATCAATGAGCAATTATTGGGCGAAAATCATCCTGATACGGCGCAAAGTTTGGATAATTTGGGCATTTTAGCCAGCTATCAGGCCGATTATCTGAGTGCGCGTTTTTATTTTGAACGGGCTTTGGCGATTCGTTTGGCCTCTTTGGGTGAGCAACATCCCGATACCGCCCGTAGTTTTAATAATTACGGGGCTTTGTTGGCGCAGGAGGGCAGTTATGCTCAGGCGTTAATAATTACGGGGCTTTGTTGGCGCAGGAGGGCAGTTATGCTCAGGCGAAGAGTTATTACGATAAAGCCTTAGTTATACGGCAAACGGTGTTAGGCTCACGCCATCCTGACACGGCGCAAAGTTTACATAATTTAGGCGAGTTAAGCTATCAACAGGAAAATTACGGTGCGGCACAACAATATTTGGAGCAGGCTTTAACCATCTATCAGGAAGTTTTAGGGGCTAATCATCCCGAAACAGGCCGCACCTGGAGTAATTTGGGCGCGGTGTGTGAGGCGCAAGGCTATTTTGCGGCGGCGAGAACGGCGTATGAGATGGCCTTGAAAATTTTCCGTAGCGTCATGGGGGAAAATCATGTTGATACGGCGACGGCCTTAAATAATTTGGGCAGTTTGTTTGATAGCCAAGGGGCGTATTCTCAGGCGGCGGCGTATTACGAAGCGGCGTTAGCCATTCGCGAGGCCATTCTCGGCCCGAAACATCCTGACACGGCCACCAGTTTACATAATTTAGGGGTATTACAAGCCCATGCCAATCAATGGGAGGCCGCGGCCACGTTAATGCGCCAAGCCTTAACCTTACGTCAGGCGGCTTTGGGGCCGCGTCATCCGCAGGTGGCTCTTTCGCAGGAATGTTTGGCAATTATTGAGGGGAATTTGCAGCGTAAATGGCAGCCGCAAATCGTTAAGCAACCGTTACGGCAAGCGGCCTGAGGTTGTAATGCAGACCTTACAGGTCTTCAAGACCTGTGAGGTCTGAACGTAATAAAAATAAACCGCCTCAAATTTTGAGGCGGTTTATTTTTTTGGTAAAACGGAGTGCAAACCTTCAGGTTTGCCGCACCACAAATGAGCAAACCTGAAGGTTTGCACTCCGTTTTAATTTAAACCTGTATCACCACAATGGTTAAATCATCATGGGGGGCGGCGAGGCCGACAAATTGATTAATATGAAGTAACATGTGATTCAGCATGGCTTGGGCGGAGGTTAAGGGGCCTTGCAGAATTAGGGCTTCTAGCCGTTCAAAGCCTAAAAATTCATTATGTTGGTTGGTGGCTTCGGCCACACCGTCACTGGTGAGAATAACCATGTCGCCTGGATTAAGTAATGTTTCTAATTGTTTGTAGCCTATTTCTGAGCCAAGCCCTTGTCCGAGGGCAAAGCCGCCGATTTCAGGCCATTCAACGGAGCCATTTTGCCGTTTGATGAAGGGCGGAATGCCACCTGCATTAACAGAGATTAATTTCCAGGGGTGGTCGTTGACCTTCATTAGCCCCTGATTGGTGCTTAATTCTTTGGAGAGTTCTACATAGCAAAGGGCGCAATTTTGACGGGTTGGTTGCGTGTAGCGAAGCAGGGCGCGGTCAAGGTGGTTTAGGAGGTGCGCGGGCGGCAGTTTATAGGCTAGGGCGGAGTCAAAATGGGCTAAACTGGCGGCCATTAAGAGCGCGGCGGGCATGCCTTTGCCTGAAACATCGCCAATGGTGAGGGCAAAGTTGTTGCTGTCGAAGCGGTGATAAGCGTAGAAATCGCCGCCAACTTCCGTCGCGGGCATGTTATAACAGATAACATCTAACCGTTTCCACGGGGGTCTAATAGCGGGTAAAAGCCCTTGTTGAATTTGGCGGGCGGTTTGTAAATCGGCTTGTAATTGTTCGTTAGCGGCATTAAGTTTGATTTGGGCTAATTCACGCTCATTAATTTCTTGTTGCAGTAGACCGTTGGTGGCTTGTAAATCTTGGGTGCGCTGGACTACCCGTAATTCTAAGTCATCATTGGTTCTTTGTAGATATTGTAAGGTGTATTGCCGTTCACGAATGAAATAGTAGGTGGCGATGGCGACAATGCTGGCTAATGCTAATATGCCAAACAAAACAAATTGCAATAATTGAAAAATAGTTAGGGTGTTGTCAATATAGTCAATATTTTGTAGGCGGCGTTGATTGACATAATCGGTAATGATGTTGTTGATACCAATTTCTAGGCTTTTAATTTTGGTTAATAATTGAGTTGTTGCCACTTCATCATGCGGGTTGGCTTGCCATTTCAGTAGCTCTGGTTGCATATTTTGCCATAAAAAATCAACCTGGCTGAAATTTTTCTCAATATCTGCGGTTAAAATAACATCAAAAGCAATGTCATAGACATAGCCAAATTGCGCTTGAATCAACTCTTTTTGTAATTCTACGGCATCATGGTCATACTCAGCGGGGTCATTTTTAACCAATAACCAGAGGAGAAAAACTTGGCGTTGGAGTTGGGTTACGGGGCGGACGGAAAGTTTAATATTTTGTTGGGTGAGGTCTATTTGGCGGTTGAAGTCGTTGACCAATTTGAGGCCAAGTATTAAGAGCATGATAAAAAGTAATACGCTAATAACGCCTAGCATCCTAAATTGCAAGGTGAAACGTTCAAAAAGCGAACGACTCGATACAGGTATCGCCATAGAAATTATCCAGCTGTAAATTTTCAGGGGGATAAGGCTAGCCATTATAAGGTTCAAAACCTTATAATGGCTTAAACCATGCCTGTATCCCCCAATAATTTACAGGTGGGAAATTATTGCACTTCAATGGATTTAATTTGCCAAATCCAGTAACTATCATAAATATTATGGTCTAATTCGTAACTATTATATGGAAAAACAAGCATGGACGGGCCACGGTCAGCCACAGGCATATAACTGCCATTGGCTTTGAGGGCGAATAAAGTGGGGGTTTGGCGAAATACATCTAAATTAACTTCAACTTTATAATCATTCAAGGCCGTCAAGATGATTTTGGTGGCACTTTTATCAACTTGCCATAAAGCCAGCAGGTCATTCATCTGCGGCCCTTGATAGGTGATGGCTTCATGTTTGAAGGGGTCATTGACTTTGTATTCAAACATGCCTAAGGCCTCCAGCGTGGGAATGTCCATGACGATTTCATTGCCTTGATTGGCCGCGCCGATTTTACCTGAAACGGTTAAGATGGCTTTATCACTCGGCATGGGGATGGGGTCGCCTGCGTTGAGGGTGGTCGGGCTGATACGGCTGTAGACTTCTGCGGCGGGTGGTGGAGTATTATTACAGGACGTTATGAAAAAAATAAAGAAAAGTGTCATAATGAGGGTAAAACGTGGGTGTGGCATGGAGTTGCTTCCTTAATGGGTGTGGTTTGTTTGAAAATGACGAATCTACTGTAAAATTATAACGGTAAAGTAGCTTAGTGACAAACACGCCCTATTTAACATTACAATGATGCAATGGCTGACTATTCTTTGCTATTTTCATTCACTTTGTTTATCATGGGCTGGAGTCCAAATCTTTAGATTTGACGCGAACAAATCTAAAGATTTGGACTCCTTCATTGAGACCTCCCCATGCAAATTACTCCCGCCGAGAGGCGAAAATTAGTTGACGTTTTATTACTATGTGCCACAATTAGTGATTATCAGAAACGGCGCACCCTCATCGCTGATCTTGACTCGCCCATTCCTAGCCAGATTGATGATAACCCCGCGGCCAAATTTCACGTGACCGAATTGGTTAAAACTTGTGCCAATCATGGCCGTATCGCCCATTTATTGGAGGTTTTGACGTATTACGAAGAAGGTTCATTTGCTATGGATGAGGTGCAACGAACTTGGGATGAGATGGTGGCGCAACGGCAGCCGAAAGTGGTTGTCTCGCCTGTTATCCAACGCCCCAAAATTGAGTTTGATTGGGTCACCATCCCCGCAGGCCGATTTCTTATGGGTAGTAATGATGTTGAGAATGAGAAAGAGCCGCATACGATTCATTTGCCTGAATATCAAATTGCCCGTGTGCCGACCACCAATGAACAGTGGGTGGCCTTTTTGCGCGATAGTGGTTATGTTTGGAAAGGGTTAGCGGATTGGTGGCAATGGATTCATCAAGATAAATATGGCGAAAAGATACAAGTGGCGGGTAAAGCGAGTAGCTTAGTGATACCGCCTGGTAAAGAAAAACATCCTGTAGTTTGTGTGACTTGGCGAGATTGCCTCGCTTTTTGCGAGTGGGCGACACAACAACTTACGGTAGGAGAGGCAGCAGGGGCGAGATGTATTCGTTTACCAACTGAGGCAGAGTGGGAGAAAGCGGCGCGCGGCACTGATAAATATAAATATCCATGGGGGAATAATGAACCTACAACTAACCTATGTAATTTTAATCGTAATATAGATTATACGACTGTGGTAGGCGCATATCCTGAGGGGGCGAGTCCATATGGTGTGTTGGATATGGCGGGGAATGTGTGGGAGTGGACTTTAAGTGACTATAGGCCCTATCCTTATCAGGCTGATGATGGTCGTGATGACTTAATACTAAGTAATACTAAGGTCGTGAGTGGTGGCTCATGGCGCGATGATGAGGATTATCTTCGTTGCGCTTTTCGTGGTTACTACCTTCCTAATTATGGCAACCATTTTTTTGGCTTTCGCTGTTTTTGCGTTTCGGTGTA
>JAIFLK010000393.1:0-14222 GCA_020049115.1 Chloroflexota bacterium | reverse complement strand
AGGATTATCTTCGTTGCGCTTTTCGTGGTTACTACCTTCCTAATTATGGCAACCATTTTTTTGGCTTTCGCTGTTTTTGCGTTTCGGTGTAGCAATTTTTTGATTAAAGTTTGCCTACTAATTTTTGATTACCCTCAACAAAATCAGAATCCGCGAAGAAACGCGAAGAAATCGGAAGAAAAAAACAAAAACTTCGCTTTTCTTAGCGTACTTCGCGGATTCTGATTAGCTTAATCCACCTGGTCGGCACTCAAATGTGAACCCTTCGCCACGAAACCATCGGGTTTGGTGACGAGGAACGGCCCCATGACCAGTTGGTCAATGTCGGAGGCGGTGAAGGTGTTCATGGCCTCTTGCGGCGTGGTCACAATGGGTTCACCGCGTAGATTGTACGAAGTGTTAAGTAAGACGGGTACGCCAGTGGCCTGCCCGAATTTCTTGATGAGATTGTAATAGCCTGAATTCCATTCCTCGCGCACTGTTTGCAGCCGTCCTGTTCCCATGTGGCAGACGGCTTTTATTTTGTCCTGTTTATCTGCCGCAATGGGCGAGACCATGAGCATGTAACGGGGTGGATATTGCGTTTTTAGGTTGGGCGAGGTGAAATAGTCCGCCGCATCTTCCTCTGTGACCACAGGCGCAAAGGGGCGGAATGGTTCACGGAATTTAATTTTGGTATTGACAATTTCCTTAATCTCATCAGAGCGCGGGTCAGCGATAATGGAACGATGACCAAGCGCACGCGGCCCCCACTCGGCGCGGCCACGATACCATGAGATAACTTTTTGTTTCAGGATAGTGTCAACGGCGCGGTCAAGTAATTTATCGTCATCATCGAAACGTTGATAAGGCAAGCCCGATTTTTTAATGGCGGTCATCATGTCACTTTCAGGATATTCCGAACCCCAATAAGCATGTTCCATGACGAATTTGCGGGGCTTACCCAAAATAACGTGATAGGCATACAGAGCCGCGCCAATTGCGCCCCCCGCATCACCCGCCGCAGGTTGAATATAGACATTTTCAAAGGGACTTTCTCGCATAATGCGCCCATTGGCCGCGCTATTGAGAGCCACGCCGCCCGCCAAGACGAGATTTTTAGACCCCGTTTTTTTCTGGGCAGCGGCGGCCATTTTGAGCAATATCTCTTCCGTGACGACTTGAATACTGGCCGCAATGTCGGCATATTTCTGATTCTCTTTGGCTTTGGCTTCATTCCATTGGGGATGGTCTTTTTTCGGGTGAGTGGTGATGGTGAAAAACTCGCCTTCAGCCTCACGCGTCGGGCCGAAAAGCTCGTTGAATTTGGGGCTAAAAGTGTGTTCGGTGGAGTGATGGAAGCTGAAATATTCCATATTAAGTGTAATACCGCCCTCACTATCCACGTTGACTACTTTGTAAATGTCATCGACGTAACGGGGTTGACCGTAAGGGGCCATGCCCATGACTTTGTATTCGCCATTGTTGACCCGAAAACCGAGAAAGGCAGTGAAGGCGGAATAAAGCAAGCCCACTGAGTGCGGGAATCGCAATTCATGGTCTAGGCTGATGTGGTTTTTACCCTGACTGTTCCAGGTGGCGGTGGCGTAGCCCAAACTGGCCGTCGTCCATTCGCCCACGCCGTCAATGGTGAGGACGGCGGCCTCTGTATGGGGCGAGCAGAACATGGCACTGGCGGCATGGCTGAGGTGATGTTCTACAAACAAAATTTTGTTGGTGGGGATACCAATGCCCGTTTGTAATTTGCTTTTCACCCACAATTTTTCGTCAAACCAAGTGACCATGGATTCCCGAAATACTTTCCATGATTGCGGGAAGGTGCTGAGGGTGGTTTGCAAAATGCGCTCAAATTTGACCATGGGCTTTTCATAAAAAACCACATAATCCAAATCATCAGAAGTGATACCGCCTGATTTTAGGCAAAAATTGATGGCATGGGCGGGGAAACTGCTGTCATGCTTCTTACGGGTGAACCGTTCTTCTTCTGAGGCCGCAATGAGTTGACCATCCATAAACAAAGCGGCGGCAGCATCGTGATAAAAACAAGAGATTCCGAGTATATTCATATTAAAACTGTCGCAGGACATCCTCTAATTTTTGGTCTCCCGTTGAACGGGGCCGCCAAAGGGTGGCGGGTTGTTGTTTGATTTGCAGCGGGTCGCTAAATAGCCTTACGCCAATGGCGAAGGGGACAAAGGCGGTGAAGTAGAAGACCGTCATGGAAACTCGTCCCATTAAGTTGCCCATGAAGTGTCCAAAGGCTTTCCAACTGGCCCAGAAAACCGCGAAGGGGCTAGGGGCTGATTCGTGATGTGACATAAAATAATTTACCTTTATTATAGCGTAAAGAAACCTGCTTTGGTCTAAAAAAGCAGGTTTCTTCGCTGATTTTATCAAAATGGATATAAACAGGAGTGCAAACCTTCAGGTTTGCCCAGTAAATGATAAGCAAACCTGAAGGTTTGCACTCCGAAAACCTCATTTATACCCATGAACTCGATTTTAAAATAAGGTGTAAATAAACGGCGCAACGCCTGAGGAGGAAGCAAAGACCAGCAACAATCCGAATAGTAACAATACTGAAACCATCGGAATCAACCACCATAGTTTACGCGCCCATAAAAATTGTAATACTTCGCCGACCACCCCTGTATTAGTGACCATGCCTGTGGCAAATTTTGTTACGCCACTCATAGGTTTCGCGCCATTACTTTCTACTTTATCAGCAACTTTTTGCATCTTATTGACCTCTTTTTGGTTAGATAATTGTAACTACTCATCCAGAATCCGCGAAGTGCGCTAAGAAAAACGAAGGTTTTATTTTTTCCGATTTCTTCGTGTGACTTAGCGGATTCTAGTTTTTATGACGTTGAGGATGTAAAGGCAACCCTTTATCTTCCCGTAATGCTTCGGCTAAAGAAATGGCTCGCCCGCCACGATAAACGTTGATAATTTCCGCCATGATGCTGATGGCAATCTCGGCGGGTGATTCTGCGCCAATATCTAACCCGATGGGGGCATAAACTCGGTTAAACTCTTGCGAATTTAACCCCCGTTCTTGGGTCAAAAGCTCAAATACTGCCTTGACCCGTCGCTTGCTACCAATCATGCCAATGTAACGCGCGGGCGAGTTTAATACTTCAATCAGAGATTCCACGTCATGGCTATGCCCACGCGTCACTAATACAATGTAGGTATCGTTGTTAATCGGCCAATGGCGCAAGGTGGTTTGAAAGGGTTGCGCCAACACTTGGTCAGCCATCGGGAAGCGTTGTTTATTTGCATAGAGCGGGCGGTCATCTAAGACGACCACCTCAAAATCAACGAGCTTGCCCAATTGAGCTAACGGTAAGGCGACATGTCCCGCGCCCACAATGAGCAAGGTGGGGCGTTGGCGTTGAACTTCTACAAAGAGCGTGAGGTGTCCGTCAGCATTGACTTGACTGAGGAGTTCTGATTTTCGATTTGTTAAGCATTGTTGCGACTTGGCTAACAGCGTGGGGGATAAATCACCTAACTGACCATGCGGCGGTTTATCTCGCCAGATTAAGGTTCGTTGGCCTAAAGCGGCAGCATATTTACCCGTAGCCTGTATGATTGTTACAACAGCCACCGCTTCATTTTGGTCAATCGCGGCCAATAAACGGGTTAAAAGCGGGTCACTCATGTCGGCCAGCGTTCAATGTAAACTTGCATGATGCCGCCACAAACGCCTAACGATTCCAGGGTGATGGGTTCGGTTAAGTCAACTTTCACTAATTGTGGTTGCCCCGTCGCAATCACCTCTAATCCCGTGCGTATTACGTCTGCTTCACCACAACCGCCACCAATTGTGCCAACATGTTGCCCCCAGGGATGAATAATCATTTTTGTGCCTAGTTCACGTGGCACTGACCCCTTCACTTGAACCACCGTTGCGACGGCGACGGCAGTTTCTTGGGTTAATTGATTCAGTTGGTGATAGATAGTGGCAGCACTTTCCATAATGAGCGTTGTTTAGTTTTGGTAAATAGATAGATGGAGTCCAAAGCCGTAGGCTTTGACCCTCAAAGCCTACGGCTTTGGACTCCTAACTCGTACCAAGTGGCGATTATAACACACTCTGATAAGAGTAACAAAAAGACTGACAAGGTTTCTAAAACCTTGCAGGTTGAGTCATCCAGAAACTCTATAGATCATCGTCATCAAATTCTTGCGTAAAGGGGTTGCCTTGCCCTGGTAATTTGAGGGCGACTAATTCGCCGTGCAGATTGACGATGACGCGGAAACCCATCATGCCAAGTATGGTGCGGGCATCGTCGGGGATACCTTCGTCTACTACTTCGTCAATTTTGTTAATATTCGAGATAATCATGGCTTTGGTGAATAAATCATCTTTGCCTAACAATTCCATCATGTTTTCTGAGACCATTTCCTTATTGGCGATGGCCTGGCCGCGTAGCCAACCGACGACTTGACGGTCAACTGACTCGGCTAAAATATGGCGTTTAAAGCCATCGTCTAACAGAACGTAATGGGCTTCATCGCCAATGAAGGTGGTTTCTAATAGTTGTCCATCTTCACTGTGAACAAGGCCACTAAAAAGGGCTGATTTGGGGCGAGTCATAATTGGTTTACCTGCCGACATCGGGCAGATATTTCTCCTTGTTAAGATGTGGATAATTTGGAGTGCCAACCTGAAGGTTTGCTCATTTTGTGGTGCGGCAAACCTGAAGGCTTGCACTCCTGGATAAATTTTAACCACCTGTAAATTTTCAGGTGATAAGGCCAGCCATTATAAGGTTTTGAACCTTATAATGGCTTAAACTATGCCCCATCACCGAATTATTTACAGGTGGAATTTTAATAATCTTGACCAAAATCAAATGGTGGCAACGTAAAATAAAAAGTGCTACCATGTCCCTCGGTACTTTCCACGCCCACTTCACCGCCTAAACGCTCAATAATTCGTCGCACAATTGATAAGCCCAGCCCATGTCCTTCGGCGCGAGATCTATCTAAACGGGTAAATTCGGTGAATAATTTCTCTTGGGCAGCTGGTTGTAGGCCTGGGCCATTGTCTTGCACCCAAAAACGTAGCTGACCATTGGCTTGCATGGTTGAGCCTAATTTTACTTGAGGCGGCTGCCCCCCATATTTGATAGCATTGCTAAGATAATTAACCCAAACCTCTTCTAGCCATGGCTCATATCCCATGGCTATCGGCCAGAGGGGAGGGTGGCTTATTTCGGCCTTATATTGCGTTATCATTGGTTTGAGGCGTTCTTCGGCTTCGGCGATAATTTCCGATAGGTTAATGGGCATTAGCTCCATTTCTTCTTGGCGGACGCTGGCTAAGAGTAATAAAGCGTCAATAATGCTGGCACAGCGTTGTCCAAAGCGGCTAATGTCCCCCATGACGGTGAGGGTATCTTCGTCGCAGTTGAAGTTAACCAGATGTTCAACCAGATAATCAGCATATCCCACAATAATTCCGAGGGGGTTTTTAAGGTCATGCGCCACCGTATGAGCAAACGCATCTAGTTCAGCAATTAATTTGTCACGTATTTGAATTTGCTGTTGGAGATCGCGTTGTAATTTACGGATAGTTAAGTGGGTGTTCAAACGGGCTAAAACTTCCTCAACTTGAACGGGTTTAGTAATGTAATCAACCGCGCCTAATTTTAGCCCTTTCACTTTGTCCATTGTTTCAGAGAGGGCGGTCATGAAGATAACGGGAATGTCTTTAGTTTCTTCCTGTGCCTTAAGACGGCGACATGTTTCTAGGCCATCAATGCCTGGCATCATAATATCTAGTAATATAATATCAGGTTTGGCATAGTTGACCTGGATTAAGGCATCTTCACCGTCTTCCGCAATTAATACTTTGAAATTTGCTTCGCGTAAATAATCGAATAAAACTCCTAAATTGGTCGGAATGTCATCTACAATTAAAACGACATCTTGGCTA
This sequence comes from Chloroflexota bacterium, assembly GCA_020049115.1. Lineage (GTDB taxonomy): Bacteria > Chloroflexota > Anaerolineae > 4572-78 > J111 > JAIFLK01. Next base: position 8,272 of record JAIFLK010000393.1, on the reverse strand, counting down.
TTATCTTCCATAAATAGTTTACCTTTATACGGCGCGAGGGCATAAACTGGAGTGTCAATATTTCATTTTGACCGCGAAAATAAAAATTTCGCACTCCTGAAAAGTTTATTTCATGCCCTCGCGCCGTATAAATCCTAATTCCTTAAAGTACCATGATTATACCATAGTTAGGTTAATCTAAGTAAATACGTAACAATTCGCGAATTTTTTTCAATTGAAACCCCTTGGCTAACTGAATAATTTCTTTAGTAAAGGGTTGATAATCGCTGTTAAATTCAGCAATTTGAGTAGCTTTTTCTTGAATGGTTGCTACGTCCCCTATCATCGCCAAATTAAAGAGAAATTTTAACTCTGTGGGTGGCGGTGGGGTGAGCATTGTTTTAAGATACGTTGGAGATGTTATCTCGTGGCTTGATTTTTTGGGCGATGAAGGGCTATTTTCATAGACCATTTCTAAATTTAGAAACTGTTTTAAGGTATCAAATAGGAGATGGGTGTCAATGGGTTTAGGTAGAAAAGCATTACAACCCGCAATCAAACTCTCCTGGCGATTGTGGGGAAATACATTGGCGGAGATAGCAATGATAATAGTATCTTTCAATTCAGCTGATTCCCGAATACGTCGGGTCATTTCAAAGCCGTCCATGTCGGGCATCATTAAATCAGCCAATATTACATGGGGTTTAAATTGATAGGCTTTATGTAAGCCATCGTAACCACTTGTCGCTTCGGTAATTTCAAATCCTTGTCGCGATAGGAGGCTAGTTAGCAACATTCGGTTGAGTTTATCATCATCTACAATGAGGGCTTTGCGTTTTTCACCTTTAACACCTAACACATTATAACCTTCGGCAGTTATTTTTTTCGGTGTGTCCTGAGAGGTGATAGGTAACTCTAACTCAAACCAAAAAATACTTCCGCCACCTAATTGACTTTGCACCTCAAGTTTGCTACCCATTATTTGTACTAAATTGTAACTAATGGCTAACCCTAAGCCCATGCCTTCCAATTGATGTTTCGGGTCGCCTGCTTGTTCAAACGGGTGAAAAATGATATTTAGCTCGGTGGGGGCAATGCCTATTCCCGTATCTTCAATTTGAAAGCGGAGTTTTATTTTAGGAAGTTGGTCAACATATGTCATGGGGGGATAATTCACGACACCAACCTTGAATCGCACTTCGCCTTGGTCGGTAAATTTAATGGCATTACCTAACAAATTGATTAAAATTTGCCGTAAACATTTTTCATCACCATACACCCCATTTGGTAGATAATGGGTCGGTTCATTTGTTGTGAAATTGTATGGTTGATAGATAAAATTAATGTTCTTTTCGGCGGCCCGAATTTGCACAATATGGGTCAGATTTTTCAGGAACACTGGCAATCTAAATTCCTCAATGTTAAGTTTTAATTTACCCGCCTCAATCTTCGACATGTCTAGCACATCATTAATCAGGGTTAGTAAATGCTCACCGCTATTTCGAATAATATCTAAATATTCTTGTTGTGCTAGGGTTAAATTCTTATCTCGCTTAAGCATTTGCGTATAGCCCAAAACACCATTGAGTGGGGTCCGAAACTCATGGCTCATGCTCGCAATAAAGCGACTTTTGGCTTTATTGGCTTCCTCCGCAGTGATACGAGCTTCTTGAGCTTCCGTATAAAGACGAGCATTTTCCATTGCTATCGCTGCTTGTGTGGCAAAAGAAACCGCAACAAAGGCATATTTGTCGGTATAAAAATTAACTTCATGTTTGTCAATGGCAATCATCCCCAATAATCGTTCCCCAAATAAAAGTGGCACCCCCATCCATGAACGAACATTACTGTGAACATGGGGTTCAATTTGAAAGCCGAGGTAATCTTGGGCATTCGTAATAATGATTGGCGCACGTTGGGCTATTACTTGTCCGTTAGGATAGCCAGTAGCCGTTATATCAATGGTAATGCCGATAATTGCTGATAAATCAGGAAAGCCCGTTCCCGCGATAATTTCCAGGGTATTGTTATCTCTAATGGCTTGGACTGACGCACTATCATACGGGACTACATGCCGTAATTCACTTAAAATAAGCTCTAGCACCCGTTGTAAATCCATGGTACTACTGAGCGCAACCGAGGCGTTATAAATCGTTTTCATCTGATTTAAGGTGATGCGAGTCATCGCAAAGAGGCGCGCATTTTCAATGGCGATCGCCGCTTGGTTAGCGAAAACCTGTAAAACTTGAGCATCCACTTCACTATAAGCCCCGACCTTAAAATTATCTACCGCTAAGACCCCAATGGTTTGTTGATTGACCAATAATGGGACACCCATCCAGCCACGAACCGCCTCCACCCCAGGCCAGATTTCCCAATGAGGGTCTTGATGGACATCGGCAATAATGAGGGGCTGTTGTTGGCGAAATACGCGCGCCGCGGGGTCTTGGGATGAAAGCGCAATATGATAGCCAATGAATGTTTTATCTTCTACTTGGCCGCGTGAAACGACTAAATCTGTTCCGTTTTGTAATAAAATACCTGCCCCATTGTATTGTACCACATGGCGTAATTGGGTTAAAATTTCACCTAAAACTGTGTCCCGTTCAAGGCTACTATTCAAAACGAGCGTTACTTCGCGTAAACTCTCGGCGATTTGGCGTTGGTGCTGTTCCTGGGTAAAGAGGCGAGCATTTTGAATGGCACTGGCGGCCGCAGTCGCGATAGGCTCAACTAATCGTAAATCATCAAGCGTAAATCGCCCAATTTCCGTATCGACTAAATTTAAAACCCCTAGAATTTTGCCCTGGGCGCGAATGGGCAAACTCAACTGTGACCGTAAGGTTATGCCCATGGCCTGGTCTACTCGGTGATAGTGCCGAGGGTCATTTAATACATCGGCCACAATGGCCGTTTCGCCACTTTCCGCTACCTCAGCCACCACGCCTTGTCCTTTACTTAATCGCCAACCTATCACCGTTTCACTGCCTAAGCCATTGGCATATTGGCAAACTAGCTCATTTGTTTCAGGCACATTTAACCAAAAAGAGCTTGCCGCAATATTCAACATTTGCCGAATTTCACTCAGCACCGTTTTGAGAACTTGGTCTAATTGCAAACTTGAACTAAACATTTGGCTCACGCGATTAAGTAGCTCTAACTCACGGTTACGTCGTTGCAAGGCACCTTTGGCTTTTTTCCGTTTAGCAACCTCCTTTTCTAACATGGCATTGGTCGCGGTCAATTCTGCGGTACGGGTAGATACGGCTTGGGCTAACGCTTTGTTATAATCAGCCAAGAGGTGGGCGGTGTGTTTACGCTCAGTAATATCCATGGCCGAAACCAAAACTTTATGATACATGTGGGCTTCATGGCCTGCCGCTAACCAAGTTAAAGCAATATGAATTTTATTACCCGTTAAGGTATACGTAATGGTTTCTATTTCCAGATGTTTTTGTTCAGAAGTGATGGCGAGAAAAATTTCAGTGAACGTTGCTTCTGTTTCCGCCCGAAAAATAAAACTCAAATTGTTTATCAACTCTTGTTTATGTGCGACTTCATACAATTTGAGCGTGGCCTGATTAACATCCGTAATTTTTATCACTTGGATACAATGTCGTACAACTTCAGGGTGTTCAGCAAAATAGGACTTAAAATCATTGACTCCGTTTTGCCGCAGATGGTCTAGGTAAAGTTTAACCGCCGCATAATTATTTTCCCATAAAGCAACGGGGGCTTCGTCAAATAAACGTTGGTATCTTTCCTTACGCTCACGGGCTAATTTTTCTTGCGCCCTAACCTCTTTTAACCGTTGAACATGCTCAATGGTTTTGTGCAACGTAATTTTTAAGTCAGCTAAATCAATGGGCTTTGTTAAAAAATCAAACGCGCCATAGTTCATGGCTTTGCGAATACTTTTCATGTCACTATAAGCAGATAGAATAATTGTTGTTAAAACAGGATTAAGTTTAGCTTTAAGCTCATTGATTTTGGTAAGAAATGTTAACCCATCCATCTGCGGCATTCTAATATCCGTCACCACAATTTCTATTTCAGGCTTGGCTTGTAAAATCGCCAGAGCTTCTAACCCATCATGGGCAAAAAAAAGCTGATAGGCATGTTCGCCTACCTGTTGCCTAAGAATTTGCTCTATGAGCTGTTGCATGTGGGGTTCATCATCAATAAAGAGGATACGTGAAGTCATGCTTATTTTACCTGTTGGATTGCGCCAAGGACCTGCTCGGCTAAAGATTGACGTTGTTGAATCAAGGATTGCACTAACTCTTGCCGTTGCCAACGGAGCCATTTACATGAGACCAATTCATAAAATTCGCGCCACCGTTCAGTCCACAGTAAGGTTATGTAAGCCAGCATGGGGGCTAAAATAAAGAGGAATAAACCCCAACCTGCACCCATAAACCAGCCACAAAGTAAAGCCTCTATCACCCAAGCCAGCAGCACCAACATGGAGCCGCCAATAAATTTAACGGTACTAATTTGGGTCTCATCGCGCCCAACCACCATGGTGGCTAAAGGCGCAGCTAAACGGTAGGGAAGATAGTTTAGCAGAAACCCCAGTAGAAATAAAGGAGTCGTGAGCCATAAACCCACGGCGAGTTGCCATAGATATTGGGGATGGACGGGCGCGAGTTCTAACGCCCAGGGATTACTAATTCCTAAACGGGCTAAAGTTTTGGCATATTGGCGCGCCGCTTGAGCAAATTGTTCTATTTCCATAGGGTGTTGCTCGCGTAAGTGTTGATAAGTCTGTAGTAGTTTGGCAGACCAGGCGTATTGTTGCGGCAAGGTGAGATGGGGATTTGTCCACTCGGCAATATACGGGATGCCCGCTAATAGCTCGGCATTTTCCGCTTGCAAGACCACGCCATCAAGTCGTAAGTCAATGTAATCTGTTAGCTCTTGCACCGTTTTAGGGTTTTGCGGGTCATGAGCATAATCCATTAACCCAAAAGGTTGACCGATGACAATTAACGTGGCTGTGCGAAAGAGGGCTTTATTTTCATACCACAAACCCACTGGCACAATTTGGAGTCCTGCTTGCCACTTAGCGTCAATTTCCGTTCCCAGGGCGATACGGGCCGCGCCCGTTTTCATGGGTAAAAGTTGCGGGGCTGAGTGGGTGGTGCCTTCAGGAAAAAGGGCCATCGCGCCGCCTTGTCGTAGCAATCTCCGACAACGGGCAAATGTTGCTTCATTACGGTCAGCGGTATTTTCACCGCCATCCTGTTTACGATAAATGGGCAAGGCCGTAAATGCTTCCATGACCGCTTTACCTATCGGGTTGCCAAAGAGGGTACTTTTAGCTAAAAAAGCGATAGGTTTATCTAGCACGCTCATTAAGAGGACAGGGTCAATAATGCCGTTGGGGTGGTTTAGCACAAACATAAGTGGCCCATGCGCGGGTAAATTTTCTCGTCCTTGCACCTCCACTTGACGATAGAAAATCGTAATGGATTTGAAGACGGCTTGGCGAATAAGCCAATGGAGGGGATTGCTGTTCATGAGGATTCGCTAATTTTGCAGTTATACTGTGCGAGGGGACAAATTGGAGTGCAAACCTTCAGGTTTGCTCGGTTATCGTGGGGCAAACCTTTAGGTTTGCACTCCAGAAAAGTTTAATTTATGACCTTGTACAGTATAGTCATCGGATGACTAAGGTACAATCTATTATATCGTAAGATGACTAAACGCGCACCTATCCAAAGTCAGGTTGTGGGCTTATCTAATTTATATCGTTTTAAGCCTAACATTTGCGCCATGATTAACATGATAAATAACGGGTTATAAATAAGATAACGATACCATAAACGGCGTGGCTCTTGACTGAGGCGAAAGAGCCATTCTAAGCCATAATTTTGCATCCAGCGAGGGGCTTGGCGCAAATGTCCACTATGAATATTAAAGGCCGCGCCCACGCCAATGAGGACTGGGGCAGTGAGTTGGGCGCGGTGGTCAGCCATCCACAAATCTTGTTTGGGGGTGCCTAAGCCAACCCAAATAATATCGGGCTGAGTTTGATTGATTTGTTGGATAATCTGGTCATCTTCGGCGGGGGTTAAGGCTCGAAAAGGTGGGGCATAACTACCCGCGACTTGTAAACCAGGATAACGCTGTTGAAGTTTTTGGCCTAATTCATGGGGGAGACCCACTTGACCGCCGTAAAAATAGTGGCGATACCCTCGCTCAATTGATAAAGCGCACAGGTCTAACATTAAATCAGGCCCATAAACGCGGCTGACGGGTAAGCCACTTTGCTTTTGACTGAGCCAAACGAGTGGCATGCCGTCAGGTGTGGCGAGGCCCGCCTGGTTGACAACTTGGCGGAGGGTGGCACTCTGTTGACATTCCATGATGGTGTGGACGGTGCAAACTGAAATATAATGTCGTTGTTGCTGGCTAATCCAGGCAGAAATTTGTTGCAAGGCTTGGGGGCGAGTGATGGCGTGGATACCAACACCCAAAATATTGACGCGGGGCAAGTGGTTCAAGGTGATATTTAGCTCTTTTTAGTTAGATAGGGAAATAATCGCGGCACTTCTTGTTGATAATTTTGATAAAGTTCCCCAAATTCGGTCACCAATTTGCGCTCTTCATAGATTGAACCGAAATAAAAATATAGGCTAAAAAGGAGATAGCCGATGAGTTGATTAAGATACATCACGGGTGAGAGCCAGATAAATAATAGGCCGAAAAAGTAGAGAGGATGACGCACCCAGCGATAAAAGCCGCTAATATTCAACGGGGTATTTTCAGTGACGGCGGCCTTAATCACTTGTGAGATACCTAAAAAATGGCCTGCTCCTGTTTGCCATAGCGTGATGGTCGCGCCGATAAGGGCGAGGAGTTGTCCCATGACCATGAGCCACCGCCAGGGTGAAGGGATAGTGTATAATTTAGGGTTGGTGAGGGTGGCTTGTAATATAAAGAAGGGGAGTAGGCTAATCAGCGCGAAAATATTGTAACTCAGGCGATAACCGCGCATGAGGTCATCGCCTAATTGTTCGCGTAGCCACTGTTTGAATGATAAACTGGCTAACCAGCTATGCACTAGGCCATAAACAATGAAATAAAATGTTAGAATAAGGGAGTTTAGTAATAAAGTCATCTATTTTGGCCTCATGTTAATAATAGTAAGACAGAGCAACTTCATAAATATAGCACTACCTGCCAGTCAAGGCAATTTAGCGGGGAGATGGCGGAGTAATATACTAAAAATGGGCAGCAATAGGAGAATAATGAAGAGTGCTTTGAGTTTAGGCATGAGATGATAATACCTGACCCCTTCATTAGAGTCAACCTGATACGGCGACATCTTATAGTGATCCAGGCAAGTTTCCGCCCTAAAAATCCGATGTCTTCAAGACATCGGATTTCTAGGGTGGAAAAAACTTTTCTGGACTGCTTAAGCCTGTATTACGAAAAAACCCCCGTAAGGTTATCCTTGCGGGGGCTTTATGTTCTGAAATCGTTATTGAGGACAAATTAAATTAATTGACAAATATTTTTAAGAATACCCAACACGGTATACAAATCATTCCCTGGGTTCACTAGGTCAAACATGTGAGACATGGCATACTGCGGGGTCTCATTGATGACCAATTTTACAAACACAAAACTACTGCCATTGGTGATTAAGCCAAAACAGGGTTTATCGGGCGTGGGCGTGGCTAACATATAGGCCAAAATCTGAGCAAAGCCCACTTTGACGGATAATTCAGCCCGTTTTGATTCAATCACCAACACCCAAAAGCTATCTTTAACTGTCAAAATATCAATGCGACCTTCAATCCGTATTTCGTCATCGGCCGTAGAAATCATGACCGAGGTTTCGGTTTTTAACTGAAATGGGGGCAATAATAAATTAGACAAGTGCAGCAAAGGCGATAAAACCGTAATCTGGACGGCATTTTCTAGCATTACAGGATATTTGCTTAAGTGCATATAGCTGGCTTTGACTTTATCCAGCCACACTTTTTCTTGAGACGTAATTTCAGGTGATGGCAATTGCCATTCAGGGAAAAAATCACTCGCCTCATTCAATGAAAGGTTGAAGCGGCTTTCTATTTCATTTAATGTAATATCTTTAGCAAATAGGGTGGTGGTCATGGCACTCCTTCCTTTATGGCGGTTAGGCGACAGTTGTGACCCCGTTGACGGCGATAATACTGTCGGCTAACTCTAAATTGAGTTAAGTCATTTAGGTAAATCTTGACTTTTCTAATATCACTAAGAGTATTATAATGTAAGCCATAGCCGAGTCAAGTGAGTTTAA
>JAIFLK010000094.1 GCA_020049115.1 Chloroflexota bacterium | reverse complement strand
AAAAAATGAGGTGTTATTTCGTAGGGGCAGGGCTTGTCCCTGCCCACAATGGGGGCAAGCACAAGGCATTGCCCCTACAAAAACCCTAAATTGGTATAATGTCTATTGAGTTTACGCAAAAAAGCAAAATCTCCCCTCAGTCCCCCCCAAAGGGAAGGACGTTTTACTCCCTCGCCATATGGGTGAGGGTTTGGCGTAAGTCCTTGTATGTTCCCAATAAATCAGACAAGAATGTCTGACCTACGGTAGAACAGACATTCCTGTCTGTTCATGACAACACAGTATCTATATAAATCTGGAGGTATACATGAATCATCTAAAAATAGTTCTTATTATTGCAGTCTGGGTTTTAACAGCCTGTAGCCCTGCTACCCCAACCGTCGCACCAACCCCCACGCCACCCCTTTTGGCTAAAGAAATTACCTATTATGGTTGGCCCGATGAATTGCCTCAAGGCGTTTTAGATGCGTTTCAAGCCGAATTTGGAGTCAAAGTGAATTACGAGGGCTATGAATCGGAAGAAGAAGGTGCCGCTAATGTACGGGCGGGCAAGGTGTATGATGTTGTGCTGATACCCAATCGGATGATAAAATCACTCGTAGACGATAACGTTCTCGCCGAGATTGACCCTAGCGTTGTTTCCAATCTTAAAAATATTGCCCTCAATTTTCGTGACCTGGCCTATGACCCTGGCAATAAACATGCTATTCCTGCCCATTGGGGAACAACGGGTTTAGTGGTGCGGGGGGATTTAGTCAAACCTCCCATCACCCGTTGGGCCGACCTGTGGCGACCTGACCTACAAGGTAAAGTTGCCATTTGGCGTGGCGCACCGCGTGATTTTATCGCCGCAACCTTAGTTTCACTCGGTTATTCGGCCAACTCTAAAGACCCCACTGAGTTGGCTGCGGTACTTAAAAAGCTATTAGAACTCCGCCCGCATGTGATTTTTATTGAGGATTATGACGAAAGCACTGCTGCTCCCCTTTTAGTGAGTGGTAAGGCAGTCGTGGCTTTTGGCTACGTCAATGATATGCAAATCGCGCAACAAGAAATTAGTGCCGTTACCTACATTTTACCTGCCGAAGGCACGATTTTATGGGGCGAAAATTTTACCATTCCCACGAATAGCCCGAACAAATATACCGCCGAACTCTTCATTAATTTTTTATTGCGCCCCCAAGTCAACGCTGATATTTATGGCCCGCTTGGTTATGCCACCGCCAATGAAGCTGCTAAAGCCTATCTCAAACCCGAAATTCTCAATAACCGCTTCATTTATCCTACAAATGAAGAGTTACATGACGCTCACATTTTCCAACCCCTTACTCCAGCTGAGGAGAAACTTTATGAGGATATTTGGCAACGTTTCCTCGTCGATAAGTCATAATTGCCACTTTATCGCATCTACATTACACTCATGACTTGGAGTCCAAATCTTTAGATTTGGACTCCAGCAGCGATTACAACTCCACAGGTTGCCATGTTCCTATTCAATGCGTTACGCCAAAATCCTATCATTTATTACAGCCTCTACGGGCGGCGCGCCGATTGGCGATTAATTGTCTCCCTGGCTCTAACAGCCCTGGTTTATAGCCCTGTCATCTTAATGATAGGGTATTCGTTACTCATGGCGGTCAGTTTTAGCCTCATTTTATATGTGCAAGACCCCCAAGCCATCATGGATAACTTAACTTGGGAGATTATCCAACCCTTCATTGAGACTTTTTTCACCCAAGCGTTACCTTTATTTGCCAAAGCCGCCGCCTATGCCACGGTCATGTTGACCCTAATATTGCTTATTCTTTTTGCCCCCACCATGTCAGCCAGCCTCATCTCAAGTGAGCGTCAACGGCAAACGTTAGAGGTGCTACTCATCACCTTGCTGCCCTCCGAGGCGATCATCTTAGGTAAAATGATGAGCGTCTTAGTAACGTTACTCATACCCCTGGCCGCAATTTGGGTGTTATTACTCATTTGCTACGCCCTGCACGGAATTAGCTTTTCTGTTGCCATCGTCACCTTAATCTTTCTATTAGTTACGTCGATTAGCTTTACTGCGCTAGGACTAACTGCCTCCGCCTTCACCAAAGGCATCACCACCACGATGATGGTTATTTATGGCATGATGTTACCCGTCCTCTTTATTATTCCGCCGTTGTTAATGTCCATGCTCAGTATTACTGTTTCTATTATCTTTGAAAGCAATAATTCCGTCCAAGATGTTATCAATTTTTATGGCTGGGGTTTAGTCGCCAGCTTAAATCCCTTAATGGCGGCAGGGTCTTCGGCCACCATATATGAAGCTAATCAAGGGCTTTTCTTTATTGATGGTTCTCCCGTTAGTTCTAATAGTGGGTGGTTGTTAAGTCCAACCCCTTGGCTAGTCTATGTAATATTTTACACATTATTAACGCTCATTTGCCTCCGCCTCTCCATGTGGCAACTCAACCGCCTCAGCCAAGCAAAGTAGGGCAATACCCCCTCACCCCAACCCTCTCCCAACGGGAGAAGGAGTATCTTGTCTCCCCTCTCCTACATATGAGAGGGGCGGGGGTGAGGTTGATTTTGCACCTGCTCAATAAACGCCCGTATTTCTGCCTCAAAGCGCGCCACCGCGAACCGCTCCGCATTACGGCGGGCTATTATGGGGTCAAAGGGCATAGTTGCTAATTGTTGCATGGCTGCCATGAGCGCGTCCACCGTTTGCGTGTAGAAAAAAAGACCCGTTAGTCCTGGGATAACTGTATCTAACGCCCCGCCTTGAGCAAACGCAATGACAGGTCGTCCCGCCGCTTGTGCCTCCACGGGGGCAATGCCAAAATCCTCAAAGCCAGGGAATAAAAAAGCGCGACAATGTGCCATTAATTCAATGACCTCGGCTAGGGGCAATCGCCCCTTAAACTCAACTGTTGGCCCCGCCAGGGCCTCCAATGCGGCGCGGTCGCGGCCATCGCCCACTACAATCAGCCGTTGATTGAGCCGCGTACAGGCTTGCACCGCCAAATCAATCCGCTTGTAGGGAATTAGTCGCGAGACGACCAAATAATAATCGGCCGTGGGCGCGGGCGTGGGTTGAAAGAGGCTAGTATCTACGGGCGGGTAGATGATGACTGACTCTCGGTTGTAATATCGTTGGATGCGGGCTTGCACTTCTTTGGAAATAGCAATAAAATAGTCCACTTGTTGCGCCGCCTTAAAATCCCACCGTTGCAATTGCCTTATCAAGGGCTGCATCAGTAGACTCAGCCACCGCCCAAACCCTTCTCGTGTGGCATAGCCTTCATATTGCCAAACATAACGCGTGGGTGCGAGGCAGTAACAAATATGTCGTTGGTTGGCGGTGTGGCGTAGGCCATGAATAAAGCCGCTTTTGTTGGATAAAATCAGGTCATAGCCGCTAAAATCCATGCTCTGCACCGCTAGAGGATACAGCGGCAGATAAGGCTGATGATGTCGTTGTATGGCGGGGGCGTTATTCAGCCACGTCGGGCGAATGTCCCACTGGCGATAGGCAGCAGGCATTAAATCTGGGGCATAAATGGTAGTAAATATCGGGGCGGTGGGGTACATGGTGACTAAACATTCTAGCACTTTCTCTGCACCGCCCATTTGATTGAGCCAGTCGTGAGCGAGAGCGATTTTCATGGGCGTGGGGTATCGGTCATTTGCAGGAGTGCGGCGGCTTTAGCCATTGCGAAATGGCTAAAGCCATCGCACTCCTGCGTAAATCTTATTGTCAACAACTCACCAAGGACAACTGACAAATAACTCAATATCTGGTAAAATATGACATGCTAATTTTCTTACTGCATGTTAGCCATTATACAACGCCTAATTTATCTTGGGTAATTATTTCGTAGGAGACAACTATGCTAGGTCGTATTAGAGGGACACCCGTTGATAAAGTGGAAACATTTATCGGCCCCAACACCAATTTTAAGGGAACGTTGATTTGTGATGGCAGTGTGCGGATTGATGGCGTGTGTGATGAGGGGTTGATAAAAACGGTGGGTAATATTGTGGTGGGGCCAGAGGCTAAAGTGGCCGCCAACTTGGAGGCCGAAAACGTTTCTGTGAGCGGTGCCGTGACGGGAAACATTACCGCGCTGGGACGGCTGGAAATTTTAAGCAGCGGTAAAGTGTGGGGTGATGTCATTGTGGGCAGTTTTTTGCTTGATGAGGAAGCCTTTTTTAAGGGTAAACTCACCATGAAAGATGAACCAGAACGCCCCCATTTTGGTCGTGAGACCAATAGTGAAAAAAGTACGTAATTCATTAATGTTAGGACTTTCGCTTTAGGAGTGGGAAAATTTTATTTTCGCTGGTCAAAATAAAAATTTCCCACTCTAAAGCCGTTAAAACGGATTAAGTAGGTGAGCATAAATTCTGCGGTAGCTTTTATAAAGGCTAAAATTAGTCCGCAAAACTTTTGCTTGGGTACTTATAAGCGAAAGCCCTAAAACTTTAACTTTATAACGAGGGAATACATAATGCAATTTGGATTCTTAAATGAGTTAGATTTATTATTGTTAGTTATTTTTTTGATTTCGGGCTTATATGGCATGAGCCGTGGGGCCGTGCCACAAATCGTCTCGGCCATGAGTCTTTGGCTTGGTATTGTGATTGCTTTATGGCTTTATACCCCTTTAAGCCACCGTATTATCAAAGGATTATTCCAGAGTTGGTCTTTTGAGGTCAGCGATACCCTGGCTTTTTTCCTCTTATTTGGCATCTTTTTTCATACGGTTAGGCTTATCATTCTCTATTTAGTTTTTCCGCCTGAGAGTGAGGAGGCCAGTAAAAAAGCCGAAATGAAACGTAAGAAGAAACGGGAAAAAGAGGGGCTAGATGAGCCAATGTTACAACGGTATATCTTAGGGCCATTGAACTTGATTGTGGGCATGTTTATGGGGGTCGTTTTAGCCATTTTATGGTGGTCTATCATCATTGGGATGCTCCAATTTATTTTGCAACCGAGTTTAGCCCCAGCGGGCGCACTTGCTAATTTGGCTTTTAGTATGCGTCGTTCTTACATTGTTAACACCTTGCTTAATAATGTCTTACTTTACCTTAACTTGTCGGTGACTATTTTTAGACCGAGTTATGCCATCATTTTAGAAAGCATGGTGAATTTCATTAGTGTACGTTAAAGACCTAGTGTCCTGTCAAGTGTGATTTGTTGAGTCATCAGGTGACTTCTAGTCACCTGATGACTCAACAAATCACGCTTGACGAGACACTAGATTTACCTAAACAAACTGCTTTTGCAACGAATTAAACGAATTTTCACCTGTAAATAATACGGTGATGGTTTGGTCAGACAAGAATGTCTGACCTACCTAATCAACAGTAGAACAGACATTCCTGTCTGTTCCAAACGTATATCACCTAAAAATTTACAAGTGGACGAATTTTATGAATTAAAAATAAGCCAATTCGTTTAATTCGTGCAATTCGTTGCTTAAGTTTTCAGTCATTCATGCAATTAAAAACTCTTGAATTTGCTAAAATTTTAGAACGGTTAGCCAAATATGCCATGTTTTCCGCCAGTAAAGAGCTGGTTCTAGCCTTAGAACCCACGCCATTTTACAGCGAGGCCGCCACGCGCCAAATTGAAACTAGCGAAGCGGTTGAGTTACTCGCGGTTAAAATGAATGTGACGGTGGGCGGAGCCAGGGATGTGCGTCCATTTGCCGAGCGCGCCCAACGTGGGGTCATTCTCATGGTGGATGAACTAATTTCCATTCAGCAAACGCTCATTGCGGCGCGTGAATTGCAACGGATCATTATAAAACTAGAGAGCGATTATCCGCGTCTGGCCGACATTGCCCAACGAATTGAGCCATGCCCTGGCGTGATTAACCAAATTAGTCAGGTCATTGATGAACGGGGCGAAATTCGTGATAGTGCCAGCACGAACCTGGCGCGGATTCGCCGCGAGTTAGAGGTGGTACATGGGCGGCTCATGGAAAAGCTGAATCGCCTCGTGACCTCTGCCGCGCCTTATTTGCAAGATGCCATTATTACGCAACGGGCAGGGCGGTATGTTGTCCCCGTGAAAGCCGAGTTTAAGGGGCGAGTGCAAGGCATTGTGCATGACCAAAGTGGTAGCGGTATGACCCTGTTTATTGAGCCAATGGTCACGGTGGAACTCAATAATCAGTGGCGGCAACTCCAATTAGATGAGACGGAAGAGATTCGCAAAATTTTGGCGGAATTATCGCTACTCGTCTCTGACCATAGCGCGGCCATCAAACATACGGTGAGCGCGTTGGCCGATTTGGATTTGGCCTTTGCCAAAGCGAAATATGCCCTGGCCATTAAAGCCAGCGCGCCTACCCTGGTAGATTGGCTGCCAGAGGCGCGTCACACCTTGAAAGAGCAAGATGACCGCCCCTTTTTCCAGATAACAGGGGCGCGCCATCCCTTGCTCGACCCGAAAACTGCTGTCCCGATAGATGTTAAACTCCTTAATAACACCCATATTTTGGTCATCACTGGCCCCAATACGGGCGGCAAAACGGTCTCGCTGAAAACTATTGGCCTCATGGCTCTCATGGCGCAGGCGGGGCTATGGTTGCCCGCGATTGAGGCGCGGTTGCCCGTGTTTAATCACATTTTAGCCGATATTGGCGATGAGCAATCGATTGAACAAAGCCTCTCCACCTTTTCGGGCCACATGACGAATATTGTGCAGATTTTGAACCGATGTGATGACCATTCAATGGTCATTTTTGATGAATTGGGCGCAGGCACCGACCCCATTGAGGGTTCAGCCTTAGCCCAGGCCATCTTAGGTCATTTGTTAGAGCAACAAGTGACAACTTTTGTGGCGACTCACTATTCTGAGTTAAAAGCCTATGCACATACGACCCTCGGCGTGGTTAATGCCAGCATGGAGTTTGATTTGGACAGTCTTCGTCCGACTTACCGTTTATTAATGGGCTTGGCGGGTGCGTCTAATGCTTTTAGTATTGCCCAACGGTTGGGCTTGTCTGACCCCATTATTCAACGGGCGCAGGGGTTGGTGGGCGCGGAATCGCAACAAATTGAAGCCATGTTAGGGGAAATCAGGGCTGAAATGGCCTCGGCGCAACAACTACGCCAGCAGGCTGAACAGCAAACCGTAGAGTTACAAAGTCGGTTGGCGGAGGTGGATAAGGAACGTAAGGATATTTTAAGTTCGGCGCGCGAGGATGCGCGGCGCGAGATTAAAGCGGCGCGGGAACAGATTCGGGCGTTGCAGCAGCAGGCTGAGGCAGCTTTAGCGGAAGCACAGACGCGCTCGGCGGTGCAGGTCGAAGATCAACCTGTTGAGAACATGGCGCAGATTGACCAACAATTGGAAACCCTGTCTAATCGGCTGCAACCTAAACCACAGTTGCCCCAAGTCAAAAAACTTCCACCCATGATTGGCCCAGGGGATACGGTTTTTATTCCACAATATAACATGGAAGGGGAAGTCATTGCCTTGCAACGGAAACAGGCTGAGGTGCAATTAGGTCATTTTCGCATGACAGTGCCACTGACTAATCTTGAATTGCGTAAGAAAGGGTCACATAAAACGATAGCGCAAGTTGAGCAGTCGGTGCGTATGCCCGAAGCCGAATCACCTGGCATGGAGTTGGATTTACGCGGCCAAGTGACCGAGGACGCGTTGCAAGCCTTGGATGCTTATTTGGATAAAGCTTATCTGGCGCGCTTGCTTTGGGTGCGGATAATTCATGGCAAAGGCAGTGGGGTTTTGCGGCAAGTGGTGCGCCAAACGCTCAATACTCATGCTCTGGTTTCTTCCTATACCACAGGCGAGTTGGGCGAAGGTGGCGACGGCGTGACCGTCGCTAAGTTGGCGGTGAGTTAGTCCATGTTTTATTTGTAATATAACTTATTATTCAGACCTACCTCCAGTAATGGGTGGGTCTTTTTTTACTTTGACACAATTCTAGGAGTCATTCACCGACTTTGACCAGACAGCCACAACCTCGGACCCTTCAACATCGCATGCTTATTCTGCTCAGATTGAGTAGTGTGGCTATTATTGCCTTACTGGCTATTGGTGCAGGTGGCTATTATTTGCTTTCGCGGTTTGAAGAAAATGCTTGGCAAGGGCGGCAAGCGGAGGCGGCTGATAATGCCGCTAAAACCGTCGCCAATTTTATTCATCGGGTTCAAGCCAACCTTCGCTTAATTGGCTTGTTAGACCCCACTTATTTAGAGCAACACCCCGGACATTTAACCCAGTTTTTACAACAAGATGCCACTTTATTGGAAATCATTCGTTTAGATAAAGCGGGGCAAGTGGTGGCTACGGCCCATGCTAAAGATGAGGTTGCTGTGCTAGATAATGTCTTTACGATGGCTCAATCTAGCTGGTTTTTGGAAGCTCAAGCGGGGCAACCTTATTTGGGGGACATGCATTTGTCGGCGGGCAGTGAGCCTCATTTGGTGATTGCCATGCCTACGCCTGATGGCGGGGTGGTGGCGGCGCGGCTCTACATTAATGTGTTGTGGCAGGTAGTGAGTCAAATTCATTTTGGGCAAACGGGTGGTATTTATATCATCAACCAAAGTGGCGACATTGTAGCGCATCCTAACCAAGACCTTGTTTTAGCCACTAAGGATATTTCGGCGCAACCCGAGTTTGTTCAGATTGCTCAATCGCCTCATTTTGAGTGGCAGGGTAATTTTGTTAATTTGGATAACCATGCGGTGGTGGGTTTAACCAGGGCTATCCCCAATACTACTTGGATAGTCGTGACGGAAATTTCTCAAAGTGAGGCGCGTACAGTTAGCCAAACGTCGCTCTATTTTGGGCTAGGGATTTTATTTTTTGTCGTCTTAGGGCTGTTATTTACTGCGAATTACTTAAACCGTTTAATATTTAAGCCCATGGAGCAACTGCGGCAAGGCGTAGACAAAATTGGGCGTGGCGATTGGCAAACGCAGGTGGCGGTGGATAGTGAGGATGAGATTGGGCAAGTGGCGATTGCCTTTAATCAGATGATTAGCCAATTACAAGACCGTGAAGAACGGCTGATACAGGCGCGTGATGAGGCCATTCGGCTTTATGCCGAGCAGAAGGAGATGGATAAAGAATTATTGCGCCTGACGGCAGTGGAGCAGGAATTAAGTTTAGCGCACACCATTCAACAAAATTTATTGCCTTCGCCACAACCGAGTTGGTTAGGTTTAGATGTATTATGTTATACCGAATCGGCGCGGGAAGTCGGCGGGGATTTATATGCTTACCATGCCTTTGATTTAAGCCAAGATGAGCAGCCGACCTTGCGTTATGCCCTAACGATTGGTGACGTTTCAGGCAAGGGCATGCCCGCCGCGTTATTAATGGCCGTGACGTTAGCTTCATTTCGTACCATTGTGGGGCATGGATTAGCCCCTAAAGAATTATTGGCAAGAATGAATAAAGTGGTGCGTGAATATACTCAAACCACTCATCAAAATTGTGCTTTGGTTTATCTGGAGATTAGCCATATTTTTCCCGCCATTGTCACCGATACGTGGGAAAGTGACTCAACATATACGCTTAATGTTGCCAATGCGGGGTGTGTTATGCCCATCATCAAACGGGTGGGGGGGCAGGTGGAGTGGCTAGAGGTGGGCGGGTTGCCGTTGGGTTCGGGTTTAGGTGCAGAGTTAAGCTATGCTGAATTAACGCTGGAATTGTTTTCGGGCGATATGGTTATTTTGACCAGTGATGGGGTGATTGAGGCGCACAATGCTACTAAAGAAATGTTTGGCTTTGACCGTTTCGAGGCCGCCGTCAAACATGGCCCGCAGGATAACGCGGCCAACATGATGGCGCATTTACAATATCAACTGGTTGAGTTTGTCGGTGAGGCGGAATTGCATGATGATTTGACCATTATTGTGGTCAAGATTTAGGGATATTTACGAAGGGCAAAACTTCAACGCCAAGACGCAGGGCGCAAAGATTTGATAAAGCTGTCCAGAAAAGTTTTTGCCAAAACCTCACAGCTCTTTAAGAGCTGTGAGGTTTAAACATAGTCAAAATTTAGCTGGATTGCTATATCACCTCCTTTTTGATGGTTGGCATCAACGGTGAGAAAAAAGCGTCTGCCCAGAATGATGCAAGTCAGCACATTGGATCACCCCCTGGTAGGCATCTGTAATAAAAAGCGTTTTGTCTGACTCGCCGCCGAAAGCGATATTGGTCAGCATCCGACTGCTTGTGCAAGAATTGATGCGAAGCATTGGTTCACCGTAGCGGTCAAATCCCCAAACACATCCCAAAATGGGCTGAGTGACATATAAATTGTCTTCACTGTCCATTGCTAGGCCGTCTGGTCCTCCCCCACCAGAAAGATGAATAAACACGCCGACTTTGGTTGGTTGATGTTGCTGGGGGATAGGCACACGCCAGATAGCGTTTGCTCGGGTCACGGCAAGAAATAGTGCTGTTTCGTCTCTATTCAGCACGAGACTGTTGGGACTGGGAATCGAATGGAGGAGTAATTGCAATTCGCCATCAGCCTTCAATCGAAACAAGCGTCCCGAAGGATCTTGTAAGCCTGATTGTCCCTGGTCGGTAAAATACAAATCGCCATTGTTGGCGAATACCAGATCGTTTAACCCTTTAAATGGCTCCCCGAACGCCTGTGTCAGCACTGTCGTTATCGTTCGGTTCAGTGGATCAATGACCAGCAGACCTCGGTCATGGTCGGTGACGAACAGCCGACCATCTCGGTGGATTTGCAACCCATTCGGACAACCATCATACTCCAAAAAACAGGTAAACTGCCCTTGAGTATCAACAGTGAGGATTCTGCCATAGGCAATATCGACACAGTAGAGTTTTCCTGACCGATCAAAAGCGGGCCCTTCAAGAAACGAACCCATTGTTTTCGGATGATAGGCTCGTTTCTCCAGCCATGAGGATACCTGACCGCTATGTGAAAGATCCATAGATGTCGGCAACGTTGCAAAAATGCGGGATTGGGTTATGGGAGGGGGAGCAAACATTTAATGTCTCCTAACTATTGATGTAGCTCTATTTTGTCGTAATAAGGGTGAAACTGCATTTAGGGTGCCCATAACCACTCCAGCGGTATTCAATATCACTATCGGCAATACCCCAAAATGTAGAAATAAAGCACCCGTAACCCCGACTATGGAAGGAATGACGGTCAAGATTAAAGTGGTGTTCATGTTTTTATTGAACTGTTCTGCCAAATCAAATAGGGTGTTCAGATGATCAATGCCTCCGTCCATCAAAACAACCTGAGCTGTGTCGGTAGCGATGGTCGAAGCTCCACGTAACGAAACTGACATCTGCGATTTTTTTAGCGCAATCGAATCGTTGACACCATCACCGACATAGCAGATGAAATGACCTTCCTGTTGCAACTTTTCAATAATTTCGGCTTTACGGTCTGGCATAACCTCCGCAAAATAATTTTTGATACCCAGTTCTTCAGCCATGGTTCGGGTAGCCAATTCGGTGTCTCCAGACAAAATATAGAGAGAGCGAATGTTGGGACGCTGTTTCAGGCGTTGGATGACTGCCTTTGCTTCTGGTCGTATCAAGGTTTGCAACTCAATAGCTCCCACAAGTTGTTCATCAATGGCTACCATCACTAGATTGAAATGTTCTGTTATGTCCAAATCCAACTTGGGGATATCAATCTTCGATGCCAGAATAAATTGCTGGCTACCCACATGCACAGTCTTGCCCTCAACCTGTGCAATCAGACCATGACCGAACCGACATTCGCACTGCTGTAAATCAGGCACCTCAATACCACGCTCCTTTGCGGTTTGCAAGATCGCATTGGCTAAGGGATGTTTCTGATGCCGCTCAACGGCAGCGGCATATGCCAGAATATCATTCTCGTCATAATCGGCAAAACAGTAAATGCGACTGGTACAGAAACTATTTTCAGTCAATGTGCCTGTTTTATCAAATATAATCGTGTCCACACGAGTCAACAACTCCAAGGAACGCCCGTCCTTGATTAAAATTCCCTGTCTGGATGCTAGGTTGAAGTAACTCAAAATACTAATGGGTGGGATGCCAATCAACTTATTCTTGGGATGTGCGGCAATGATTGCCAATGCGCTATTGACCCCGATAATGGGCATTGCAACCAAACTGGACAACAGAATGGGATTGACCAATTTTTTGCCCAATTTTTCTGCGCGTAAGCTAGTTGTTGATTTGAAATCTACGGTATTGTTGAGAATATGGATGATTTTTGCAACCACAGTATCTTGCCCGGTTTTTTGTACTTGGATATGCAATTGACCTGATATGATGAGGGTAGAAGAAAAAACGACATCATCGGGTTGTTTCTGGACGGGTTTGGATTCTCCCGTCAAAACATGTTGGTCAATCATCGCAACACCACTCACGACCAATCCATCAATGGGGATCATTTCCCCTGCATTCACGACGATGTGATCACCTTCTTGTAACGAATTTATGGGTACTTGGATTTCTACTGTATCAATTATTTTCCATACCATATTAGGCTGTTGCCCAAAATCATGAATAAGGTGATGGCTTGAATCGTGAACGACTTTCATCAGCAATCGTGTGGCTAACACCGACATTATGGCGAACCAACTTGCCGCCGCATAATACCCAAATGCCAAACAGCCAACGATTGTAATTGAGACCATTGTATCAACATCGGTTTTTCCCTTGAGTGTCAATTTCAGGGTTCTTTTATTGCTACGACGTGTTGCATACAGCGCACAGGGAATGCTTAACAAAGCACTGGGTGGATAAATTTTTCCAACAAATGCAGTCGTCAACCCCACAGATGCTACGACTAAATCCGTATTGTTTTTCGTTATATGCTTAAGATGTTTTTGCTCTATCCCAACGGATGGGGATATATCTTGTAAGACCTCATCAATCTTTTCCCTGATCATACTCGATTCAGGTATCTCAAGATGTCGGCTGGTTTTCAAGTCAGGCTGAGTTCCAGATTGTTGATAGAATTGATAGACAATATAGGAAATTGCAGAAAATAATGCTAAATCTAGTAACATTACACCACCCTTTACTAAAAAAACGTAATACCTCAGCCCTGTCTTATGACCATGAGTAGATGAACATAAATTTTGCGGAAGCCATTATAAGGCTTTAAGCCCTATAATGGCTAAAAATAGTCCGCAAAACTTTTGCTTATGACCTTATCATTCTCCTTAAAACGTGCAGGTATGACATGGTCGTCTTAAGACAGGGCTGAGGTGTTATAAAAAATAACATTATATTTGAAATTCTCAAACTGAGTTTTGACTATTGGTCAAAATCTGTTGTGCCTGTTTGTAAGATGGAGTACCCACATATTGATGGGTATACGGGTCAACATGCGCTCTCGATTCGGTATTAGAGTCAAAGAGGTCAACAAGAACCTGAGCATGTTCAACATCGGATTGGCAAAAGGCGCGGTTGATGATCGGTAGTTGCGATGGATGAATGGCGATTTTTCCCCGCCCCCCATTCTGAAACACATAACGGCACTCTTTTTCGACCTGCTCTGCAACGTGAGGCTCCTTGGACGGAATCAGACGGCTTGGAGAGTCCACGAAATCAATCTGGTTTATCTTTGCAGAAACGAGGATGGAAATCAACACAAAATTCAATATCGCAATGGAATAATCCCTTTCCACATCCAAATCATAACTCATGTCACCAGCACCAAAGGCAAAAAAACGGATACCAAGTGTTGCCCAATTTTTGAACAGAATATCGCGATTGGCAAAACCTTGAACTGTTTCAAGCGTAGGTAAACTATATTTCGGCAAGGTGTTAGACCGCTTCAAAGCCTCCTCCATTTCGGAAATCTCGTTAATCTTAGGCAACGCCAGTCCAATATTAGGATAGTGTTCGGTCATGGCTCGAAGCATTACAAGATCTTCAGAAATATACGGGGTTTGCATGTCGTTGGTTTTAACCAACCAAATCCCACGGGAAGCGATCTGCCCAAACAAAGAGGATTGCAAAAATTCTGAAACCAAACGGCGTCCCTCATTTTTTTTCTCTGGTGGGACACTGTCTTCCAAATCAATAATGACGGCTTCTGGGTGCTGCATTGGATCCTGCTGGGCAAACAAGGAAAGCAACTTGTCCCCAAATCGTGGCAATTTGACAGACGGCACAACTAAGAATGTTTTTGGCGTTTGCATGACTAATCGGTTCCTTTTTTATTTGGAGGTCGAGAACCTTCTCTCGGTATC
>JAIFLK010000139.1 GCA_020049115.1 Chloroflexota bacterium | reverse complement strand
GCTTTGACGTCTGAGCCTTTACCTTTTGAACCTGAGGTCTTGATCGTTATAACTTTGAACCTAATCTTTTAACTCTTAGCTTTTAGCACTACGAGTATCTAGGCTGCTGCTCTGCCAATTGAGCTACGCGGGGCGTACCCCACGAAGAGACTCGAACTCTCGACCTGCTGCTTTTAGATTTATGGTTTCTGTTTTTCATGAACAGGAACTGGCCGCTTATTAGGCGAAAAGGTGACTGGAATTTTACTTCCGCCAGTCACAGAAGGGTAGTTTTATCACGTTCGGCACGTCATGGGTTAATGCTAGTTGTTACACTTCCAACTGCTACATTTCGGCTAATGGTCTGTTACGTACAGAAAAACCATTAACTGATGCAAACCTAAAACCGCGTTGGTCTTAGGTCAGGCGGTAGCCCGCAAGGCGCGGAGGTATCCGCGCTCGTATACATCTACATCTATCAAACGTCCAACTCGGTTTTGGCGTTAGATTCCGATAATGCCAAATCTACTTCCGCCAGATATTCTTCGATGTACTTCTGCTTCGCTTCGATCTGCTCTCGCAACTTGAGAGGGTCTACCAAGATAGGCGACCCCATCTTCTGCTTCATACTAATTGCGTTTCTCAAGCCGTCTTGATCGGCCTTTCTGTCCTTGCCGCTGGAGTCTTCAATTAGTTTGTCGATGGCGGCGGTCAGGTTCCCTTCCAGCTTGTCATGCGTTGCGACCGCTGCTGCAAATTGTCGCCGCATTATTTCTAACAGAGGCTTCTCAATGCTCTCAATTTGGAGTTTGAGGTGGATGGCGTCCGCCACTGACATCGACTTGCCGCATATGGTAACACTTGTTGTTGCGTTTGACAACGTTATTGCAGACTTAATCCGCGTATGCCGCGCAATCAGGTCTGTGATCTGTTGATACCGCTCTCTAATAATTTCTTCTAACTCGTTGACTGTCTCCGTCCGCCCCATGACCTGCGGCATACCGTCATTTCTGCGAGCGTTGCCGACGAACACGGAGTTCACCTTCGCTGTCTCGATTTGCTTAACTAACGTTTTCAATTCAACCAACAATCGCGCAATACTCTTCTTACTCATGATGTCACCTATTCGTTAAACTTATGATTGGGTTAAGCCCCGTAAAATCCTTTCTTTTCGAGAAACTCGTCTGAGATCAAGTCTTCTTCCAGAATGGAGTGAAATATTACTGCTGCTTCCTCGTACGTAGCAACGTCGATCTCTCTGCCAAGATCGTCACTGTTCCAGACTGCGACTCTGTACGTGGTGTTACCTTTGTGTTTTACTTCGTGCAGAGATACTTCTACATAAACATTCCCGTCGTTTTCGGGCTCCCAGAAGTCCGGGTCTAATACTTGTTTGAGGCACTTTAGTCGAATCATGCGATTATGCTCCGTACATGCCGTGTTGTGTGAGTAATTCGTCCCAGATGCACTCGTCCTCTTGTAACTTCAGATACAATGCTACGGCTTCGTCATACGTCTTGAACGTAATCATTCTGCCCACCTTATCCTCGTGCCACGCGCTCACTTTGAAGTGGCCGTCCGTGCCGTTGTTCCATTCCGATACTGTCAAATCTACGAAGACTTCTTGATCTACCTTACCGCCCCATACGGCTGGGTCGGACACAGGTCTGTAGCATGATAAACGAATCATTGTTTTCCTCGATTGGGTTTATTTGAACTCTAGTTCGCACTCGTCGTGAATGCTCGCCACTACTTCGGTGTACTTGAATTTACCGTGACATTCTTCAACTGCGTCCAACAATCTCTGCGTATCGGTCGTGTCCGTGAACAGCCGTGCGCACGCCAGTGTCGCTAAGTGATTACGCAGAGCTTCCTCTTTGGATTCACCACATATTGGGATGAATTTGCATGAGTGTTCGCATGAGTTGTTGGTACGGTCTATGTGTATCTTTGTGATTTTCAATATAAATGCGTGCATTCATATCTCGATGATGTGGTGGATGGGGAAGGATTCGAACCTACAATGTTTACCCTGTGGGAACGGATTTACAGTCCGCTGCGACACCACCGTCGTCGCTGCCCATCCAATTTAATGCGGTGTTTGAGACTTACATCCATCTGTAGGCTATACGCATTCTGTCGGGCTCTTGAGAAC
The DNA here is from genome assembly GCA_020049115.1 of Chloroflexota bacterium. GTDB lineage: Bacteria > Chloroflexota > Anaerolineae > 4572-78 > J111 > JAIFLK01. The sequence goes on along the minus strand of JAIFLK010000139.1, from coordinate 4,535 downwards.
CTGCGACTGTGATTGCGTTGATTAACATGGTTAATCTCCATAGCTCAGACTTGAACTCGTCTGTGTACTTAGCGTTATCTCCGACGAATACGCCGAGAGAAGGAAACTCGCTATTCTTGATCTTCTTTCCGATTACGTTTACGATTGAGTCTATGCTTACATCGTTCACTTCGAATGTGTCGAAATCTAAGTTTAGCTCCTCCATAAGTAGCGAGTGAAAACTGTCATTCTTGTAGCCCCACCAGAGCGTCCTAATTCCGTTTGGCGGCTCACATCGGTCGTCCCATTCTTCTACTACTACTGCTACATCCTTTGGGTGGAGGTATAAATACGAATACATTCCCATTTAGCTTTCCGCCCCTGTCAAGAAACGCCATGCGCTTATTGAATCCGCTAAACTTCTTGTCACTTGAGCGTAATGCGGTCTGCAATATTTTTCTATATACGTAATCCTGGCCCACATTTCCTCTACTTCATAATGTTTGTCCTCCACAAACTCCTCCAACATGTATCGTTCGAAAGCAGACCATCCACATGAGCTACCCAGGTCCAGCTTTACAAAGTTATCGTCGTACTCTCTATACATGTACCTAAGTGCGAACAGCGCCACCAATGGTAACGCTCCTTCGTATCTGTCGAACATCAACGTTTTTAAACGAAGAAGGGTGCTCGGTTTTAGTTGTTCTCGGTACGCCGTCTCTTCCACGGGTGTGCCTACACTTCGTCCTGCCCTGCCAGTTGGTTTCATTGTTCATCCCCCTCTAACCTCTGCGTGTGGGGCGAAACCGGGAATCGAACCCTTGCCATCCGGTTCACAGCCGGAGGTGCTACCATTACACCAGATTCGCCAAGAGATGGTTGCAGGTGTTGGAATCCGACCAACCTTCGTCGAGCTTATGAGACTCGTTAGTTCAGCAGAACTATAACCTGCAATTAAATTTTAAATTGGTGCGGGACGGGAGATTCGAACTCCCATAACCCAGCTTCTAAGGATGGTACGTATGCCAATTCCGTCAGTCCCGCATGTTTACTATTTGGAGTGAGTGGGCCAGGTCACATCCGGGCCCACTCGGTGCTGAAGAAGTACAGCGTATTAAGTCGCGTAGTATCCGTACTGCACAACTCAACTTAGTAACAATCTCTTTTTGGTGTTAGTCGGTGGCTAGTATACACTAATGCAGCCATGTTGCAAATAACTTCTCGAATTCCGCCGCCGTAACGTCCCCGACGTCGCTTCCCTGCGGTAGCCATACTTGTCTGTCTCCGTACTTCGCTAGTAGTTTTCCGGCGGCGTCTCCTTGTACGCAGGCTATCTTTGCGCACGGGAGTGTTCGTAGCCACGATTTTAAATTGGCGGGATTGTTACTTAGCACCGCTATGGCCGGTAGACCGTACCAGTGCAACCTGCACGCATCAAATACACCTTCGGCTACGAATAAAACCGAATCATTCCAGCTTACCGTTTCCAGTCCCCATACAGCCGCCTCCGTCATCCTACCTATGCCAGTCCTTGTGACATACGTAAAGTAACGCCCAAGTTTCGGGTCGTTGCCTGGTAGTCTCTGCGCCGATGGGTTGTACTTTTGATAGCCTACCATTTTACCGGATAGGTTGAATAGGGGGAAGGTTACATCTTGTTCTGTTACTACTATGTTTGGATATTTGCTTACGTCGCACCAACGCTTCTTTAAATGTTCGTACACGATGCACCCGTATAATGATTGGTACAGCTACGGGGAATCGAACCCCGCTTGCAAGGATGTCCTGCTACAAAACTGGTGCGCCAGACTGGACTCTAACCAGCAACCAACCGATTATGAGTCGGACGCTCTGACAATTGAGCTACGGGCGCGTTATTCTGTTAATGTAAATCTACGATTATTTTGATACCGTAACATCCGAATCCGCGCAACGTTAGTTCGTTGTGTGTGTCGGCCTCGTCGCGCATAGTTCCGAGGACGCCTATTACAAACTTCTTGGCTTCATCAAACGGCATATCGTTATTCTTAGCTACGCGTTCTACAAAATCTTGCAATGTCATGAAATAGTCCTCATAATTTTAAAAGTCTGCGTCTTCGTACATTGGCGCGCCCGGCTGGATTCTAACCAGCAACCGTCCGAGTATACGTCGGGGCTCTGACAGTTGAGCTAGGCGCGGCGTGATGATGAACTGCCCTAGTAGAGCTAGTGCTATATCTTCGTACCCGTAATCGTCAAAATTAATTTCAGTAAGCGCATCGACCAATTGATCGTACACCGGATCATTAATGCCTTCAGTTGGGATACCGCGCATCTTTGCTATTGCTCTCGCAAAATCCAGCAATGTCATGAAATAGTCCTCATAGTTTCAGAAGTCTGCGTTCTCTCGGATTGAGCTTGTCCAACGCCTTCTGCGTATCTCTTGCGTCAGACCACTCGTCGTATTCTACTACGTTACTAAATACTTTCGACGTACGTTCCTTGAAGCGTTCACTGTGGTTTGCTGTGCGCAGCCCTCGTGGTGTGTTTGGGAACTCTTGCAGGTATCGGTCTGAGGCGGTGAAAGCGATAACTTCATCCTTAGACTCGAAGAACAACCCTGACTCTTTCGATACTATGTTGCCTTCGTCGCCATACGTCAGTTCAAGAACCTCGTACAGCGTCATATCTAGCATAGCCCACCCCCATCTGATTGTAGGCGTGGTATGATTACGAACTTATAATTTATGCTGTCCACCACAAATGGCTCTGATCGTTTGTCAGCGAGAGTGAGTGCCGCTTGGTTGATGCACGTCAATAGTTGATTATTTAGGTAACTATCTAGTTGAGTCAACGCCTACTATTATGTAGGACGCTTCTCGATTAAATCCGTGCATGAGACTTTCACCTCACACGGCTTCCGAATTTGTTAGGTTTATCAGACCTTTGCCATACGTGGAGTGGATTTCTATGTGACATGAGCGATGTATTGCTGTTAAGTTTTTAGGCTTGTTGTCACTGTGATTTCCATTTATGTGGTGTAATTCAACTGGTTGTTCGCCCGTTAAGTACATTCCACATTTTCCACATTTATTACCCTGCTTCTTAAGTGTTTTGGCTGTTTGATTATCGTACAGCTTTGAGTTTCTTGCTGCCCAATACATCATGTCGCCGTCATAAGGGGATTTATTTCCTTTCACACTTACAAAGCTAAACAAGCTGTAATCTACTGTTGGGAATGCTTTTTGTATTAGACTGTTAGTCTGATACCTTGTTGCATTCTTGTTTTTATGCAGTTGTTTCCACGTCCAGTTGTTTAGACTCCATAGTCCGTTATTTCCCGACATGTCGCAGTATTTATGGTAGTTTCTCCAGCCCCGTATGATTGGTGCTAGTTTTACTACCTTTTCACTTGTTGGTGATCCGCTTTTAGTGATTAGGTTTTTCACTTTCTTTGTCAATTCTTCTCTGCTTTCCTTTGTAGGATAGCAGGTTAATTTGCCATTGAGTTTGTTGATAAACGTCCACCCAAGAAAGTTAAAACCTTTGGTTGTTGGTGTTACCCGTGTTTTCTCTTCGTTTATTGTCAATCCTCGTTCGGCTAAGAATATTCGCAGCTTGTTTAGTATCACTTTTTCATCATCGGCTGGTTTTAGAAATATCACCATGTCATCTGCGTATCTTATTGATTGGTGTATGTTTTCTATACCGTTTAGTGCAATGTTTGCTAACAGCGGACTGATTACACCACCTTGTGGTGTGCCTTGCGATGGGAACTCAGGGTTTATTCCAGCTTTTAGTGCTAGTTTTATTCCTTTTATTACCCGTTTTGGGGCTATCAGTTTTTCCAGTATTGATTTATGTTCGATTTTATCGAAGTATTGGGATATGTCTAATTCCAATACACGCTTGTCTTTTCCGTTTGCGCTGCTGTTCAGGTTGTTTTGTGTGAGTTTCTGTGCATCGTGTGCGCTTCGACCCGTTCTAAACCCGTAACTTCTTTCATGGAAGGTGACTTCGTGTGCTGGTTCTAGTGCCAATTTTAAGAGGCATTGATAAGCTCTGTCTGAGATTGTGGGGACTTTTAGCATTCGGGTTTTTCCGTTCTTTTTCTTGATTGGGATTTCTCTGAGTGCTTGGTGTTTCCAAGTTTTCCACATTTTCAGTCTTACTATCAGTTCCATTCTTTCTTTCGGCGTTAATGCTATTTTCCCATCAATACCTGCTGTCTTTTTACCTTGATTCAATTGTGTTACTTGACGTACCGCTATTATCTTTGCTGATTGAGAATTGAGCAACAACTTTTGGAGTTTGCGGGCTTGCCGTAAATCACCTCTAGTGGTGGCTTTATAAATTCGCTTTTGCAACTTAAAGACTGTTATTTGGGCAGTCTTGAACTCACTATGATTGTTAGTCATGTGTCTAATTCCATTGTTGTTAGTTCGCAAACTTATTCTCAAATCCTTGTCTCAATTACGAGACATCTTACCCGTCTTGAGGGATTCCGATTCTCATCTATCCTACTGATAACGACCAAGTTACCAGACCTTTCAGACGTTTTTATTTGTTCCGATGTG
>JAIFLK010000321.1 GCA_020049115.1 Chloroflexota bacterium | reverse complement strand
CCCATAACGATATATAAAAATAGTAACATGATTATTAGAATCCGCTAAGAAGCGCGAAGGAACAGCAAGAAAAATATAAAAACTTAGCTTTTCTTAGCGGATTCTGAATGGTTGTGACCTCATGAGATAATTCCCATATCATAGTCGCTTTTTAACGGGAATCAAAATTGTTGACAAACGATTAAGAGTGGCTTATAGTTTCAGCTAAAGTTAATGAACTTATTTGCTCAAGGGGAACTCAGCTATAACTCAAGCAATGGCTTCATTAATATGCTATCATGAAGATGAGACAGGATTAACTGCAATATGTCTATAGTTTACGAAAGAATCAGTGTGATTGTCAGTTTAAGTTTGATTGGCCTAACCCTTTATTCAGCCTTACCCTTTACCCAACAAGTGACGGCGATTATGTTATTTAACTCGCCATTGGGGATTGACTCGCCGCAACGGTGGGTGATGGGGTTGTTGTTGGTGGCGATGGTGGTGGCGGGGACGGATACGGTTATCCGCACGCATCCGCAATTGCCTAGTACGCGGCTTAATTATGTGGCGACCTTTTGCATGTTGCCAGGGTTATTGGTCATTTTAGCGACGCAGGTTTTGGCCTTCGCGCCGAACTCACAGATTTGGGCGGGTGGCCTAGTTAGTTTAGGATTGTTAATGTGGGTGACGATTTTCAGCCAATTTCAGCAAGTGGCCTTAAAATCCAATGTGCAGCAGGCGCAATGGTCACGGATTTGGCAACAATTGTTGGGCTATAGTCTCATGTTAATCTTAAGTATTGTTATTTACCATGCCCGTAGCCGTGCCGCGTTGAGTGCGACGGGCATGAGTATCATTACCTTAATGACCACCGTTACGTTGCTCCGCCAAGAATCGGCGCATATTTCCAAAACATGGTTATTTGCGGGGATTATTGCCTTAAATTTAGGCCAACTCATGTGGGTGTTGAACTATTGGCGGATAACGTCGCTGCACGCGGGGCTGATTCTTTTTTTGATGTTCTACATCTTATTAGGTTTGGCGCAGCAACAGTTATTGGGTAAATTTTCGCAACGGTTATTATGGGAATTTGGCATAATGGCCGCGATTACGCTGTTAGTGATTTTTCGGCTGTAAATTACAGGAGTCCAAATCTTTAGATTTGACTGTCAAATCTAAAGATTTGGACTCCATAATAAAATAAAATACGATGATAGAAGCAGTTAATTTAGCGAAACAGTTTGGGGATTTTACGGCGGTGAGTGACATATCTCTTCATGTGAAGAAGGGCGAGGTTTTGGCTTTGCTTGGCCCGAATGGGGCGGGTAAAACGACCACCGTCCGCATGTTGAGTGCCATTTTGAAACCGACTCAGGGTTATGCGCGCATTGCGGGTTATGACACGGTGACGCAAGCCACTCAGGTGCGGCGGCTGATTGGCGTATTGACCGAGTTTCCAGGGCTTTATTCGCGGATGACAGCAATGGATTATTTGCGCTTTTTTGGCGAATTACAAGGAATGTCGTATGCGGCAATTGATGAGCGCGCGGAGTCGTTGATGCGGCAATTTGAGTTATGGGACGCGCATAAGCGGCAAGTGGGTAAATATTCTAAAGGGATGAAGCAGAAACTTACCCTTGTGCGCGCCATGCTGCATGACCCGCAGGTATTATTTTTGGATGAGCCAACCTCGGCGATGGACCCGCAAAGTGCTAAATTGGTGCGGGATGCGTTGGCTCAATTACGCCAAGAACATCGTACCTTAATTTTGTGTACGCATAATTTAACCGAGGCGGAGTTATTGGCCGATAATATTGCGGTGGTGCGGCAGGGGCAAATTATTGTTCAGGGGACACCGCAAGAATTAAAACGGCAATTGCTCGGCCACCCAATGATGGAAATACGGCTGACCAGTTCAGTGAATGGGTTGGTGGGCTATTTGCAAGAACGGGTGCAGGTGGTGGCGCATGGCGAAAATTGGGTGCGTTATAGCGTGGCTGACCCCAGGGAATTTAATCCTACGCTGCTCAATGAATTGACCCATCAAAAGTTATCTCTTGTAACATTAAGTGAAGTACCGCAGAGTTTAGAGGATGTTTACCTTAATATTGTCGGACAGGGAGATTTAGTTTAGTCATCAGATGACTTAAAGTCATCTGATGACTAAAAAAAGAATTTATATGACTACACAACAAATAACCTTTCGTGAACGTTCTATATTTGCCACCGCTTGGGTCATTACTAAACGTGAAATCCGTGACAGTTTGCGCGATTGGCGCATCATGACCCCGATTATTTTATTGACTCTCGTCTTTCCTTTCTTAATGAATTTCACCTCTCGCGCCGCGACCAATTGGATTGACGAATTTGCGGGTAGCAATCGCATGGTGATAGAACGCTTTAATCCTTTTTTGCTCATGATTGTGGGCTTTTTCCCCATTTCATTCTCATTGGTGATTGCGCTGGAATCCTTCGTGGGCGAAAAAGAGCGTAATAGTTTAGAGCCGATTCTCTCCATGCCCGTGACCGATTTGGAGTTATATTTAGGCAAAATGTTCTCTTCCGTTACCATCCCGTTATTAGCCAGCTATTTGGGCATTGCGGTCTTTCTCATTAGTCGCGCCATGACTTCACCGCCCTGGTATCCACCGTTAGAGTTAACCATATTAGTTTTTTTCTTGACCACGATGGAGGCTCTGGTCATGGTGGCGGGGGCAGTGGTTATTTCTAGCCAAGCAACGACGGTGCGCGCCGCTAATTTACTCGCCAGCTTCATTATTATCCCGATGGCTTTTCTGGTGCAGGCCGAAAGTATTGTGATGTTTTACGCTCAATATGAAGTGCTTTGGTGGCTGGTGGCGGGTTTATTTGTGGTTAATTTGATTTTAGTTCGCATGGGGATTCGGACGTTTAACCGCGAGGAGATTCTCTCGAAAGAGTTGGACGAACTTAATTTGGGGACGATTTGGCGAGACTTCAAAGGGTATTTCCTGCGTCCACCTGAATTAGCGGCTGACCGTAAAAATTTGGTGGCGACTCAATTTAGCTTGCGCCGTATTTATCGCCATGATTTGCCACAATTATTACGGGGGCAAGGTTTACCTTTAGCCATGGTTGGGCTGATGATAGTGGCGGCCATGTGGCTGGGGGCAAGTTATGCTCATCAATATCCATTGCCCGCCAAAGCCTTGCCGCTAGACCAAATTACGCAAGATACCTTCAAAAATGTGCAAAAAGTTCAGTTATTAAATCGGGTCAATACTGGCTTTATCTTCATGAATAATGTGCGGGTCATGGTACTTAGTGGCGTGGCAAGTCTCTTTTCTTTCGGTTCGTTAGCCTTGCTTCTAGCCCTTATGAATGCCACGTTGGTTAGCTTTCTGATAACCCAAGTGATTATGTTAGGGTATAATCCCTGGTTATTTATCGTCACGTTTATTTTGCCTCATGGCATGTTAGAAATTCCCGCCATTATGTTGGGTTTTGCCTTTGCTTTGCGGATTGGCGCGGGGTTGGTCTCGCCGCCAGAGGGGTTTGATGTGGGGCAGGGGTTGTTGCTAACGACGGCGAATTTCCTCAAAATGTTAATTTTTCTACTCATCCCCATGCTTTTGGTGGCCGCGTTTATTGAGGCTAACCTCACACCCCAAATTGTGGTGGCAGTGTATGGCAACTGATATTGGCATAGGAGTCCGCAATCATTTGCGGACAGCCCGCAAAGAATTGCGGACTCCTGATTGTTACTATGAAAGTGTAAATCTCAAATAAAACGCAGTATAAAATGGCATAACTTTTTTGATGAAAAACAGTCTATAAGGTAGACTGTTTTTTGTTTGGTCATTTTTACGCTGACTTGGAGGTGTGGCATGATTAGTTATGAACAAGATTTGTATGCCTGGACGTTGGAAAATACGCGCCTATTGCGTGAGGGGCGATTGAGTGAAATTGATGTGGTGAATATTANCTGGACGTTGGAAAATACGCGCCTATTGCGTGAGGGGCGATTGAGTGAAATTGATGTGGTGAATATTATTGAGGAGTTGGAATATATGGCGCGCAAGGATAGGAAGGAATTGGTGAATCGGTTAGCTATTTTGCTCATGCATTTGTTAAAATGGCAATTTCAACCTGATAAACGCACCCGTAGTTGGGAATTAACCATTCAAGTGCAACGTGATGAAATTAGCGAGTTGTTAGAGGAGAGTCCTAGCCTTAAGCATGAAATTAATGACAAACTGCAACGGGCTTATCGCCGCGCCACGTTGGAAACTGAAAATGAAACAGGGTTAAGTGTTAAGGCGTTTCCCCCCACTTGCCCCTATACGCTTGAACAAGCCTTAGATGATGATTTTTACCCTGATAGTGAGGTGCCCGCATGATAAGTTATGAACAGGATTTATATGCCTGGACGTTGGATAATGTTGCGTTATTACGAAAACGCCAATTTGATAAATTAGATGTAGACAATCTCATTGAGGAATTGGAATATATGGCAAGAAAAGATAAGAAGGAACTGGTCAATCGGTTAGCTATTTTGCTCATGCATTTATTAAAATGGCAGTTTCAAGCAGGTCGGCGCACCTTAAGTTGGCAATATACTGTTAAAGAACAACGCCGTAAGGTGATACGGCTGTTACAAGAGAGTCCAAGTTTGCGTTATGAACTTGACCTGAAATTAGCAGAGGCTTATGAAGATGGCGTGATTAAAGCGGTTAAGGAAACCAGTTTATCGCCTGATACTTTCCCCCCCACCTGCCCCTATACCCTGGAGCAAGCCTTAGATGATAATTTTTATCCTAGTTTTGAAGCGTGACCAAGCCATGCCCCAAATGGTTATTTTTTACCTTTTGGGGCATCATATTTTTTTTACTATGCCATTCTGAATTTCTCAATATTTGTGTTACAATAGGTGCATCATTGCTTTCTCCCTTTATACTATTAGCTTACCTTTAGGAGTGAATCCATGTCTCAAATATATCGTAACTTAGAAACTAGCCAAGAAGTTAAACCAATGCGAATAAAATCCGCCATTAAATTGATAGTGGTATTTCTAATGGGATTTGGAGTAACATTATCAGTTGTTCTACCTGTTTGGGCAGCATTGAACTGGGTTGGGAACATGTATCCAGCTGGTGGCTCCTCTACAACAATTAATGCAGGTAATTCTGTTACGATTTATGTACAAGTATATAAATCTACTGTGACTGAATCGCCAGGACAAGGCCCAGACATCACCTGTTCATTGCATTGGGCTCCAGTAGCAACATTTGGTGGGGCGTGGGGAACTACGACCAATTCGCCAATGACATTCAATACTCAAATAGGCAATAATGATGAATATATGGCTACTATCACACCAGCAGCAGGAAGGTATGAATTTACTACCAATTGTACTGACACTACTGACAGTTCCACTATGTGGCAGTTCACTGGTGTCAATGGTCAATTGACCGTGAATGCATGTTTTGCCAACAACGGCACCACCGTTTATTCCAGCACCAATGCCTCTGCTGTCCAAAATGCAACCGACAATGTCGCGGCGGGGGGAACGGTGAAGGTAGCAGGCTACTGTTCAGGCGTGCAAACTCGTTCAGGCACCAACCAAGTGGCTCTCATCACCCAATCGTTGACCTTACAAGGTGGTTACACTACGACCAATTGGACAAGCAGTGATTTGGCAAATAACCCGACCATTCTTGATGCCCTGGGCGGCGGGCGGGTGATTACGGCGAATGTGGCTATAACGGTGAGCGATATTAAGTTACAAAATGGAAAGATGGTGAGTGCAGATGGTGGCGGAATTTATACGAACCAACCTATTACTTTGAGTAATGTAACGGTTTATAGCAACTTAATTACAATCAATGGTTCTCAAGGAGGCGGGGCCTATTTTGGAGCTACCGCGTATGTGACGGGAACAACTTTTTCCAATAACACGGCTTCT
>JAIFLK010000286.1 GCA_020049115.1 Chloroflexota bacterium | reverse complement strand
CAAGAGGCACGCGAACAATTACGGCAGCAACAAAATAACCCTTCAGCCGAGGCCAACGGTGGGCAATCTATGACTAAAAATGACGGTCAAGGGCATCAAGGTGGGGCAGGCCATGAAGACCCAACGGGACATCCCGCCGAGGGTTTGAATGCGGAAAAAGAAGCCCCTGATAGCATGAAAACGGATAACGGCCCAGGCAAAGAGACGCTAAAAGATTACGAATCTTTAGCCGTACCAGAGCATTTAGGCGGCGAGGGCGGCGAAGTGGTCAAGCCTGATGAGCAAGGGGCGACAGGCGGCGTGCCTGTCGGCGAGGCACGCATCAACCCCGACCCAAACGCCCCCTTATCGGAAGTGCCATATAATGAAGTGTATAATGAATATCGCGACAACGCCAGCCAAGCCTTAGACGAAAATCCCACCATTCCGCCCAGCATGCGCGGCTATCTACGCGAATACTTTGGGGCGTTAGAACCAAAATAGTCATTTGTTATTGGTCATTAGTTAACGACCAATGACCAATGACAAACGACAAATGACAAACGACAAATGACAACTTTCACCTTAGAACAGTTTCAAACCACCACCCAAACCTTACAAAACGAAATCGGCAAAGTCATTGTCGGGCAAAATGAACTCATTCGCAATGCCCTCATTGCCATTATTTCTGGCGGGCATGTTCTGTTAGAGGGCGTGCCTGGCTTGGGCAAAACCTTGCTCATCCGCACGATGGCCGAGGCGTTAGATTTGCAATTTAACCGCATCCAATTTACGCCCGACCTCATGCCCGCCGATATTATCGGGACAGAATTATTACATGAAGATGAACATGGGAAGCGGTTTTTCAAGTTTCGCCCTGGCCCCATCTTTGTTAATCTCCTGTTAGCTGATGAAATTAACCGCGCTACGCCCAAAACGCAATCGGCCTTGCTCCAAGTGATGCAAGAGAAAATTGTCACCGTCGCGGGGCAAACCTATAAACTTGAGCCGCCCTTTTTTGTCCTAGCCACGCAAAACCCCATCGAAATGGAAGGGACATATCCGCTGCCCGAAGCGCAACTTGACCGCTTCATGTTTAAGCTAAACATGCGCTTTCCCGATGTCCACGAATTGGTCAAAATCCTAGAGCGCACCACGCAAGATAACGAACACCATGCCTCTACTGCCACTGACGGCGCAACTTTATTACAGATGGGACACTTGGCGCGACAAATTCCCGTCGCCAGCCATGTGAATACCTATGTCGCCCAATTGTTGTTAGCCACCCACCCTGAACAAATCACTTCACCCGATATTGTTAAGCGATATGTCCGTTTTGGGGCGAGTCCGCGTGGCGCGCAGGCCATTATTTTGGGGGCGAAGGTGAACGCGTTGTTCAATCAACGTTACAATGTGGCTTTTAGTGATGTGCAGGCAGTGGTTCATGCAGCCTTGCGTCATCGGCTCATTCTCAATTTTGAGGGCGAAGCGGAGGGCATTCGGGTTGACCAAATTATCTCCAATCTCATAGAAACCATGCCGCAGCCCAACTCATAACCTTTCGTGACAAAATAAGTGGAGTCCAAAGCGGTATGCTTTGAGCAATGGGTCAAAGCACACCGCTTTGGACTCCTAACTATCCTAGACGAGGGCATAAATAGGAGTGTCAAAATTTCATTTTGACCAGCAAAAATAAAATTTTCGCACTCCTAAAAAGTTTATTTTATGCCCTCGTCTAGGATAGCCCCAAAAGTGTAACAATATGAACGAGGCTTGGTTCAGTTTTATTACGAGTGGCTTGATGATTGGATTATTACTAATCATTATTTCGTGGCAAGCCCGCGCCCAACGCCAATTAAAAATACAATTAGCCCAACAAAATCATGACCTAAATAAACTGGAACAACTATTAGATAATAGTAAGAAAAAATTTAGCCAGTTAGACACTCGCTATGAGCGCATTCTAGCCACCTCAACCCAAGCCCTGATAATAATTGAGCTAGATTACACTATTTCTAGCCACAATAAAACCGCCAAAGAACTTTTTGGTCGCCTTCATCGGGGCGAAACTTTTATTCGCTGGACGGGTAATCATGAACTCCATGAATTACTGGAACAAGTATTTCAGGGTATTAAAACCCCGCCGTTACATCTCTCCATCGGTGGCAAAAACTTGATTGCCAATGCTCGCGCCGTTAAAGCCAAAGGTGATAAACAGCAAATTATCGCCGTCGCTGTAGCTATCCATGACATTAGCGAAACGCAACGGCTGGCACGGGCGCGGCGCGATTTTGTCACCAACATCTCCCATGAACTTCGCACCCCGATAACCTCGCTGAGTATTTTGACTGAAACGCTGCTTAATGGGGCAATTCATGAGCCTGAGTTGGCTTTAGATTTAATCCATAAAATTGCCGCGCAGGTGAATAGTCTGAGTCAATTGGCGCAAGAGGTGCTGGATTTAGCTTTGATTGAGTCAGGGCGCGCCCCCTTGCGCTTGGCAAATTATCCCCTCGCTGAGATTGTTGCGCCGCAAATCAAAAATTTACTCCCGCAAGCGACGCGCAAAGCCTTAACCGTTACTCACACCATTTCGCCTGACATTCGGGTTTTGGTTGACCAGGCCATGTTCAACCGAGTGATTACCAATTTATTACATAATGCGATAAAATTTACCGAGAAGGGTAGCATCACGGTGGCCGCGCAATATCCCTTCACTGAGCCTGCCGACCAAACCGATGAAAGTTGGGTTTTGGTTAGCGTGACCGATAGCGGCGTGGGCATCTTACGAGATAATTTAGAGCGTCTATTTGAACGATTTTACATTGCTGACCGCGCCCGCAGTCATCCCGAATCAGGCACGGGGTTAGGGTTAGCCATTGCGAAACATATCGTGGAGGCACATGGCGGGCGCATTTGGGCGGAAAGTGATGGTAAAACAGGCAGTACCTTTTATTTTACCTTACCGTTAGAAAGTTAAATAAGACCAAGCCTTTATAAGGTTTTGAACCTTATAAAGGCTTGTTTTATTTAACGAAATCAAAGGAAACCTTAATAATGAGTGACCGTATGAGTTGGGCGATTAAAGATGAATCGATTTTGACAGATTTAGTCACGCTCATGGATCTAACTGACCATGAACGACACCTGTTAGCCACCTTACAACCCCAGGCCAAAACCCACGCGCCTGAATTGGCGGAGGCGTTTTATCAACGCATCACGCTAAATGACAAGGCCGCCGAGTATGTGGTGGGACAAGTAGACCACCTTAAAGGCACATTACAAGATTGGTTCATTGAACTTTTTTCAGGCAATTATGACACAGACTATGTGCGCCGACGGCTCAAAATTGGGCAGGTGCATGTCCGCATTGGCTTGCCCGTGCGCTATCCGTTGGCAATGATAGACGTAATATTGGCAGTCGGCAAAAAGGTCACGGCGCAAAACCCTGACGCGCAGGCCGCGTTCCATAAACTCCTCGCCCTCGACATGGCAATTTTTAACCAGGCGTATGAAGACACCCAATTGAAACATCTCGTTCACATGGTCGGCAATGAACGCCTGGCGCGCCGCATGTTATCGCAGTAAGGTTGATATTTACAGACCTGCAAGGTTTTGGAAACCTTGTAGGTCTACTCTAAAATACCAGCAAAAACTCATTGATTTTGCAGTAAAAAAGGGCTTGACAAAACCACTCAAAGTATGGTATCCTATGCGAGTAAGAAATTTGTACTAACTTCATTTTTTAAGGTATGCCAGTTGAATGGGCAACCCCATGAGAAGCAGATATGATAAACACTAAACAACACTTCGGAGGTGGTCTAATGACTAATCAAACCATCGCGTTTGTCCCCACCTATACCGACCCCGCTTGGGGCCGTCTTGTTTCCCCTGGGTGGAGTGTGTCTGCTTATATTTGGGTAAATCCTTAACTTTGTTTCATTAGGTATCCCCGCCGCAGACCATTCCTGTCTGCGGCTTTTTTTATTCTGTCACAAAGGTATTTCCATTTGTGTGCTGTTTTAAATGAGTCGTAGACGTTGAGTCTGCGGCTTTTTTTATTTTTCGTTATTTGTTAATTGTCATTCGTCATTTGTTGTTGGTCATTGGTTATTTGTCCCTAGTCATTCGTCACTGGTCATCATTCATCATTCTAACAAATGACCAGGAACAAATGACCAATGACAAATGACCAGGGACAAATAACCAATAGGAGTTTCACCATGCTCGATTCACCGCATTACCCGCCACTAGATTTACAAAAAACCCTTGCCAAAAATCGGCTCATCAGCCTGTGGCGACTGATGGCAGGGTTTAGATTGATTTATCTGTTGGCAATCAGTTGTTTGGCCTTAGCCGTAGCCTCCAAAACCTTAACTTACATGTTATTGCGTTACTTTGTAGATGACATGTTAAGCCAACACCATTTGACCGTGCCATTTTACGTCATCGCGCTGGGGTTTGTGGGGCTGGCGATTATTGAAGGCGGTTTCACTTTTCTCAGTGGTCGTTTCGCGGCGCGCTCATCAGAGGGCATCATTCTCCGCCTCAGAGACTACCTTTTTGACCATCTCCAACACCTGCCGATTGCCTATTATGACCAAATTAAAACGGGTGATTTGGTGCAACGCTGTAGCTCTGATGTGGACGCGTTGCGCCGTTTCTTTGCCGAAGAAGCCATTGGCGTGGGACGGATAACGTTATTATTCACCGTTAACTTTATCGCCTTACTCAATCTGAATGTTAAATTATCCCTGTTTACGGTCATGTTCATTCCGTTGGTTATATTCATCTCGATTTTTTTCTTTCGCAAAATCAATCTCGCCTACGAAGACCACCAAAATCAAGAGGGTATTCTTTCGGCCACATTACAAGAAAATTTATCAGGCGTGCGGGTGGTGAAAGCCTTTAGCCGCCAGCCCTTTGAAATGGCTAAGTTTGAGCAAGAAAATTGGCAACAATATCTCAAAGGTCGCCGCCTCGTGAAAATGCACGCTATGTATTGGCCGACAGTGGAATTTACCTGTTTATTTCAATATCTGCTCTCCATTTTTATGGGCGCAACGATGGCTATGAACGGTGAAATTACGATTGGCACATACATGGCCTTTGTCGGCCTCGCCATTTGGATTATCTTCCCCATTCAAAATTTGGGGCGGTTGATTGTCCAACTTTCAACGGGCCTGGTTTCATATCAACGAGTGGCCGAGATAATTAAGGAAAATCGCGAAGTGGTCGCGCATGATGACCTAGCCTTAAGCAATGACAACCTGTTGCTGCCCGCCACCAATGGACACCATTATAACGGTATATATACCAATGGACATAGCTCTAGTAGCGTTACTAACCCCACCTTGTTACAAGGAGAAGTTATCTTTGATAATGTTTCTCTGGCGTATGGCATGGATGCGGTGGCCTTACATCACATTTCTTTTATGGTGAAGCCAGGCCAAAAAGTGGCCTTATTAGGGCCAACAGGCTCAGGCAAATCCAGTTTAGTCAATCTATTGCCCCGCTTCTATGACTACACGCATGGGCAAATTTGGCTAGATGGTAAGCCATTGAAACAATATGCCCTACCTGAATTACGGCAACAAATTGGCTTTGTGGAGCAAGAACCGTTCCTCTTCTCCCGCACCATTCGTGAGAACATTACGTATGGGGTTAATTACAAAGTGAGTGATGCCGAAGTGGAGCAGGCCGCCCAAGCCGCCGCCATTCATGATGTGATTATGAGTTTCCCCGAAGGTTACAGCACCTTAGTGGGTGAGCGCGGCGTGACCCTATCAGGCGGACAAAAACAACGCATTGCTATCGCCCGCGTGCTGCTCAAATCGCCCCGTATCTTAATTTTTGATGACGCGGTTTCCGCAGTGGACACGGAAACGGAGCAACTCATCCATGCCGCCCTAGAACGGCTGCAACGGGGACGAACCACCTTTATCATTGCCCACCGCATCCAAACCGTCATGCAAGCCGACCAAATCATGGTGCTAGATAAAGGGCGCATCGTCCAACGGGGCAACCATGCCGAGTTAGTGCAACAGCCTGGCATCTATCAACAAATTTATCAATTGCAAGCGCAATTAACCAATGAGTAAGAAGTAAGAGGTGAGAAGTAAGAAATGAGCGGTTTCTCACTTCTTATTTCTCACCTCTCACTCCCCACCATGACAAATAATTACTTTGAAGAAGAAGAATTTACCACCCAATTCAACGGCAAGGTACTCAAACGGATTTTTGACCAGACCAAACCTTATCGCAAAAATTTATATACCTTTATGGCACTCATCGCCACCGTTGCCATGTTAGATGCGACCTTTACCTACATTAACAAACTCATCATTGATGAGGGGATTATGGTGGGCAATCGCGAGCGAGTCCTGCAATTAGTTACGCTATATGGCTCATTGTTATTCGTCCATATCAGTTGTATCTTTGGCTTTATCTACCTCGCGGCCAATTTGGGCGAGCAAATTCAATATGATTTGCGCCGCCAAACCTTCAATCACTTACAAGGTCTGTCGCTTTCTTACTTTGACCGCACCCCGATTGGTTGGATTATGTCCCGCGTCACCTCCGACTCGGTCAAAATTTCAGAATTGGTGACGTGGGGCTTGATAGACACCACTTGGGCGGTCATGAACTTGACCACCGCCATCACCTTCATGCTCATTATCAACTGGAAATTAGCCTTAATTGTGGCCTTAATATTGCCCGTATTGATAGGAATTGCCTTCTACTTCAAGCAAAAAATCTTGGCTGAATTTCGTCAGGTACGAAAACTCAACTCCAAAGTTACTGGGTCGTATAACGAAAACATTACGGGTGTACGGGTGGTCAAAGCCCTCACCCGTGAGGGGCAAAATTTGGGCGAGTTTGATGAATTAGCCACCACCATGTACCAATCGGGCTATCGGGCGGCCTGGTTAGCGGCTCTCTTTTTGCCCTCAGTGCAAATTGTCGGGGCGATGGCTCTCGGCAGCATCGTCTGGTATGGCGGCTGGCAAGTGCAAATGGGCAGCATGACGGTGGGCGGATTACAAGCCTTTATCACCTACCTTACTTTTATGTTGTTCCCGATTCAAGATTTGGCGCGGGTCTATGCCCAAATGCAAAACTCTGTCGCCTCCGCCGAGCGCATTTTCTCGCTGCTTGACGCGCAAGCCGAAATTACTGACCGCCCCAATGCCGTCCCTGCGGCCACCTTTCAGGGCGAAATTGAATTTGACCAGGTGGAGTTTTATTACAAAAAAGAGAAATCTGTCTTAACGGATTTCAGCCTTAAGGTTACACCAGGCCAAACGATTGCCCTCGTTGGGCCAACAGGCGGCGGCAAATCAACCATTGTCAATCTGGTCAGTCGCTTTTATGAACCCAAACATGGGGTGATTCGCTTTGATGGGATGGATTACACTCAGCTAACGTTGGCCTCAATTCAATCCCAAATTGCGATGGTCTTACAAACACCGCACCTCTTTTCAGGCACAATTCGCGAAAACATTCGTTATGGCAAACTGGATGCCACCGATGAGGAAATTGAGGCCGCAGCCAAAGTTGCTCACGCCCATGAGTTCATCATTGAGCTAGAGCATGGCTATAATGAAGAGGTGGGCGAGGGGGGAAATTTGCTTTCTACGGGGCAGAAACAACTCATTAGCGTGGCGCGGGCGGTGTTAGCCAATCCCCGCATCCTCATTTTAGATGAGGCCACCAGTTCAGTGGATACGCTAACTGAAGCATTATTACAGCAAGGCTTGGACGCTTTGTTAGAGGGACGAACCAGTTTTGTGATTGCCCACCGTCTTTCCACCATCAAGCGGGCTGACCGCATTTTGGTGATTGCCAACGGGCATATTGCCGAAATGGGCAACCATACCGAACTCATGGAGAGCAAAGGCCACTACTATTCGCTCTACACGAATCAATTCAGGAATTAGAAGTAAGAAGTAAGAAGTGAGAAGTAATAAGTAAAAAGTAGGAAATTAGAGAGTTTTTCTCACTTCTCACTTCTCATTTCTCACTTCTCATCTCTCACCTCTCATTTCTCATTCCCTCACACTTGGTCTTCGCGGCGCAGCAGCCCCATGGCGAGGCCACTCCACCAAACAATATGCACTATCAGGCCGAGCCAATGCCATAACAACGTCATAAAGCTAGGGTTATAATTAAGGTGAAATTTTATGGGCGCAGCGACATTCTCCACGACTTTTTGGCTACCGCGCCCAAAATCAACCTCACGCTCAAAACGCACTTGCCCTAGTTGATTGAGTTGCTCTAAGTCGGTGGTCTCGCCTAACGCTTCGAGTGACCAACGCGTAATTGTAAGATAAGACAATGGTTGGGTCATGGACGTGAGTTCAAAAATTGCCCCTGAAAAGATAATTTGCGTGACCATGACCACCAAAACGATATAAATTACAACATTACGCGAGCGCGCTAAGGCCGAGATAAATAAACCCAAAGCAATACTGGCAAAGACGGTAAAAATCAATGTAATGTAATACTCTATGGGAGCAAAAGTCATTGCTCCCGTCGCGGGAAAGGAAATTTTGAGAGCCAACATCAGTAACAATAACAAACATTGGATTAAGCCAAAGCCGCCTAAAACCACAAATTTGGAGGCAAAATAGGCTGGCACCCGCAGATTAACCATGCGTTCCCGTTGATAAATGGCTTTTTCCTTAATAAATTCAAATGAAGCCGCAAAAACGCCTAACATGGTGGCCGACAGAGCCATCATAAAGAGTAAGGTTTCGGCGGAGGTGGCAATCGCATAATGCCCCTCCGCCACTAAAATCTGCTCAATTTGGCTAGGCGGGTGACCAATTAAGGTCGCGCTACTGCTAATCATCAGCAAAAATAGGCCAATGAGTGGCATGATGCCTAACAAAACGACTAAGCTGATATGGTCATGACGAATGAGGTCAAGATAACGGCGCGCTAACACCGTAAATTGTTGAAATTGGGCTTTCGCTCCGCCGATTTTGTCCGTATTCAACGGAGTCATGGGGCGAGCCACTTCGCCCGTTTGCCGATTGGTGATGAAGGTTTCATATATCAAAGAATGACGATAATGTTCGGCCCATAACGTGCCTGCCGCGACGGTGGTTGTGGGTTGGAGACGTTGATATTCGGTCTCAATTTCAGCGGGCATGGTAGCTGCGTCTTGCGGGGTATAACTCAAACTTAAGCGAGTGTAAATATCGGAAAAATCCCGCACTTTGAAAAATTCAGTCGCCTGCTCAGGTGGGCCAAAATAGGTCAGTAAACCACCAGGCGCGAGAAAAGCCACATGGTCACAGTTGTTAATGATGTTGTTGGTGGCGTGGGTGACTAAAACAATGGTGCGCCCTTCATCGGCGAGTTGGCGCAAGGTGTCCATCATGAGCTTTTCGAGGCCAGGGTCTAGCCCCGAAGTCGGTTCATCTAGGAAAAATATCCAGGGTTCAGCCAACAATTCCACCGCCATGCTGACCCGTTTGCGCTGACCGCCACTCAAATCGCGCACCATTGTTTTGGCCTCAGCCGTCATATTCACTTTGGCTAAGACCGACTCAATCTGTGCAGCCATTTCCGCCGCCGTCGCGTCAGGCAAGCGCAAACAGGCCGCATAATACAACACTTGCCGCACCTCTAAACCGTCATGAATAATGTCATCTTGCGGCACATAGCCCAACATGGTGCGATATAAATTGAAATTTTCATACAGATTATCGCCATTGACCAACACCACGCCACGCGTCGCGGGATTAACGCCGCTGAGGGCTTTAAGCAAGGTACTTTTGCCTGCGCCGCTACCACCGACTAAGGCCACAAACTCGCGCGGGTTGATAACCAGATTTAGGTTTTGTAAGATAACTTTAGCCTTCATAGGGTTTAAAACCCTATGAAGGCTGAACCATGAGGCAGGCAACGCTTTTTCTAAATTAACCGCCTCTAACCGAAAATTACGCTCGGCGGAAAAGCTGGTAAATTTGCCGCGCCCCTGATAAACCAGATTAAAGGGGCCAATTTGCACCACATCGCCCCGCGCCAACAGCCGCGCCTGCCGCAATTGCTTGCCATTAACAAATGTTCCATTATTGCTGCTCAAATCCTGAATGATAAAACTATCCCCTGATTGGCGGATAACTTTGGCGTGATTCCAGGAGACAGCGGGGTGGTCTAAGAAAATGGCGGAGATATTATTACGCCCTATAAAGGAAACATTCTCACTGAGTTGAAAGGTGGAGCTAACTTTGGCCTGGCCGACCTCGCCAAAACCCGATGGCGCAATATAAGTTAATTTGGCCGAGTTACCTAACGCATCACTAAAGCGGATAATGTCATTAGAAACCAGCAAATGAGGCTGCTGCGCTTTGAGCCGTTGCCCATTGACATACGTCCCATTGGTGCTGCCCAAATCGGTGATGGTGTGGCCTTGCCGCGTCAGGTTGATGCGGGCATGCTCACCCGACACAATGGGCGACATCACTTGTAACATATTGCTACTTTTGCGCCCTAACGTAATAACAGCCTTAGAAAGAAACTCTTCCTGAGTTCCCTGACCTGGTAAATGAATGATAAATTTAGCCAATGAACCGCCATGCACGGTCTCAATTGACCTCAGCGGTGAGCCACATTGGGTGCAATATTTGGCGTTAGGTTGAGTTAAGGGTTTGCCACAATGGGGGCAATTGGTGGGTTGATTATCGGTGGTCATAATATATCTATTGTAATAATTCGGCTAATTCCACCGCCGACAAGCCCATGATGATTTCAATTTGTGCCATCGTTAAACCCTGCGCGACCATCGCCTGAGCCAAACGCACCCGTTCTAAGCGCGCCTCAGCCCTAGATTCTTCACGCCCTACTTCACGTCCCTCTTCACGCGCTTGCTCTTGCACATATTCCCACGCCTTTTCATCTTTTATTTCCGCTAAAGTGGCGGGGTCAATCTCCATTTCTTCAATACCCTTAATGATGCGCTGAAACAAGGGGCGCGGATACGCCTTTTCATCAACCACCTTATCTAACGAATCCTTAATTAACTCTAACCACTCCCGTATTAAGGGCGGAGTCTGCTCATTGACCAAGCGCGGGGCTAAAAAGACGAGCCGATGCGGATAAACCGTTAGCTCCTGACCAAACTCGGTCATGGGGTTCATGCTACTCACCGCCACACTAAAATTAATGCTTTTATCTTTGGAAACACTTGTTAATACTACGATGGTATAGACCGCTTGCTCAAATTGATACTTTTCTGCGCCCTTCACCTGCTCGGCTAAACTTATCAAATGGTAATATAAAAAGCGGTCAAAAAAATCCCCTTCTTTCACATGCTGAATCTCCACCACCACCCGTCCTGACACATCTTCGGCAAATAAATCATATTTCGTTTTGACATAGCCAATGGGTTTAGGATATTCATATTCGGTCTGAACTCGCTCAATGTTTAACTCGACCCCAACCACATCTTTCACAAACGCCTTAAAAACCTCAACCTGTCCAAAAATATGTTTGAACATTGTTCCTAATTGTAACGGTATGACTCTGACCATGATTGACCTCTGCCTTATTCTAATAAATTCTAACCGACTAACGGCGTGAATTATACCATGATGAAGCGACCTAACCTATTTGTGGGTTGCTGCAAAACACAACTCGAAAGAACACAGAAACACCAAACGGAGTCCAAATCTTTAGATTTGATTCAAACAAATCTAAAGATTTGGACTCCTTTCTTTTTCCCAACCCACCCGTAGAGACAGGGCCTGCCCTGTCTCACCCATATCATAAGCAAAAACCTCCGCAGCTCAAAAAGTTGCGGAGGTTAATTTATCTTCGGCTGGGGTTGCCCCGCACCAGGAGAACAGGCGGTAATGCCTTCTTTTTCTAGCTCTGGTCATTCACCCAAAAGCAAATGACATTCTGGCCAGGCGCATGTTGTTAAGAAGAGACTACTGAGCGCAACGGAAGCCGAGGTTGTTGTTATTGTTAGTGGTGGTGTTGTTGTTGCGGTTAGCGGCGCGCGTGTTGTTGTCGTTGTTGTTCCACGAGCCACCCCGAAACACTCGGCAGCCTATTTCCCTACTAAACAAACCTTTACAGGTTAGAATGGCCCAATTAAAACGGAGTCCAACAGGACTTACGCAAACACCTCACCCCAGCCCTCTCCTACGTAAGAGAGGGAGCAAAATCTCCCCCCGATGTCGGGGGGATTAAGGGGGGTAGCGCAAGTCCTATCCAAATCTTTAGATTTGACTCACACAAATCTAAAGATTTGGACTCCCTCACTTCACAATAACTTCGTTTGCAACGGACGCGGGGCTAAATCACCACTGCTTTTTTGCCAACCACCTAATAATTTGCCCAACTCAACCACCTGCTTACTCCCTTGCTGATATTGTTTAGCCGTCAGTAGGTTTAAACTTTGACACCGCCGTAGATAAAAGCGCAATTGAGTCAATTCAACATCCGCTTCATATAAAAAACGGCCTGCTTTATCCGCTTTAGCCGCCCGTACTAATTGTTCATAAAAATCCAACGCTCTATCCTCAGTTCGCCGCGCTAAACCAAAACGATGTTGACGCGGAAATTGCGCCGTCAAGGGTAACAACCAATCCAAAAATAATTCACTCTTTTCAAAAATAGGCGACTGTTTATAGGCTGTTTCCAATTTTCCAGGTCACTCCACCCAACATCAATTCTCGCAACTGCCACGTATCGCCATGCCCCACATGCCCCACCCAACTGGCTAAAGAACGGCGAAACGCCTCAGGTGATAAGTCACCTTGCGCCATCGCCTGACGTTGTTTTCGTAGCCGCCTTCTGGCCCGCCGCAAACTGTCGCTTAATAACCGTTTATGGGTGGGAAAAAGGCGAAAACCTAAAAAGGGAACACCCCGTGAGGTCGGCATGACCTGAGTTTTACGAGGATGTAAGGTCAATCTTAAGGAACACAAATAAGCCCCAATCGCCTGACGAATCTCCCACAACTCCGCTTTACTTTGACCAAAAACCAAAAAGTCATCAACATAGCGAATATAGGCCCGCCGTTGTAATTTCTCCTTCACAAAATGATCCAGTTGATTTAACAACACATTGCCCCAAAACTGGCTGGTCAAATTGCCTATCGGCAAACCTCGTAACCGCGCCAACGGGCTAAATAAATCATCGCCTGGAAACCATTGGCAAATATACTCCTCCGTTAAGGCATCTTGACCACTGGCAATAATGCCTTCACACAACGCCAAGGTTTCAGCACAAGCCACCTTTTGAGCTAACACTTGCCGCAAAATCTCATGGTCAACACTCGGAAAGAATTTCAACAAATCCATTTTCAGCGCAAAGGGATAATGCCGCGCCCACCCTTGCGCCCGTTCAAGGGCTTTATGCGTCCCCTTCCCCACCCGATTGGCGTAACTATCATGAATAAAGCACCGTTCAAATAATGGCTCAATCACCCGACATAACGCATGGTGAACCACCCTATCCCGAAAGGGGGCCGCGCTCACCTTCCGCCGCTTTGGTTCATAGATGTGAAAATGGCGATAGGCCCCTGGCTGATAACTCCCTATCACTAACGCCTCATGCAAGTCCCACAAATTTTCCTCTAAGTTAAAGTTATACTCATACATCTCCGCTGTTTGCGCTTTGCCTCGGCGCGCCCGTTGATAGGCCGCCTGTAAATTCTCAAAGTCATAAATCTGCGGATATAAGTTACTATAACTTTTCATAATTCATGGAGTCCAAATCTTTAGATTTGACTCTAACAAATCTAAAGATTTGGACTCCTTTACCGTATTGTAGCTTATTGTAATATACAGACCATTTTTCAAAATTTTTTTAAAGCAGAATCCAGAACTTCAGAATTTAGAATTATTAAAAAGAAGAGACTACTGCGCGCAACGGAAGCCGAGGAAGTAGTTATCGTCAGTGGTGGCGAAGTCGGCGCGGTAAGCGGCGCGCGCGTCGCTGTCGTAGTAGCTCCACGAGCCACCCCGAAACACTTTGTTATTATTACTTAATAATTCTTCACGTCCATCGTTGGCAATATATGGATAGGCTTTGTAATCCGAACTCGTCCACTCCCACACATTACCCGACAAATCATACACCCCATAGACGCTTTTGCCTAATTCATAACTGCCTACTGGAGATGTGTCCGCATAGCCATCATCTACCGTTTTATCCGCCCAATCAACCGAGCAATTTTTATCACAAAAATTTAGCTTCGTGCCATCAAACTCATTCCCCCACGGATAAATTCGCCCATCTGTGCCACGCGCCGCCTTTTCCCACTCCGCCTCTGTCGGCAATCGCTTGCCCACATATTCGCAATAATTCTTCGCTTGCGTCCAATCTACGTAAATGACAGGATAATTGGCAAACTCCGCCTTATTGTAATAACTATCCCGCGTGTAAGATTTCGTCTCATGCGGCAC
>JAIFLK010000016.1:14433-21175 GCA_020049115.1 Chloroflexota bacterium | reverse complement strand
TTTAAGCAAATCAGGTGTTAATATCGTGTGTTATATCAGACATAAAATGATATGATTTGACTAATTTTTATGTGTATAGTTCATAACCCCATCCAATTGCACCGTAAATTTAACGGTCGTCCCCTGCCCCACCTCACTCTCCACCCAAATTTTGCCGCCACTTTTGATAATCATTTCCTGACAAATGATTAAGCCCAACCCCGTCCCTGTTTCTTTGCCCGTGCCGATAGTGGTTACATGTTGGTCTAGTTTAAATAATTTTTGACGTGTTTCCTCACTCATGCCCACGCCGGTGTCAGCAACGGACACCTCAATATAATTAGGAATTGGGAATTGAGAATTAGGCGTTACTTCATTTTTAATTCCTAATTCGTAATTCCTAATTCCTAATTCCTGCGCCGCAATCGTCACCTGCCCGCCATTTGGGGTAAATTTCAAAGCATTATTGGTTAGATTGCGAATAACGGTATCTAACATGTTCTCGTCAGCATAAACCCAGGTTTGCGGTTCAACCTGGTTAGATAAATCAATTTGTTTAATCATGGCATTGTCCGCTAATAACTCAACACTTTTCGCCGCGATTTCACTCAAATCTAACCGTTGTGGACTATATTCCATGCGCCCCATTTGTAAGCTGGCCCAATAAAGTAAATTCTCCAACAACTCAAATACGCGCCGCGCCGAGCGATGACT
The DNA here is from genome assembly GCA_020049115.1 of Chloroflexota bacterium. Lineage (GTDB taxonomy): Bacteria > Chloroflexota > Anaerolineae > 4572-78 > J111 > JAIFLK01. The sequence goes on along the minus strand of JAIFLK010000016.1, from coordinate 20,482 downwards.
GGCCGCGCTCATGTTCTCGATCGTCGGCAGTTTTAACTTGGTTGCCATTTCCTGCATCAATTCCAAATTGCCCAACAAGGGTAAAAATGGCCCTTTTAAATCATGCGCCACAATGGAAAAAAACTTATCTTTATCCGCATTGAGTTTAACCAGCTGTGCATTGGCCTGTTGCGCGAAGCTATATAACCGCGCATTATAAATTGCCACCGCCGCATGATTGGCAAACACTTGCAAATTGGCTAAATCAGTCGAAGTGTAATTATTCGTAGCAAAACTATCCACCGTTAACACCCCCATAACCTCCTGATTCATGAGCAGGGGCGCGCCCATCCAACTGCGAATCGGGTCATCGGCACTCCAAATCGACCAACATTCAGCCTGTAATACATTAGAAATAATAAGAGCCGTCTGAGTCTTAAAAACGGTAGACAAACAATCAACCCCATTCATGCTCTGCCGATGACCAATATATTGATTAGCAAAGCCCATCGTGCGCGATAAAACTAAACTATAACCTTCTGGCAAAAAAATCGCCGCCCCATCATATTTAACCACTCGCCCCAATTGCTCCATGAGCGTATCTAGTAATTTATCTTGATGCAGCGAACTATTCAAAATTCGTGATACTTGCTGCAAACTTACGGCAATTTCCCGCTGACGTTGCTCCTCTTTTAGGAGATGCAATAATTGCAAATGAGTCGTTACCCGCGCTAAGACCTCCCGTTGTTGAATCGGTTTGGTAATATAATCTACTGCGCCAACCTCAAACCCTTTCACCTTGTCATCTTCACTGGTCAAAGCCGTCATAAAAATAACGGGGATATGACGGGTCGCTTCATTGGCCTTGAGGCGTTGACAGGTTTCAAAACCATCCATCTCAGGCATCATCACATCAAGCAAAATTAAGTCAGGGGTTCTACTTTGAGCGACATCTAACCCCATGACCCCATCTTTCGCCATAAGAAGTTTGAACCCAAATTCGCGCAAATAATTCACAATAACCCGTAAATTGGTCTGATTGTCGTCCACCACCAAAATAGTGTATTGTTCAGGGTTATTCAAAATAGTTGTTGCCGCTATATCCGTCATAATTTATCTTCCTTACGATTGCTCGGCTAAAAAGCGAATAAGTTCACTAATATCCATAGAAATGACATAATCTTGAATTTTTTCTACAAAGGGCGCATAGTGTGGATTATCTTTTAGCAAAGCGTCCGCTTCATCTTCTATCGTCAATAAATCCCCTTGCCGCGCCAGTATTTGCCAATGTTGTAATAACTCTAGCGGCGGACAAACCATTTCAGCCTGACGACTATCCAGAAAACTCACTGTCGCCGCTGCCGCTTCCTGATATCGCCATTGCAAATGAAGCAATTCCCCTATCAATAATACCAACTCCTCCACATGCACGGGCTTAGAAATAAAGGCATCACACCCAACGAGCTTAACCCGTTCCGCCTCTTTTTCAAAGGCACTGGCCGAAGTCCCAATAATAGCAATAGTTCTTAAGTCAGAGATACTCCGAATGGTTTGAGTGGCTTCAAAACCCGTCACATTGGGCATAATCATATCCATCAAAATCAAGTCAGGCTGCCAACTTTGGGCCTGGTCAATCGCCTCTTGCCCATCCTCCGCCATCCGTATCTCAAAACCAAGCGGTTCGAGAATATTCAGAAAGACCATCCGATTATTAACTTTATCATCCACCACCAAGATTTTACGCGGTTCACCTTCATAACCCACAATCCGCTCACGGTTCAGAGGCGTTTGCGTTAAGGTCATATTCGCTAACGGCAAGGGCAACTCAAACCAAAAGGTACTCCCTTGATTAAATTCACTCTTAACCTGCAACTGCCCGCCCATCGCCTCCACCAACTGTTTACTAATCGCCAAGCCCAACCCTGTCCCCTCGGCCCGTTTTTTCATATCGCCAACCTGTTCAAAAGGGTTAAAAATTTGTTGCAATTGTTCAGGAGTCATGCCAATACCTGTATCTACCACCGCAAAACACAACCTAACCTGATTCACCTCAGACATATCTATTTGCTCTAATTGTAATGTAACCTGCCCCGTCTCGGTAAATTTGATGGCATTATTCAGTAAATTCAGCAACACTTGACGTAATCTTTTTTCATCTACGGCCACCGCGTCAGGAATCATCCCTAGCGGCTCATAACTCACTTCTAAGCGTTTTTTCTCGGCCCGCATTTGAATAATCGCCAGGGTGCTTTTCATAAAGTTATCTAACTGAATCGGGGTAGGTAACAACTCAAATCTACCCGCCTCAATTTTGGCTAAATCCAAAATATCCGTAATTAAAGTTAATAAATGTTCGCCACTTTGTTGAATCACACTCAACCCATCGGCCTGCTTGCGAGACAACTCCGCGTCATTTTTAAGAATTTGAGCATAGCCCAAAATGCCATTCAAGGGCGTACGTAATTCATGGCTCATACGCGAGAGGAAATCACTCTTGGCCTGGTTAGCCACCTCAGCCCGCGCGCGGGCTTGCTCGGCCTCCTCTTTGGCTTGTCGTGTCTCCTCATATAACCGTACATTCTCAATTGCCGTCGCTGCTTGAGTGGTTAAAGCCATGAGCAGTTCCACATCATGTGGGGTAAAAACCCGTTGATTAATTCTGTTCGCTGCCGTAATTGTACCAATAACCTTACCTTTAGTTACAAACGGCACCACAATCAACGCGCCCACGCCCGCCTCAGCCCGTCTCGCCCGCGTCGTTTCTGGCTCAATGCCATCATATGCATGGGGAGATAAAATGGGCTGTTTAGTAGCAAAAACCATGCCAGTAATCCCATGCTGCAACTCTTCATAATCTAAATTCATGGGTACTTCCATCGTCGGGCGATGTTCTACACTGGTTGTAACCTGTCGTTTCTCATGGTCTACTAAATAAAGAATCATCGAATCCGCTTCAACTAAGCTATTAAAATTACGAATCAAATTACGACCAATATCATCTAAGTCCGTTGACCCTAAAATGGCTTGGGCCGCTTGAAATAAACCTTTTGTCTCCTGCAAGGTTTGACGCAACCGATTTGTCATCTCATTAAATTGAGTTGCTAACGTCCCTATTTCATCACTGGACTCCACTATCGCGAGAGCCGTTAAATCACCCTGAGCAATCTGTTCAGCCGTGTTGGTGAGACGGCGAATTGGCCCACCGATATTTTCCTGAAAGACATAAGCCATCCCCCCCCCCAATATCAGCGCGATGACTCCCCCCACCAACACCTGTAACCGCGTCGCCGCTAATAACCCCACCCCATTACTTAAATTGGTTTGTAAGGCCGTTTGCTGGCTCACCACCAATTCATCTAATGAATTTAACATCTCCTCCGCTAATGGCTCCGCTTGCGTTGATAATAAAAACAAATCCTCATGCGAATGTTCACCCTCTATCGCCGCAAACATGCGCTCTGGCAAGGGTAAAAAACCGTCCCGTGCTTGACCAATGCGGTCTAACATGTCTTGTTGTTTCGTCGTTAAATTTCCACGTTGTTTGACCAACCGTTCCCACGCCGATTGATTGGTGGCTAAATCCGCTTGATATTGTAGTTTTTGTAGCCCATTTAATGTAATTAAATAATATCTCACATTGGAAACGAGTGAAGCAAATGACCCCTGAAAATCTGCCATATCTCTTAACAAAGTTTGGTTCTCAAGGGTCGCCTCACGTTTACCCTGTAGCCAAATTAACTCATTCAATTGCGGAAAAATAACCGTGAGCGGCCCTTCCCCTTCCTCCGCTAAAATCCGAAAGGCGGGTTGGTTTAAAATCGGGTCATCATGCAATTTGAACATCTGCTCTGGTAAGGCTGACCAGGTGGTAAATTTTTGGCGTAATTCCATGAGATGCTGTTGGTTATCAGAATGGGTTGAATCAGCCGCTAATTGTTCCATCTCCGTGAGTTGGCTCACAAATTGTTGTTTATTTGCCTCATAATTCTGGCGAAATTCAGCTTTGCCTAAGACTAAATAACCCCGTATATCCGCCAACATTCTTAGCAATGTAGCCCGCGCATTGGCCGAGGCTAAGGCGGTTGGCACTAAGACATTGGCACTTTGTTCAATATCCGAGGTGGCCTGAACCCCACTAAAATAGTTCAAGCCGACCACAAACAACGTTAAAAGCACTAACAGCCCAAAGCCGAGTTGCAGCTTTTGATAAATCGTTAATCTATTCAAAAATTTAGTCATGGCGATAAACCCCACATCAAGGTTTTATAGTAGCAAGCCCTAAAGGTTTTTGAAACCTTTAGGGCTTGGCTACCAGGGGCATACAAATCTTGATAACAGCCCCCCTTACAAACTTACAAAGTCAACGCCAATTTATTTAGCTGGGCCATCAGGATAAGCCTTATCTAAAATGGCTTGTTGCTGTTTGGCTATCTCATTCAGGGCTTCGGTAGGGTCCATTTTCCCCGTAATTGCCAAATCAAGATAATGACCTTGAATGGGTAAAAGTTCGCTATATTCAGGTAAGTTCCAAAAATCTTTCACCAAAAGATAACTGGCCGCAAACGCGGGGCTATAAGGGGATGCTTTCGCAAAAATATCACTGGATAAAACATCGGTGCGGGCCGAAAAACTGCCCAATTGCACCCATTTCAATTGCGTTTCACGGGTCTCTAGCCAAGCCATAAAATCTAACGCCTCTGGCTGATATTGACTGTAAGCACTCAAATGAATCCCTTGGCCGCCTAAACTCAATAGATGTCTACTGGGGCCCGCTGGCACAACGCCAAAGGCTAAATTTTTGGCCTGGGGACACTTGGCGGGGTCAGTAAAGGCGGGGCCATAGCCAAACCAAAGACTAATCATACCGACCTCTCCCTTACACATCATATCAACGACAGCCGCTTGAGAACGACTATCGCCTGGCCCCACTTTATATAATTCCGCCGCCATCTTTAAAGCCTCAACATTGGCCTCGGTATTTAACACCCCCTCAATTTTATAGGTTTCAGGGTCCCACAATTCCCCGCCATATGACCATGCAATCTGATTCCAACTGGTTTGCACATCATCATAGCAACCATCACCACACCAAAACGTAGTGTAACCATGGGCAATCAGCTTCTTTTGCTCTAACATTTTGGCATGGTCTAACAATTCCTGCCAGGTGCGCGGTGGCTGCAATCCTGCTTGCTCTAAAAGGTCTTTCCGATAAACCAGCATTTCTGTATCGGAAAATAAAGGTACACCATAATAGCGTTTACTATTATAAGGATATTCCCCATAACTAGAGATAGCCGCAGGCACATATTTATTAACCTCCACATTCTTTGCCATCCAATCGGTCAATTCAGCTAAATGATTGCCTTTGACCGCCTCGCCAATCCATTGGCTGTCTAACACCACCAGGTCAATGGTCGTTTTAGGCTTAAAAGAATTAAATATAGCATCATGCCACTCGGAAATGGGCAAGCAAGTGACTTTAATGGTGGCTTTGGGATAATCTTGGCTTAACTTTTCGAGGGCATAGCATGGCGGAAAATCCTGCCAAATAATCCCTAGTGGTACACTCTTTGCCACCGCCTCAGCGGTAGGGGAGACAGCGGTGGGCGCAACTATAGGGACGGCAGTGGGCGGCGCGGCCGTTGAAGTACAACTCATTAAGGTCATCATCAAACAAAGGTAAAATAATTTTAATTTTTGCATGTTGCCTCCTTGCAACTACTGGCTAAGGTAAAATGATATTGGGTCATTAATTTAGAAATTTGAACCTATAGGTGGTGGTATAATCAATCAGAGGAATAACTTGAGAGTTACAGCGAGATTATCGGGGATTTAAGCGAGGCAACCATTTTTAGATTAATAAGCTAATTATTGACATAAGAATAACTATATAACAAATCTGGCCGAGAGTCAATATTACAAAGCGGCTAATGCGAAATATAAAATATAATGTGAACAGATAGGATTGTGCATCTTTACATTAGACATTATACCGATTTAATGATTTTCGTAGGGGCAGGGCTTGTCCCTGCCCGCAATGGTGGCAAGCACAAGGCATTGCCCCTACAAA
>JAIFLK010000016.1:0-14422 GCA_020049115.1 Chloroflexota bacterium | reverse complement strand
GGCAGGGCTTGTCCCTGCCCGCAATGGTGGCAAGCACAAGGCATTGCCCCTACAAAATGTCAACGATTTTTTAATCGGTATAAACTCTATTACACCCACACTGCATAAATCTGTTTATTCTTAAACGCCATCGACTCATTTTATTTAGCTTACTTCATCCAACCGCACCATAAAATGCACCGTTGTCCCCTGCCCCACCTCACTCTCCACCCAAATTCGTCCGCCACTTTTAACCACCATTTCCTGACAGATAATTAAGCCCAAGCCCGTGCCTGTTTCCTTATTTGTCCCGATGGTGGTCACATATTGGTCAATCTTAAATAATTTCTCCTTCACCTGCGGTGGCAGCCCCACGCCCGTATCAGCAATGGACACCTCGACAAAACGCCCTGGGGTCTCCTCTGATAAAGAGTGAGCCGAAATAGTTACTTGCCCACCCTGGGGTGTAAATTTGAGGGCATTGGAACTCAAATTACGAATAACGGTATCTAACATATAATTATCGGCATAAACCCATGTTTCGGGCTGAACCTGGTTATCTAAATTAATTTGTTTAACCTTCGCATTATCCGCTAATAGCTCAACGGTTTTCGTGACAATTTCACTCAAATTTACCCGTTGGGGGTCATATTCCATGCGCCCCATTTGCAGGCGCGCCCAACAAAGTAAATTTTCCAGCAACTCAAACACCCGCTTGGCTGACCGATAACTAGCCGCACTCATGGCCTCAACATCAGTGGGTTTTAAGGTCAAAGCCATTTCTTGCATTAACTCTAAATTTCCAAGCAGAGGCAAAAACGGCCCTTTCAAATCATGCGCCACAATGGAGAAAAATTTATCCTTATCGGCATTAAGTTTAATCAACTGTTCATTGACCTGCTGCACTAAACTGTATAGACGAGCATTACGAATTGCCACCGCCGCATGATTAGCAAATATCTGTAAAATGGAAACATCGGCCTCGTTATATTTGTGTGTCGTAAAACTATCCACCGTTAAAACCCCAATGGCTTCATCCTCTAACACCAACGGCGCGCCCATCCAACTCAAAATGGGATTAGTTTCTGTCCAGGCCTGCCATCGCGCGTCATGTTTCGTATCCATAATGAGCATGGGCTTTTGGCTATTAAAAACCATCACCCCAGAACTCTTATCGGTTAATAAGACGCTATTGCCCATATAAGTCGCCCCAAAACCAATCCCCTGCGATAATATCAGCCGTTGATTTTCATGCAAAAAAATGGCCGCCCCATCAAAAGGCACCACCCGCCCTAATTGTTCCATAATTATCTGCAATAATTGGGCTTGATTTAAGGTACTGTTCAGCACTTTCGATACTTGTCGCAAACTGACCGCAATTTCTCGCTGACGTTGTTCCTCCGCCCGCCGATGTTGTTCTTGCCTGAGAAAATGCAGCAGCTGTAAGTGGGTATTTACCCGCGCCAACACCTCCCGTTGTTGAATCGGCTTGGTCACATAATCCACCGCGCCCACCTCAAAGCCCCTCACCTTATCATCTTCACTCGTCAAGGCCGTCATAAAAATAACCGGAATATCTCGCGTCACCTCCGTTGCCTTGAGCCGTTCACAGGTTTCAAAGCCATCAAGTTCAGGCATCATCACATCCAGCAAAATAATATCGGGTCGTCTGGCCTGAGCTATTTTAAGACACAATTGCCCATTCATTGCCATGAGTAATTTAAAGCCAAAGCCACGTAAATATTCCACAATGACTCGTAAATTAGTTTCATTATCATCCACCACTAAAATAGTATAATCGGCATAATTTATCGCTGAGGTTGTCATGGGGTATCTGTCCTATGATAGCAAATAAGGGTCTAAAAAGCTCATCACTTTATTCATGTTAAGTTTAGTGGTTAAGGCCGTGAGCTGCTCCACAAAAGGTTTATACCTTTCCTCAGTTTCTGCTAATTGTTGGGCTTCATCTTCAATGGTCAGTAAATCACCCATCATGGCAAGCTCATGCCACTGACTTAATAGCTCGGTGGGTGGGCAAGCTAATTGAGTTTGATTTTTAGCCACAGAACTCACTGTTTCCAACACAGGCTGCTGATACCGCCAGTGCAAATTGAGCAATTCGCCTATCAATAATATCAATTCTTCCACATGCACGGGCTTCGAAATAAAAGCATCACAGCCCGCCAATTTAACCCGTTCCGCCTCAGTTTCAAAAGCACTGGCGGAAGTGCCGATAATGGCAATCATTTTCAAGGCTGATATATTTCGTATTGTTTGCGTGGCCTCAAAGCCCGTCACATTGGGCATAATCATATCCATCAATATCAGGTCAGGCCGCCAACTTTGGGATTGGTCAATTGCCTCTTGCCCATCTTCCGCCATCGCCACCTCAAAACCCAACGGCTCCAAAATATTCAAAAAGACCATCCGATTATTCACCTTATCATCCACCACCAAAATCTTACGGCGTTCACCTTCATAACCCACAATTCGTTCTTGGGTCAAAGGAGTTTGGGTTAAGGTCAGATTGGCTAACGGCAAGAGTAACTCAAACCAAAAGGTACTGCCTTGATTAAATTCACTCGTCACCTGCAACTGCCCACCCATGGCCTCCACCAATTGTTTACTAATCGCCAACCCCAAACCCGTCCCCTCGGCCCGTTTTTTCATATCACCCACCTGCTCAAAGGGATTGAAAATATGTTGCAATTGTGCAGGAGTCATGCCAATACCCGTATCTATCACCGCAAAGCGTAACCTCACCTGGTTAATGTCAGAGGGTGCTATCTTTTCTAATTGTAATATTATTTGCCCCGATTCGGTAAATTTAATCGCATTATTCAGCAAATTGAGCAACACTTGGCGCAACCGTTTCTCATCCACCGCCACCGCCTCAGGAATCATGCTCAAAGATTGATAACTCAGCTCTAGCCGTTTTTTCTCCGCCCGCATCTGAATAATCGCCAGGGTATTTTTCATAAAATTATCTAACTGAATTGGCACGGGTAATAATTCAAATCGTCCCGCCTCAATCTTCGCTAAATCCAAAATATCAGTAATCAACGTTAATAAATGTTCACCACTTTGTTGAATCACCCCTAACCCGTCCACTTGTTTGCGTGACAAATTGGCCTCATTTTTAAGAATTTGAGCGTAGCCCAAAATCCCATTCAACGGCGTGCGTAATTCATGGCTCATCCGCGAGAGGAAATCACTTTTCGCCTGATTCGCCGTATCCGCGCGGGCGCGAGCCTGTTCCGCCTCCTCTTTGGCCTGAATTGTTTGCTGTAACAATTGCTGATTTTCCACCACCACTGATAGCTGTCCTAACATGGCTTGATAAGGGCGAATTTCCGCTTCACTAAAGGCATGGGGGACTTCACCTTCCAATAATAAAACCCCTAGCTGTTGCCCCTGACTCCATAACGGTAACACGGCCATGGTTTGGATATTCAACCGTTTGCCAACGGCTAAAGTGGCCGCGTCAAGTGTTTCATCATGGAACACATCATCAAACATGACGGGAATTTCCGTTACAAATAAATTCAAAATAGGCACTTCTGTTCGCAAATAACGCGTCCCAATGGGCGTGGGTGGCATCCCCTGCCCACTAGACCAATTGGCTTGGCTAGTTATTGCCACCATGTAACCCACTTCATTATATTCAAAGGTAAACAAGACTACCCGATTAATCACCGCAATTCTGGCCTCTTCCACCACCGCTGTAATCAACTCAGTTAAATTATTCGCCATTAACATCCGTTGGCTTATCGTATAGAGTGTTTTCGTTTCCTGTAAGGCCGCTTGATTTTGAGCAAAGAGGCGGGCATTGCTCATGGCAACGGCCACTTGCCCCGCCAATGAACGTAATAAATTGGCATCACCATCATCTAGCCCCGCAATTTTATCACTCTGCACATCTAACACCCCCACCACTTGCCCCTCACGAATAATTGGCACGGCCATTTCCGCGTAAGTATCAGGCAACAAGGGATTGGCTAACCAATTCGCTACCTCCCGCACATTCACCACACTGACAATTTGAGCCTGCCGCGCCGCTTGCGCCACCAAACTCGCGGGCGCAGTCAACGCAATCTCATGCCCTTGCCGCTTCATTTCTCGCCCTGCTTCTCCCGTCCCCTCTGACATCACTAAATATTGCGAATCGAAGTCAAGTAGATAAATATGCACATGGTAATAATTAAAATTTAACTTAATTTGATTAACTAAGGCCACTAAAAGTTGGTTAAAATCAAGCAAGGCGTTCAATTGCTCACTCAGCGAGGCCGAAACTTCCAGCCGTCGCGTCCGTTGTTGTACTTGTTGCTCTAAATTATCCACTAAATGATTAATCTGGGCGGACATTTCATTAAAAGCGTGGGCCAGTTGCCCCAATTCATCTTGACTATCAACGACAGCTTTCACCTCAAAATTACCCACTTGCAACTGATTAGCCACACGGGTCAAATTAATAATATTTTTTGTTACACTGCTATTTAACACATAAACCACCCCTAAAGCAATTGTTAAGCCCATCAAAGCAATAACAATCACCAAAAAGGTCGCTAATTGACTAATATTTTCTGTTTGGGCGCGAGACTCTAAGACTTCGGCCTTAGCCAACTCCAATAACTTCGCCGAAATTGGCTCAACAGCCGTCGCTTGTAAATCAAAATCCTTAAATTTACCCCGAATCGCCACATCAAGCAAAGCAACCTCCTCCGCCTGAGCGCGATAATTCGTAAGTAACGTCATGGCCTCTTGGCTTGAAGCAGCCTTAGTCAAGTGATGGGCTTGAATGACTTGAGTTAAATCATCAGCCAAATTAAAAACCAATTGCAAATGGGGGCGACGGCGCGTTAATAAATATTGCTTTTCTTCGTCCAACATATCCCGATATAAATCTAAAGCCGCTTTATCATTCAAGGCCAATAATTTTTGGCGTAACTCATGGGAGGTTTGATTTAAGCGAGTGATAGCCCCCACATCTTCCGCAGCTAACGAAGTAACCAACGCTACCCCCTCCAAAAACACCTCGCCATTTCGCTTGGCCGATGATAAGAAAAGATTAAGATTAACATTATTATCTTGCAAAACCTGACTGACATTAGACTCAGCCAAACGCTGTTTCAATTCCTCGCTTAAGGGAATAAGTTCAGCAATCTTTTTCACTGCTGGTTGAGCATACTGCTCATGCGCCTCAGTCAAGCCAATTTCAGGATAACGCAGGAAAAAATCCCGTTCCATACGACGCGCCTGGTCTAGTTTTTGGTTTATCTCCAACACCAACACTTCAATGTCAGTGCTTGCCAAAATCCGCGTGTCCAACTGATAACGCACAATCGCCAAAGAGCCATAGCTAATCATGGAAACAAGCAAGATTAAGAAAATCAATAAACTAAAAGTGACGCTAAATTTACGCGTAATACTAAGACGTTGCCAATATTGTCGCATGGTAATTTTCCACCTGTAAATAATTGGGGGATTTAATCAAGGAGTCCGCAATTATTTGCGGGCTGTACGCAAAGGATTGCGAACTCCTACCTGCCATCAGTGAAAATTACTTACTTTCGCCAGGCGTGGAACTGAAAATGATATTTGAATTTAAGCCATCTAACCCCGCAGCAGGGTCATTTAACTGTAAAATACTAGATGAACCACTATTACAGTCACCAAACTGATTGCAAGTCATCATGCCTGTTACCCCCTGAAAATCAGTGGTGGCATAAAGTGCGTCACGCAGGGCTTGGCGGCCAATATGCACTGTGCCATCTTCGTCCTTTATCGCCACCGCTTCGAGTTTAGCCAAAAGTAAGTTAGTGGCATCATAAATATAGGGTATGGCAAAAAAAGGCACCTCTTTATTATATTTGGCCTTAAAATTAGCCTTAAATTTATCAAAAGCCGCCCCACTAGGTTTAGCTATCACCACCATATACATGCCTGTACCATTGGCTTGTACAGATTTAATAAAAGCATCAGTGGCGATGGAACCAGCTGCCATCCGTTGAACTTTTTCCAGCCCTGCCACCTGCTTGAATTGAATGGTCAGATAATCCGCTTCGGGCTGAAAAACGGGATAAAACATAAACTCGGCCCCAGATTTGGCTACAGCCGCCAATATTGGCTGCATCTCCTTATCGCCTCGATTAATGGAAGTGGCTAAAATCACTTTCCCACCCAATTGGGTAAATTTTTGGGTAAAAAGTTCGACGAGTGCCTGAGCGTAGGCATCATTGTCATGAACCGTCATGGCTTTGGTCACACCCAATTTTTGGTAGGCAAAAGTCGCCACAATATCTCCCCAATAGACCGCATTTTGGATAGTGCGGAAATACCCCAACTGCCAATTAGCCCCCTTTTCATTCCCCACACCCGTTAAAGAAGGCAATGTATTTCCACCCGAAACCATCACTAACCCAGCATCCGACATGATTTTAGCCGCCTTTATGGCCGAACTAGAGCAACTTGTGCCAATAATACCCACAATTTGCGGGTCTGCTACAAGTTTCAAAGCGGCATTGGCCCCACCTTCAGGCGTACACCCTTCATCCTCATTTTGTAATACAATGGAATGACCGAGTAAGTTGTTATCCCGTTCCGCCAAAGCCAACCCAATCGCCTGAAGGCCAAACTCACCCAAATTAGCCTGGCCACCGCTGACCACCTGCAATGCGCCAATCTTAATTGGTTCACCTGGCTTGATGGTCACACAACCTAGCACATCCTTACATTCAAAAGGGGGTGGGGCGGATTGACATGCCACTACAACCACAAACACCATTATAAAACAGCTTACAATTTTGTAACGTAACATTTATATCTCCTTTGATATGACGACTAATTAATTTTAAAAATTCTGCAATAAAATTTAGACAGGAGTTCTGTCAGGGGTATTCTTTCTGCTACTTCAGTTGTACAATACTTTGGTTTTGCTCAAAGGTGGCAAAAAATGAATAACATGGGGCTGTAGTACAATAGGTTAGATTTAAAACGGAGAATAACTTTTAGATGAACGGGCTAAACGTTGCCATAGGCTTAACTATATAACAAACTTGGCTAGGAGTCAATCCTACAAAGTGGCTAATATGAAATAAATGAGCCGCTACACCCACACCGCATAAATCTGTTTATCCTTAAAATTTGCCTAAACCGTTTCATGGGTTTCTCCTTTCATCTGATAACTAACTCAAGGCTTGGCTCACTCGCTCATCAATCAACTGTCGCGTATGTTGCAAAATGCCATATAACTGATAAATATCATCTTTCGTGGCATCATACGCCAAACTCACCGCATACTCCTGCCCTTGTAACACCACAAAATACCAGGCTCGTCCAATGATATATGCCCCATAAATCGGATAACCATCTTGGTTTAACAGCTGCGCCGTCACCATCGCCACCAACAATTGCCCCCGCGGGTCATCTGAGGAGTTGGCTTCCCGTTTATGTTCATGTAAGAAAAAATAAGGTATTTCAGGCACATACTTCCCTCGCGCCACCACAAAATCAACTTGGCCCGCCAATGGTTGATTTTTGTAAGTAATTAAAATCTCGCGTTCAAAAAAAGATTTATAAGCCAAAGCATCAAACTTCACCATATCAAGCAATTTGGCTATAAATTTAATACGTAATTCTTCTTCATTCCAGCCATAACTATACTCAACCAACTCCTCTTTTAAGACATCTAAAATTGCCTTTGTTTGTGGCGATAACTCATTAATTTGCCTCAACCAATTTACCAAAAAAGAATAATTTTTGGTTTGCTCTTGCAATTGAAATTCATGCTCCACTTCCGTTACTGTCCATTTAGAAAACGGTTTCCACTTTTTCATGCTTCATTTCTCACTTTTGGAGTCCAAATCTTTAGATTTGCCATAGCCAAATCTAAAGATTTGGACTCCCGTTTCTGCCGCGCCGAGTATATTCACTCCCGAATCACCTCGTGGCTAACTTGAAATAAGCGCGCCCCTACACCCAAACCGTATAAATCTGTTTATCCTTAAAGGGTATCTCCTCATCTTTATAAATCTTATTCTTGTTAAAATCATATATCAGCAGATAACCCTCTGACAAACCATATAAGTCTAAATAATCACTCAATTGTTGCAAGCCTTCTTGGTGGGCTTTTTCGCCATACCACCGTTTTAACTCCAACACATAGCGTTTATTACGGTAGGTTATCACAATATCCATGCGCCGTTCATCGCCCACATTCGGCTCTTTGAAATCAAACCCCAGCCCATTCAGAATCGGGCGCAGATAGGCCAGAAACAGCAACCGCCCCTCGCGCTCCAAAAAATCCAGGTCACGATTTGAGGCATGTTCCTTCATAAATAGCTGAAACCGTTGTAATATCAGCTTCACATCTAAACCATCAGCCGTATAAAATTGCGGCCCAGCTAAACTACTCAGAGAACGATAGGTTGTTCGCAATAATTTAGACATCATATAATCATAAATCCGTTGTTCAAAAATACGATTATGAACCTTACAACGACCTTGCGTTGATGGGGCGAGGATACCATAAAGGTGCGCCAGATTAATCATTGGGTCAGCAATGGTAAAATCAAAATTCTCCCCATTGATAATTATCCGAAATATCAGCTCATATAAATCCTCATTGTTTTCCAGATTTTTGGTTAAACTATCAAACAACGTGGTCGTATAAGCCTTATTCACCACCAACTTAAACGCCGCCTCCACCTCCGCCACCGTCCAGTTTTTATCCGCCCGCGCGGCCACAATATCCTCAGCAATAAATTTACACAACTTACTCACCAAATAAGGATAACCTGAAGTATAGTAATGTAATCTCTCCGCAATCGCCGTTATATCAGGTTGAATCCCATGCTCATGACTGTAATCTTGCAACATACTTTCAATTTCGGTGGCCGAGAAACTCATATCTACCCTAAAATCTATCGCAATATTCCAGGGGCTGTTATACCCCCCCTTTAATTCCCCCCCTGAATCAGGGGGGGTAGGGCGAATTTTGGACTTAAGAGTCTTAATGTCATGCACCCCTGCTAAGATGACCGATTGAAAGGTATAATCTTGCCCCTTATTTTGTTGTAAATATTTATTACGTAACATCCCTAAAAAATGGAGAAATATTTGATTATTGCTACTCTTATCCACCTCATCTATTAACAACACCACTTTCTTGTTTAACTGCAACACATAACCCGAAATAAAATTAGACAGCTCCTCCAAATCATGCACCCCCCGCGAGGCTTGCTCAAAATAACTCGCCATTTCTGGCACCGTAAATCTCACACTTTGAGCAATAAGTCGCAGAAATGCCGGCGCAAACGTCTGTTCACTCGCAAAAGGTGTATCTCCAATCCCCTCAAAACTAATTTCTAACGCCACATAATCATCTCGTTGGTTGAGTTGTTTAGTCAGCAAAGCCAGCGTGGTCGTCTTACCAAACTGGCGCGGCCGATTGATGGTGAAATATTCCCCCGCCTCAATCAGGCGCATAATTTGCGCTATTTTAGACGAGGTATCCACCATGTAATGTCGTTTAGGAATACATAAACCTGTGTCATTAAATTTTTTTTGCATCTTGTTTCTCCTTATTGCATTTCGTTATGACAACTCATCCATCTGCACTGTAAACCTAACCGTCGTCCCCTGACCCAACTCACTCTCCACCCAAATTCGTCCGTTACTTTTAGCAATCATTTCCTGACATATTATTAAGCCCAAGCCCGTCCCGATCTCATTAACCGTGCCTACTGTCGTTATTTGTTGGTCTAACCTGAATAATTTTTGCCGCACCTCCTCACTCATGCCCACCCCCGTATCCGTTACAGAAACCTCAACATAATTAGGAATTAGCAATTGGGAATTAGGAGTTGATTCATTTGTAATTCCTAATTCCCAATTCCTAATTCCTAATTGCGCCGCAATCGTCACCTGCCCCCCTGACGGCGTGAATTTCAAGGCATTATTGGTTAAATTACGAATAATTACATATAACATATTCTCATCGGCATAAACCCATGTTCCCACAGTCACTTTATTACGTAATTCTATCTGTTTAAGGGCTGCATTACCTAATAATAACTCCACCGTCTTCGCCGCAATTTTAGATAAATCTACCCGTTTAGGGTAATATCCCATGCGCCCCATTTGCAAACGCGCCCAAGTCAGCAAACTTTCCAATAAACCCAACGCATTGCGCGTCGAACGATTAATACTCGCGCCCATTTCTTTAATGTCTTTCGGGCTGAGAAAATCAGCCATCTCTATCAATAATTCCGAGTTCCCCAATAACGGCGTAAATGGGCCCTTCAAATCATGTGCCAGAATTGAGAAAAATTTATCTTTATCCGCATTAAGTTTAATTAATTGCTCATTGACCTGTTGCGTCAAACTATATAAACGAGCATTACGAATAGCCCCTGCCGCGTGGTTAGCAAATATTTGTAAAGTAGAAACATCCGCCTCACTATATTTATTGGTCGTAAAACTATCTACCGTTAAAACCCCAATGGCTTCATCCTCTAACACCAACGGCGCGCCCATCCAACTCAAAATCGGGGTAGTCTCTGTCCAGGCCTGCCAGCGTGGGTCATGTTTCGTGTCCGTAATGAACATGGGTTTTTGGCTGTTAAAAACCATGACACTAGAGCTACTATCGGTTAATGCTATGGTATTGCCCAGATATGTCGCCCCAAAACCAACCCCTTGCGATAACACCAATTGCTCGTTTTCATGTAAAAAAATAGCCGCCCCATCAAACGGTACGACCCGCCCTAATTGCTCCATAATAACCTGTAAGAGTTGCGTTTGGTTTAAGGTGCTATTCAACACCTTAGATATATTTCGCAAGCTATCTGAGATTTTACGCTGCCGTTCCTGCTCATGCAACGAGGCTATGAGCCGTAAATGTGTCGTGACCCGCGCTAACACCTCCCGTTGTTGAATCGGCTTGGTCACATAATCCACTGCACCCGACTCAAACCCTTTCACTTTATCCTCTTCCGTCACCAACGCCGTCATAAAAATGACCGGGATAGCCTTAGTCAATGGATTATCCTTTAAGCGGCGACAAGTCTCAAAACCATCAATCCCTGGCATCATCACATCTAACAAAATAATATGAGGTTGAACGTGTTCCGCCTTTTTTAGACCATCCTCGCCATTACGCGCTGTAACAATTTCAAACCCATAATCACTTAAATAATCAAATAAAACCCCCAAATTAGTGGGATTATCATCAACAATGAGCAGTGTAAATTCAGCAAAATCGGGTTCATGGGTCATGATTGTTGCTCCAAATAAGGTTCTATCAAATCTAAGATAAGTTGTTCATCAAATTGTTTACTTAATTCCTGCACTTCATCCACAAAAGCATCATATTGATTACCCTGTCCCTTAATTTTAGCCACCCATTGCCTAACCTTACTCATACTCCCCCGCTTAACAAAGCCAAGCAAAATCGCCAATTCTGCTTGGGACGGCACTAATTTAGCTGGCTCAACCGTCATTTTGGTTTCTAACGGCTCAACCTCAACAAAACTAGTTTCCCCGCCCTCATAAACCCACTCTAAAGACAAATGAATCGCCAATAAACTTAACAATTCAACTTCATTAATGGGTTTCGCCAAAAAATCATTACAGCCCGCCAATTTCACTTTCTCCCTATCTTCCTTAAAAACACTCGCCGACGAGCCAAATATTGTTATATTTTTTAAGTTAGGTGATTGACGGATAATTTGCACCGCCTCAAAACCCATCATCACGGGCATAATCATATCCATAAAAATAATATCGGGTAAAACCTCCTTAGTTTTATCAATCGCCTCTTGACCATCATTAGCCAAAACTATCTCAAACCCTAACGGTTCTAACAAATTGCTTAGGACAAGTTGATTATATTCCTTATCATCTACTATCAATACTTTTAAGCGTGGGCCGTGATAACCAATAATATTTTGGGGTAAATGGGCGATGGTTTGATTATTCATAATGATGGCTTGGAACTCAACTTCAAACCAAAAATTACTTCCATGTCCAAGTTTACTACTTAAATATAACTGACTCCCCATGGCCTGAACCAATTTTTGGCTAATCGCCAAGCCTAATCCCGTACCTTCTGATTGCTTACGGCTTTCGCCCACCTGCTCAAACGGTAAAAAAATATTCTCTAAGGCTTCAGGAGCAACCCCTACCCCCGTATCTTCAACCTCAAACCGAATTAGGTAACGATTTACTACACCGTCAATCGCGTTAGAAGTAACTTTAAACGTAACCTGACCCGCCTCTGTAAATTTAACCGCGTTGTTTAATAAATTAAGTAATATTTGACGCAACCGCTTCTCATCTGCTTCAATCGTCGTAGGCAACTGGGACGGCACCTGATAACTAAACATTAGCCCCTTTTGGTCAGCCCGCATCTTAATCATGCCCACAATACCTTCCAAAAAAATAGGCAAATATAACGTATTAGCTTGTAACTCTATTTTACGTGCCTCAATTTTGGCTAAATCCAAAATATCGTTAATTAAGGTCAATAAATGTTCGCCGCTTTGCTGAATAATTTTCAAGCCATCGCTTTGTAAGGTTGTTAAATGTTTATCGCGCCGTAAAATTTGAGCATAACCCAAAATACCATTCAACGGAGTCCGCAATTCATGGCTCATGCTTGATAAAAATTCACTTTTCGCCACATTCGCCACCTCCGCTTTTTCCTTAGCCAACCGACTTTGCTCAAATAAACGGGCATTCGTTAAAGCCACCGCAATTTGATTAGCCAATGAACGTAACAAATTAGTATCACTCTCATCTAACCCAGTTAGGCGATTTTGCAACACCTCTAACACCCCAACCACCTGCCCTGCTGAAATAATGGGTACGCCAATCTCCGCCACTGTTTCAGGTAATAACGGATTAACTTGCCAATTAGCCACCGCCTGCACATTATCAATCTTAATAATTTCGCCTAAACGACACGCCTCCGCCACCAAACTGGTAGAATCCGCTAATAAAATGGGCTGTTTAGCGGCTTTCATAATCGCCCCCACTTCCCCCGTTGCTTCAGCCAGCATCAATTCTTGTGCTTCAAAGTTGAGCAAATAAATCTGCACATGATAGTAGCCCAATTTATCCCGCACTTCATTAACCACAACTTTTAATAAATCATCTATCTGGAGAATCGCATTTAACTGTTCCCCCAACGTCGCCACCGTTTCCAACCGTTGAGTACGAGCTAAAACCCGTTCCTCTAAAGATTGAATAAACTCCCTTAACTGACTCGTCATACTATTAAAAGCATGGCCTAATTGTTGAATTTCCGCCGCCCCTTTCGGCGAAACCTCTAAATCTAGCTGACCATTAGCAATTTGGGTCGCGGTTTGGGTCAAATCAAACAAAGGCGCAGCCAAACGTTTCGACAAATAAAAACCCGCAATACCCGCAATAATAACCATAACCACCGCCGCGCCCACCGCAGAACTCACATTCCATAAAATAGGTTGATAGGCTTCAGCTAAAGGCAATTCTACCATCACCGCCCAATTAGGTGTACCGAGAGGAACATACGTGCCTAAAATATAAGTATTGTTAATTCCTACTGATAAAGCCGCCCCCGTTTCATCAGGCCCCTGCTGACTATTCACAAATTCAGTCACATCATGTAATGAGCGAATATTATCGCCCCGCAAAACCCGCGAAATATCCCCCGCCGCAATTAAATTACCCTCTTGGTCAACCACATACGCCAACCCATGCTCGCCAACCCGCAACGCCCCCACCAAATCCCACATAAACTTTAATTTCACTTCCGCCTTAATCGCCCCAACAATATCACCCAACCGATTATGTAACGGCACCGCAATTGTAATTAAAGGCTCATGCAATATCGGGTCAAGATAAACGGGGCTTAAATAGCGTTTTCCCTGCTTAACTTGATTAAACCACTCACTGTTGGCATGATTTTGTAACTCATTAGCATTAACAATGTGCATCCGAGAATTTCTGGCGACTTCTTGACCATCTTCGTCTAA
The DNA here is from genome assembly GCA_020049115.1 of Chloroflexota bacterium. Taxonomy (GTDB): domain Bacteria; phylum Chloroflexota; class Anaerolineae; order 4572-78; family J111; genus JAIFLK01. The sequence goes on along the minus strand of JAIFLK010000016.1, from coordinate 425 downwards.
TAACGCCACTTCGCGCAAAGCTAACTGTGTGCCTAACAAATTTTGTAACCATGTTCGATATTGGCCTGATTCCCCGGCCAAGGGGTGGCCTAATTTATCAGCCATTTCAAAATTATTAAAAACCTGCTCCACAAAATTAGCCACTTCATTAGCGGCTCCCAGGGCAATAAGCTGTTGCTGCCCCACAATCACTTGTTGCTGGGCTTGAAAATTCAGCCAAATTTGAAATGAACTCGCGCCCAATAAAGAGATCATACTCAAAGCAATAAAAGCAATGGCTAATGTACGTGCTAACGTGAAGGTAGGTTTGTTAATCATACGAGAGCAAAACTCCTGACAAACTGGTCTATTTTAGACATCCGATGTCTTAAAGACATCGGATGTCTGGAACGTCAATACATCAAATCACGCTTGACGAGACACTA
>JAIFLK010000355.1 GCA_020049115.1 Chloroflexota bacterium | reverse complement strand
ACGCCAAAGCCGAGCAAAAGCAAGTCGGCTGTGATGCGAAAACGGGCGACAGAACTTTTTTAGTGCCTGACTTGCGCCAAACGGCGGGCGTTAATGCTGCGCCTGGTAATGAGCGTTTTTTGTGGAAAGTGGCGTATGTGCAGTTTGAACCTTACGCTGTCTTAGCCATTTCTGAGGTGCGTTTGTTTGTGTTGCCAAGCAAAGGCGGTGCGCCCGCGCCTACGCCAACCTCCGCCCCACGCACGGAGGCTATCGGTGGCGTTATTACATTGTTAGCTTTAGATGACGGGTATCAAGTCCGTCAAAGTGACGAAAAATTGGAGTTTCAGTGGCAATGGGGCATAGCCCGTGATTGCCGTTTGCCGCCTACGGGCTATGGGTTTGAGGTGCGGATTTGGCCTGAAATTTCGCTCCAGCCGCCTTTGGGGGCCATGGGTGACGCTAAAGTGGCGCAAGCGAGCATCACCTGCGACCCCTTCAATGGGGCGTGGCATTATCAAACCTTTAAATTAGGCGAGGTTTTAGGGATTCGACAAGGGTTAGCCCAACGCATTGGACGGTATCGGTGGGATGTGGTGTTAGTCCAATTTGAGCCATATCAAGTGATTATCCAACCGCAGTCCAGAGCGTTTGACCTGCCCAAAGCGAATTAATGTTACCCGTAATAAGCCCTTATAACGCTTCAAGCGTTATAAGGGCTGACCTCTTGATTTTACTAAACTTTAACTATATGCTAGACTAACGGTCTTGTTTTAAAAAACTAACTGCAATAAGGAATTTAATTTATGAGTAAGATTCGCGTCGCGATTATTGGAGTAGGTAATTGTGCCTCCTCTTTAGTGCAGGGCGTTCATTACTATCGTAATGCTGACCCTGATGAGTTTGTACCAGGTTTGATGCACGTTAATTTGGCGGGCTACCACGTCGGTGATATTGAGTTTTCTGCCGCTTTTGATGTCGATGCTAACAAAGTTGGGCTTGATTTAGCGGAAGCGATTTGGGTTGAGCCAAATAATACTATCAAATTTTCTGATGTGCCGAAGTTAAATGTCCCCGTTCATCGTGGCATGACTCATGACGGCATTGGTAAATATGCCAGCAAAAAAATTCATAAAGCCAGCGGCCAAACGGCTGATATTATTTCCATTCTCAAAGAAACCAAAACTGACGTAGTGGTCAGTTATTTGCCCGTTGGTTCAGAAATGGCAACGAAATGGTATGTCGAGCAAATTTTAGAAGCGGGCTGCGCCTTTGTGAATTGTGTGCCTGTTTTCATTGCGCGTGAGGGCTATTGGCAACGCCGCTTTGAAGCCCGTAATTTGCCCATGATTGGCGATGACATTAAAAGTCAAGTGGGCGCGACCATCGTTCATCGGGTTTTAACTCGTCTCTTTCGTGAGCGTGGGGTTAAACTAGAACGCACCAGCCAACTGAATGTCGGTGGTAACATGGATTTTTATAATATGTTAGACCGTGACCGTTTAGAGAGCAAAAAAATCTCCAAAACCAACGCCGTCACCTCTCAACTTGATTACGAATTAGACCCCGATGACATTCACATTGGCCCTAGCGATTATGTCGCTTGGCTCACTGACCGCAAATGGGCTTACATTCGCATGGAAGGGCGCACCTTTGGCGACGTGCCACTCAATCTCGAAATGAAATTGGAAGTGTGGGACAGCCCCAACTCGGCGGGTGTGGTGATTGATGCCATTCGTTGCGTTAAATTAGGGTTAGACCGAGGCTTATCTGGCTCATTGCTCGCCCCCTCCTCCTACTTCATGAAATCACCGCCTGCTCAGTATGCTGATGATGTTGCCCGCGAACGAACGGAAGATTTCATTGCGGGACGTGAAGTGGATTATCCCTATACCTCGCTAGACCAAAGCAAATCACACAGTTAATTACGATGTGAATTAAAAAAAGCTCCGAGAATTTAAACTCTCGGAGCTTTTTTTATTTGGTGCGCCGACATCCTGTCGGCTCTAGCCAGCGAGACGCTGGCGCACCATTTAATTCGCCTGAATTTCTTTTAACGCTAACTCATAATTACGGGAGGAAATTGTGCCAATTTTATCAGGCACATGTCCCGTAATCGCCGTGACGATTTTACGGACATGCTCATGGCTGTTTTCAATGAACAAGCGATAACGGGGTTGCCGCCCTCCCGCTGCCGTCGTCCCCGCCACATAGATTCCCGTAATATTTGTTTCCATTGTATCGGGGTTATGTACTGGCACTAAAAATTCACCCTCTAGTTGCACCCCCGCCACCGTAAACAAACTCATATCCGCCTCAAAGCCTGTCGCAAGTAACACAAAATCAGTCGGGTGGATAATCAACTCCCCGTCACGCGTGGATTGTAAGACGACATGTTGCGGCGTAATTTCAAGCGGCACAGTTTCGGGATAAAACTTAATGTTACCATTGGCGATTTGAGCGTTAATATCAGGCAATAAATGCGCCTTCACGCGGTCACTAAACTCCGCTTGCCGATAGCTAATCGCCACCTCCGTGCCAGACCGCCAACAGCGCAACGCCGCTTCAATGGCCGAATTTTTACCCCCAATCACTAACAATTGCTTACGAAAATAGAAATGTGGGTCAGTGAAATAGTGGCTCACATGGGGCAGGTTTTCACCCTGAATACTGAGCAAATTGGGTTTATCCATGTCACCTTTCGCAATAACTACCCGTTTCACATGATAATGATATTCACCTGCTAAGGTTTTCGTGTGGAGGCTGAAACCACCATGGGCATGGGGTTTAATGGCTGTCACTTGTTCGTAAGTTTTCACCGCTAAATCAAATTGCTCCACAATGGCGCGCAGATAGGCCAGGTACTCCTCGCCTATGACGCGCCCTTGATGAGAATTGGCAATGGGAACACCCGCAATCTCAATGCGCTCGGTGGTGCTGAAAAATGGCGTATTGCGCGGCCACCATGAAAAGGTGTAGCCAATTTGTTTGGCATCAAAATGAAGGTAATTTACATTTTGCCGTTTTAACGCAACGGCTAACTCTAGGCCAATTGGCCCTGCGCCAATAATGGCGACTTCGGGTATCGGTTGATGGGTCATGATATGATTCCTTAATTTTTTCCTAAACTTTCTAACCAAGTTAACCACTCGTTAAAATGAGGGCAACTTTGGCGGATGGCCTCTAAACCTGTATATTTCGTTATACGAGAACCATCGGATACTTTTTGGTAATCTTTTTTTATGGTTAAAATTCGGGCTGAAGGGCAAGTTGTTGCGTTATCATTAATGTCTTCGGGTGAGTTAAAATTATCACGAATGGTTACTAATTTTTTGGTCTCAATTTTGCTGAGATTTAATTTTTGCGCTGTAATTTCAGGGATAACGAAAAGGAGTGCCTCAAATTCATGGAGTTGTAAATAAGGGCGAAAGCGGCTATCACTCATGTCTTGTTTAAAGGCTTGTTCCAAATGGCTTACTTTGTCATATCCCGTACCATTAGGCTTGGTAGCCACTCCTGGAAAATCTTTGGGTAAAGCATATAAATCGTACATGGTGGCTACGGCAAGCGCGCGAGGGTCTCGTAATAAACCTTGCAGGTGTTTTTTTACCTGACTGTATTTGGGGAAACCACCTTTTTTAGAACTATCGGCCTCATTCGTTTTTAGCAAAATCGGTTTAAGCGTTAATTTGGCTAAATGTGGCGAGAGAACCTCACGTACAAAAGTTTCTTCCGTTTGCCCCTCAACTGAAATATAAACAAGTTTCATGCAGGTCGCCCCCCAATAATATTACGTTCCCATAACTCTCCCATGCTATAATCCTCCAGCCAATGTTCTAATTCCGATTCGTTACATCGGCTAAAGGTAGATTGTTTATCTTGCCGATTAACTACAATAATATTCTCTGGCTTAAATTGATTGACCAACGATACTGACTGCGTAGAGACAATGATTTGGGTATTGATTTGGGTATGATGACTAGCTTGACGTAATAATGAAGCCAATAGTGTAATAGCGTAAGGATGTAACCCCAATTCAGGCTCATCAATGACCAGGGTGGTTGGCGGCTCAGGTTGTAATAATAAGGTGGCTAGGCAAATAAAACGCAATGTGCCGTCAGATAAATGAGCAACGGGAAAACTATCTAGGGACTCTTTTTCTTTCCATCTTAAACGAATGGCTGTATTTGAATCATGGGGGTGTAAATCAAAATCATCAAAAAAGGGAGCGACTAATTGAATAGTTTCCACAATACGACCATAATAGTATGGCTTAGTTTGTTGCAAAAAGTAAAGATAAGCCGCTAAATTACCTGCATCGGGTTTCAAAAAACGATTTTCATGCAAGTCGCCTGGTTGTTTCATTTTGGCATCTTTACTCGTATCATGAAAGTGATACACCCACCAACTTTTCATAGCTTCTAAGATATAGTCAGCTATATTTTTACTTTGAGGTGATTCACCCGATTTTTGATAGAGCGCAGTTTCTTTGTGTCCACTTCCTAAACTTTGAGTGTATGGTTTAGAATATTTAGGGTTATAAAATAAACATGTTTCATCTCCAAAAAGTAGTTCATCTTCAGTTGAAGGTATCAACTGGCAGTTATAACCATTTTTTTCAAAAACAAAATCTAGCTCAATTTCAGCACTAATTTTGCGTCCAAAATAGAGCAAATTATTAGCTCCCCCTGCTTCACTAACAAAAAGTTGCAACCTTTTTTCAACAATGTAACGCACTAAGGTAAACACCGAGATAAAATTACTTTTACCTGCCCCGTTTGCTCCGATGAGGATATTTAATGAACCTAAATCTAATGACATATCACGAATGGATTTATAGCCCTTGATTTTAATTTGGGTGAGTGGTTTGCCCATGATGATTCCTTTTTTTGTGCTGATTGATGGTGAAGTATACCACTAAAGTTTGCCAATTAAAAAAGCGTCTGACCATAGCCAGACGCTTTTATGGGTACTTTCGCGTGTTTCGCTTTACCTTCGCGCTGTTCGCGTGCTACTTCGCGGCGGCGTAATTTTGCGCCACTTGTTCCCAATTGACCACATTCCAGAATGCGGCAATATAATCAGGGCGGCGATTTTGATAG
>JAIFLK010000207.1 GCA_020049115.1 Chloroflexota bacterium | reverse complement strand
ATTTCGTAGGGGCAATGCCTTGTGCTTGCCCTGTTTTGGGCAGGGACAAGCCCTGCCCCTACGAAAATCGTTAAATCGGTATAATGTCTAAAATTTTCGCACTCCTAAAAAGTTTAATTCATACCCTCTGCTGTATAGCTTGCTTGAATAATCAAATAAGTTTATCATGAATAGTACCCTGGGTATGCTTGCCAGGAGATTACCTCAACCCAAAAAGAGTCCATCAAGCGGACTCTTTTTTTCCCCATAATGCTTGGCCTGGGACAATCCTATGATGATCCTAAAAAAACCAAAAAATAAAATTATTCTCATTGTGGCGCCACCTGCGGGTAAATTAGATGTATTATTTGATTATCTACGCGGTTTTGGTTACGATGTATTATTAGCCACTGATGGTGAAAGTGCCATTCCTATGGCCGAGTATGCCAACCCCCACATTATTTTATTAGATGTGGTATTGCCTGGCATGGATGGCTTTGAAACATGTATTCATCTTAAGGAAAAAGCCACGACCCAAGATATTCCCATAATTTTCATCACTGACACCGATAACTTATTTGATAGAGTCCGAGGTTTTTCGCTCGGCGCAGTGGATTATATTACCAAACCTATTCACTTAGAAGAAGTGTTAGCGCGCCTAAAAACTCATCTAACCATGCGAAATTTACGCCATTCACTGGAAGAGCATAATAAACGGTTACAAGCGGAAATTATTGAACGGGAAAAATTGATTGAAGATTTAGACACCTTTGCTCATACGGTGGCGCATGACCTCAAAAATCCGTTGGGCGTAACGATTAGTTACGCTCAATTTATCAATAAATATAACGACCAAATTTCCCGAGAAGAGCTAGAAAAATACACCGATATTATTGTAAGAAATGGTCACAAAATGACCGCGATTATCAATGAATTATTGTTATTAGCCAGTGCGCGCCAAGAAGAGGTGGAGTTACGCCCGTTAGACATGGGGCGCATCGTGGAGGAAGTGCAACAACGCCTCATTTATATGTTAGAAGAAGCCCAAGCGGAGGTGATTGTGCCAGATAAATGGCCGACGGGTTGGGGTTATGGCCCCTGGGTAGAAGAGGTTTGGGCCAATTATATTAGTAATGCTATCAAATATGGTGGTACGCCGCCCCGTATTGAATTGGGGGCAATTACGCAACCTGACGGCTTGATTCAGTTTCGCGTGTGGGATAATGGCAAAGGCTTAAGCGCGGCTGAACGGGATAAATTGTTCAAACCTTTCACCCGTTTAGACCAGGTGCGAGTGGAAGGACATGGGTTAGGTCTCTCCATTGTCCAACGAATTGTAGAAAAATTGGGCGGGACAGTTGGCGCAACCAGCGATAATATTCCTGGGCAGGGCAGTGTATTTTATTTCACCTTACCACCTTACATAGAGTAACATAAGACCTTGCTCCCTCACCCTTTGTCCCCATTCGAGGATAAAGGAGAGGGCAGGGGTGAGGGCCTCTTTCATTTGCCATTTCGCGCCCAACTCACTATACTAACCACACAATTATATCATTCTTAACGGGAGCTTAGATAAACTAGGCTGAGATACGCCCTTGCCAACGCTGTGGGCGTGACCGTCAAACCTGAACCAGATAATGCTGGCGGAGGGAGGCAGATTTCACCCATGCAACCACCTCTAACAGGTGGTTTTTTGTTTCATGGTACGCTGACATCCTGTCGGCTGCTTATCGGCCAGAGGCCAGCGCGCCTGAAGTCATGGAGTCCGCAATCCTTTGCGGATAGCCCGCAAATAATTGCGGACTCCTACATAAAGAACCAACATGTCGCGCATTGTAATTTTCGCCAATGGTATCATCACCGACGCGCCCCGCCTGCGCGCTTATCTGCGCCCCGATGACCTCATCATTTGCGCCGACGGTGGGACGCGCCATGCCCACCAAATGGGATTAATACCCCACATTATTGTGGGCGATTTGGACTCGTTAGAGCCAGAATTAGCCAGCCACATGGAACAAGCGGGAGTTGAAATTCAACGTCATTCGCCCCATAAAGACCAGACTGATTTGGAGTTAGCCCTGCAACTTGCTGTTAGCAAAGAGCCACGCGAAATCATGCTTATGGGTGCGCTCGGTGGGCGGCTCGACCAAATGTTAGGTAATATTATGTTACTCACGCGCCCCGAATACGTGGGTATCCGCCTGACGGTAGTGGAGGCCAATCAAACCGCCGTTTTATTACGTAATCATGACAGCCTGACCCTCCAGGGGCAAATCGGCGATACTCTCTCGCTCATACCCCTGACCGCAACTGTAACAAATGTAACGTTGCAAGGGGTGGCCTGGCCACTCATCAACGCCACCTTAACCCTCGGCAGCACCTGGACTATCAGCAATCAACTCACCGCGCCCGTTGCCACCGTGCAGATTGGCCTGGGGTTGCTGTTGGTGATTCATTTAACCCTTAATTAATCCAAAGGAAAATTAACTCATGTTCAAACTCAAATCAATCATTACACTCACCTTACTCTTCCTACTAACCGCCTGCGGCACCCCCCAACCCGCGCCCACTGCCAGCCAAGCCAAGCCCATGCCCACGCCAACCAATGAACCTGCTGCCGCCGTAGTCACGGAAACCCTCACCCTGATGACCCATGATAGCTTCGCCGTAAGCGACGCGGTTATTCAGGCATTTGAGCAAGCCAACCAGGTCAAAGTGACCATTCTCCCTTCGGGTGATGCAGGCGCGGCGGTTAATCAAGCCATTCTCGCCAAAGATGCGCCCTTAGCTGATGTTTTTTTTGGCGTAGATAACAGTTTCCTTAGCCGCGCCCTAGACAATGGCATTTTTGAATCTTACAACTCGCCCATGCTGGCGCAGGTCGCGGCGGAGTTCAAACTTGACCCCGAAAATCGCATGTTACCCGTTGATTACGGCGATGTCTGTTTGAATTATGACAAAGATTGGTTTGCCCAAAAGAAACTGACCCCGCCCGCCACGTTGGATGATTTGCTCAAGCCTGAATATAAAGGTTTATTAGTAGTGGAAAATCCCGCCACCTCCTCCCCAGGGTTGGCCTTTGTATTAGCCACCATCGTCAAATTTGGCGACCCTGGTTATTTAGATTATTGGCAGAAATTAGTCGCGCAAGATGTTCTAGTGGTGGACGGTTGGACGGAAGCCTATACCGCCGAGTTTACTCGTTATAAAGGGACACGTCCCATTGTGGTCAGCTATGCGAGTAGCCCGCCCGCCGAGGTCTATTATGCCGAAAAACCCCTGAGTGATACGCCCATTGCCGCCGTTTTGGGCGAGGGAGCATGTTTCCGCCAAATTGAGTTCATGGGCATTTTGGCTGGCACGAAAAAGCGCGCCCTCGCCGAAAAATTGATTGACTTCATGCTAGACGTTAAGTTTCAAGAAGACATTCCCCTGAGCATGTTCGTTTTTCCCGTCAATCCACAGGCCAAATTACCCGAACTGTTTCAAAAATATGCCAAAATTGCCGCTAAACCTGCCACCCTCCCCCCCGCCGATATTGCGGCCAAACGTGACACATGGCTTAAGGCCTGGACGGAAACGGTATTACGGTAAAGTGTCATTGGTCATTTGTCCCTTGTCATTTGTCGTTTATTACAAATCAATGACCAACGACAAATGACCAACAACAAATGACCAACAACAAATGACCAATGACTAAGCGCGCCCTCTACCTCTTACTTCCTGTAATATTTCTCACCCTCTTTTACTTCTACCCCCTCTTTGCCATCATGCGCCTCAGTTTCGCGCCCACAGGCACGCTAGATTTAACCGCCCTCAGCGAATTAGTCAGCAGCAGTTATTACCTTAAAACCCTCTGGTTTACCCTCTGGCAAGCTATCCTCTCCACCATTTTAACGGTGGTCGTGGCCTTGCCAGGGGCTTACGTTTTCGCCACGTATCGCTTTCGTGGCAAAACGTTGCTCCAAGCCCTCACCACCATCCCCTTTGTTTTGCCCACCATCGTGGTCGCCAACGCCTTTACTGCCCTCATTGGCCCGCGGCAAAACGTTGCTCCAAGCCCTCACCACCATCCCCTTTGTTTTGCCCACCATCGTGGTCGCCAACGCCTTTACTGCCCTCATTGGCCCGCGCGGGCTGCTCAACAGCGCGGCCATGAGCCTGTTTGATTTGCACGAACCGCCCATTGTAATACAACGTACCACTACCCTGATTATTTTAGCCCATGTTTTCTACAATTATACCATTGTATTACGATTGGTCGGCGGCTTTTGGGCGAACCTAGACCCCCGCCTCAGCGAAGCGGCGCAAATGCTCGGCTGTACGCCCTGGCAAGCCTTCCGCCGCGTCACCTTACCGTTATTGTTCCCCATTATTATGGCTGCTGCGTTGTTGGTGTTCATTTTCTGCTTCACTAGTTTTGGGGTCATCTTGATTTTAGGCGGCCCCCGTTATGCCACCCTCGAAGTTGAAATTTATCGTCAGGCGGTCAATTTATTCAATTTGCCCATTGCCGCCGCCCTCTCATTGGTGCAAATTGGCAGCATGGCTGGCTTAATGTTGCTTTATACCAAACTGCAAACCCGCACCACTCGCCCCCTTAATTTACTGTCATCTCAAATCACCCAACAGCCGCCCCGCACTTGGCGCGAATGGTTCATGGTTTGGGGCAATGTGACTTTTATGTTACTATTGCTCGGTAGCCCCTTAGTGGCCTTAGTCGCCCGTTCTCTCACCGTAGAGGGGCAATTTTCGTTATTTTATTACCAAACATTACTCAGCCCCCACGCCCCCAACGGCTGGCTTGTCCCGCCGAGTGCGGCCATCAGCAATTCGCTCATTTTCGCTACCGCCACCGTAATAGGCGCGCTCATGCTCGGCCTCATGGTCGCGCTGACGCTGACGCAATCGAAACAAAAAGGCACAACTTTATTTGAGGCACTGGTTATGTTACCTCTCGTAACCTCTGCCGTAACGCTTGGTTTCGGCTATACAGTCAGCATGGGGCAGCCACCTTTTAGTTGGCTAGAACTCCGCACTTCGCCCATATTGGTTATTATTGCTCATACATTGGTCGCTTTGCCTTTTGTGATACGCGCCATTTTGCCCGCGCTGCGAACCATTCAACCCAATTTGCATGAAGCCGCCGCCATTTTAGGGGCCACACCGCGCCAAGTTTGGTGGCAAGTGGATTGGCCGATAATCCGCCGCGCCCTGTTGGTGGGCGCAGTCTTCGCCTTCACCGTCAGCATGGGCGAATTTGGGGCGACGGTTTTTATCGCCCGCCCGAATATGCCTACGATTCCCACCGCCATTTTTCGCTTGGTAGATAAACCAGGCCAACTGAATTACGGTCAAGCCCTCGCCCTCAGCAGCCTGCTCATGCTGATTTGCACTCTCGCCTTTATCCTCATTGAACGGTTTCGCATTGGCAAACAACAAGAATTTTAGGACGCGGATTAACGCAGATTTACACGGATTTTTCTTTTATCTTTTAAAAATCCGCGTGTATCCGTGCAAATCCGCGTCCCTATCCTTAATCAAAACCACAACTTAGCGTGGCGTTTGCCCCAAAGGT
>JAIFLK010000058.1:427-7928 GCA_020049115.1 Chloroflexota bacterium | reverse complement strand
AATCTATCTGCAACAGTCCATGACCGTCACGCGAGAGATTGGCGACAAGAAGGGGGAAGGTATTATCCTTAATAATCTGTCCCTAATTTACATGGCACAGGGCGACTATGAGAGGGCTTTAAGCTATCTGCAACAGTCCCTGACCATCATGCTTGAGATAGGCGACAAGGCGGGGGAAGGTACTACCCTTAATAATCTGTTTGGTATTGCTTACGAGCGTGGCGACTATGAGAGGGCTTTAAGCTATCTGCAACAATCCCTCACCATTCAACGTGAGATTGGCGATAAACGGGGGGAAGGTATCACCCTTAGTAATCTGTCCCAAATCTTTCAGGATCGGGGTGAGTATGAGAGGGCTTTAAGCTATCTGCAACAATCCCTTACTATTCAACGTGAGATTGGCGATAAACGGGGGGAAGGCACCACCCTTAATAATCTATCCCAAATTTACGAGGCAGGGGGCAACTCTGAAACTGCCTTAAGCTATCTGCAACAATCTCTCACCATCAAGCGGGAGATTGGCGACCAGGCGGGGTGGTGTGCGAGCATGTTTAATTTGGGGCTTTCTTATTGGACAAAAGGGGAGCAGGGGGAGGCGATAGCGGCGTGGGTGGCGGTGTATCGGGTGGCGAGTGAGATTCAGCTGGCACAGGCGTTGCAGGCGTTGGCGGGGTTGGCGGAGGATTTGGGGTGGCCTGGGGGGTTGGGGGCATGGGCGGCGTTGGCGGAGAGAACGGGAGGTGCTACAGCGAATGGAGAATGGAACGAATAGGGGGTAGGAGGCCGCAATTCTTTGCGGGCTGTCCGTAAAGGATTACGGACTCCGAGGGCGGGGGAATGAGATTATCTGAATGGGCGGATTTTTTTGGGGGGAGGAGTCCGCAATCCTTTGCGGGCTGTCCGTAAAGGATTACGGACTCCGAGGGTGGGAAAACGGATGGGCAGAATAGGCGGATAATCTGTTTATTCTGGTTATCCTGTTATAAATTAGGAGGTTTATGTCACAACGGATATTACGCCAAATCCGCCAGGCAGTGCGCTCAGGGAATTACGATATGACTCGCCATGCCATTGATGAAATGGCGGAGGATAATTTGAGTATCTTTGATGTTGAACATGCGGTGCTGTCGGGTACAATTACTAAAACTGAGCTAGATGACTGGCGGGGGGTGAGATACACCATCATTGGTTTAAGTCAGGATAAAGTTATTGAAGTTGGGGTGGTGGGTCGTTTTACAGAAACTGACATTTATCTGATAATTACAGTTTATCAAGTTACAGATTAAAGGAGTGTGCTATGTACGGTTATAAATGTGAATATTGTGAGGGGCTAGTCCAACCTAAAATTGTTAAACAAGAGGTGTTTAAACATCGCACAGGGTTTGTGATATTGGAAAATGTTCCCATTGGTGTGTGTCAACATTGTGGCTATCGTTATTACCATGCCACGTTGCTGCACCAAGTTGAGCGTATCGCCATGCAAAAGAATCAGCCTGAACGCGCCATTTTAGTGCCTGTGGCTGCGTTTGTGATGGCTTGAGAACGGGATAGCCTGAATGGGCGGATAATCCGTTTATTCGGGTAATCCTGTTATGACATGGACGTTTGTTGGAGAAAAGTCATTTTATGTTAAATATTGTGATAGATACGCGGATAATCCGTTTATTCGGGTAATCCTGTTATGACATGGACGTTTGTTGGAGAAAAGTCATTTTATGTTAAATATTGTGATAGATACCAATGTTTTATTTGAAGGGCTAACCAAACGGGGTAGCGTGGCTGAATTATTGGTTAATGCATGGTTAGTGGGTCGTTTGTCCGTTTATGTGTCCACTGCATTAGCGTTGGAATATGTAGATGTATTAAGCCGTAAATTATCGCCGCAGAAATGGCAAACTTTACAACCCGTTTTGAATCAGCTATTATCTCAAGCGCACTATACGCCCATTTATTACAGTTGGCGACCTGCTTCGCCTGACCCTGGTGATGACCATGTAATTGATTGTGCCATGAATGTTAATGCAGTGGTGGTGACATTCAATCAAAGGGATTTTCAATTAGCCAAAAATAATTTGGGTTTGGTGGTGATGTCACCGTTAGAATTAGTGACCTATTTAGCTTAAAAGGAGCGTTCAATGAATCCCCTGATATTAGAATTACCACAAAATTTACAGCAACAATTAGGCTTGTTAGCGACTCAAAATGGCTTGTCTATTCAGCAATATATTTTGGAACAGCTAACTCAGTTAGTCGCTTATCGTATTCATGCTATTCCTATGAGTGAAGTGGCGCAACAAGAAAAAGTGTTCCACGCCTTGCGTCAGCGTCTTGGCTATACGGCTACAGTGGCGGAGGCGCAGGAAATTCTCAAGCAGAGCCGTGAGCCTGTTGACCCTGAACCTGGCCTAACGGTGGAGTTACGGCAACGGTTTGAGCAAAAAATGGGGTTATAGCACCAGCCAAAAAGTTTGCTTATCTACCAAATTTGGTGTAGGCTATGGAAAACTAACGTTGGTTGAAAAATATATGAAGGCGAACCTTTCTCACCGCCTCCACTTTGAGCGAACCCTTGATGTTTTGCTGCCTTTATTGTCAGTTTTCAGCGCGCTTTTAGTGGGGGCGATTGTCTTAGTTTTACTTAATAAAAATCCCATTGAAGCCTACACCGTCCTCATCACGGGGGCCTTCACCAACAAAAATGGGTTGGCGGATACATTGGTTAAAGCCACGCCGTTGATGTTGGTGGCGTTGGGCATTGCCATCTCCTTTCGCGGTGGAGTCATCAACATCGGGGCGGAGGGGCAACTCGTGATGGGCGCGCTGCTCGCCACCTATCTGGCCGTTGCGCTGGGGGACGTGTTGCCTGGCCCTATCACCATTTTGATTTGCTTGGCAGCGGGCATGGTGATGGGGGGGGTGTGGGGGGCGATTGCGGGCTATCTTAAGGCTTATTTGCAAGTCAATGAAATCCTCAGCACCATCATGCTCAATCAAATTGCCATTCAAATTGGTTTTTATTTGTTACGCGGCCCCATGATTGACCCCGCCGAGGTGGTGGCGGGGACGAACATTCCTCACTCGGCCCGTTTCCCCCAAGCCACCGATTTACTCCGCTTTACCGACATTGCCCAAGCTCTCGGTTTCAGCCCCTCCGCTAAAAAAGCGGGTTTCACGGGTTTTAGCGGCGAGTTATATGGCCTTTTCGCCGAGCCGACACGCCTGCATGTGGGGTTGTTGTTGGCAGTCGGGATGGCAATATTGGTTTATATTTTTCTCTGGCGCACCACCATTGGCTACCGCATCCGCGCCGTTGGCCTAAACCCTAGCGCGGCGCGTTATGCGGGCATTAATGTGCCACGTTACACGATTATTTCATTGGCCTTAAGCGGCATGTTTGCGGGATTAGCAGGCGCAATTGAAGTGTTAGGCTTGCATCATCGCATGTTTGAACCCGATTATTTCATTGGCCTTAAGCGGCATGTTTGCGGGATTAGCAGGCGCAATTGAAGTGTTAGGCTTGCATCATCGCATGTTTGAACCACCCGCCGTTTCAGCAGGTTACGGTTTTACAGGCATTGTGGTCGCCCTTTTTGGCAAATTGCACCCGTTAGGGGTGATTCCCTCTGCCATTTTATTTGGCGGTTTATTGGTCGGTGGTGATAAAATGCAGCGTGCCGTCCAAGTACCGCAAGTTCTCGTTACGGCGTTGTTAGGGTTGGTGGTTATTTTTGTGGTTAGCACCGAAATCATCTCTCGCCGTTGGGCTAATCGCCGTATTGATAAGGATTAGTTATGAACCAAGACCCCACGATTCCCGCGATTTTAATTGGCATTGCTCACTCAGGCTTGCGCCTCGCCACGCCTTACCTCTACGCGGCCATTGGCGAGACCTTCGCCCAACGGTCTGGCGTGTTAAATTTAGGGGTTGAGGGCATTATGCTCATGGGCGCGTTTTGCGGTTTTTATACCGTTTTCCAAACGGGCAGCCTGTTGTTAGGGCTATTGGCGGCGGCGGCGATTGGTGCGCTCATGGGGCTGGGTATGGCTTTTATTAGCGTTACGCTCAAGGCCGAGCAGGGCATTAGCGGTATTGGCCTCTACATGTTTGGGCTTGGCACTTCTAGTTTGCTATTCAAAACCACGCTTGGCACGGTAGAAGGGGTGAATGGTTTCCCCGAAATCAATTTTTGCCTGGCTAGTTATTGCCTCAGCCAAATTCCAGTTATTGGGGAGATTTTCTTTCGTCATAATTTGTTAGTTTATGGCGCGTTTGCCCTCGTGCCGTTATCATGGTGGATTATCAACAAAACCACTTGGGGGTTGAGTATTCGGGCGGTGGGGCAAAATCCCCAAGCAGCGGACTCGTTGGGAGTGAGTGTGGCGCGGGTGCGTTATGCTACCGTTACGTTGGGTGGCATGTTGGCGGGGATTGCGGGGGCTTCCCTCTCCATTTCATTGCTTAATATCTTTCAGGAAAACTTAACCAATGGGCAAGGGTTTATTGCGGTGGCGTTGGTCTATTTTGGTAGCTGGACTCCCTTTGGGGTGTTGGCGGGGGCGATGTTATTTAGTTTAGTGAACGCCTTGCAATTGTGGGTGCAGGTATTGGGGCTAAATATTCCGTCAGATGTGGCGGTGATGTTGCCTTATCTATTAACGATTATTGCGCTGGCTTTGCCCTTTAAACGCTCCCTGCAACCTGCGGCCTTGACCAAACCGTTTGAACGGGGCGATAATTAGAACGATATATTTCCACCTGTAAATAATTGGGGGGGTATTTGGAGTCCGTAATTATTTACGGACAGCCCGCAAAGAATTGCGGACTCCTACCCGCCATCACCTTTGCGACTTTGCGTCTCTGCGTTAGAAATTCTAACGCGAAGACGCGAAGGTGCAAAGATTTAATTGATGCCTTCGTGTAAAAAATTGAACCCATGAAAGGGGGTGATGTTAGGACAATTACATGGAAAAATTATCACTGAGTATTACAAAGGTCGTAAATAGTTTGTTATTTAGTAACTTAAATTTTGTTTGTTAATGTTTGGAGGAGAAAAATGCGTAAAAATCTATTTTGGTTAGTCGTGACTTTAATGTTGTTGTCTATGGTGGCGGCTCAATGTGGTAGCCCAGCTACACCCGCCCCCGCCGAGAAAACTGAAGAAAAGAGTGAGGCTAAAGCTGAACCGACTAAGGAAGAAACTAAAGAAGAGGCCGCTGCCCCAGCAACGGCAGGTTGTGATGATGCGTTAGGTTGTGTGGAAGTGACTGCCGATGAACCCATTAAATTAGCGGCTGCCCTCGTGATTGCTGGCCCCAATGCCACGTTAGGGATTGACTCCCGTAACGGAGTTGAAATTGCCATTGATGACCATGGCGGCAAAGCGGCGGGTCATGCGGTTGAACTTGTTTCAGAAGATGAAGGCTGTTCGGCGGAAGGGGGACAAACGGCGGCCCAAAAAGTGTCTTCCGATAGTAGTGTGGTGGCGGTCATTGGACATAACTGCTCTAGCTCCTGTACCCCTGCTGCTTCAATTTATGACAAAGCGGGCATGACCATGATTTCCCCCTCTTGTACTGCGCCTGCGTTGACGGACCCCTCAAGCCATGTGCCAAGTTTCTTACGAACTGCTCACAATGACAATGTGCAAGGTCGGGTCATGGCGGAGTATGTGTACAATAAATTAGGCTTAAAGAAGGCCGCCACCATTCATGACGGGAGTCCGTATGCCGAACAATTACAACAAGTGTTCGCTACCGTGTTCAAAGAATTAGGCGGCGAGATTACGGCGCAAGAAGCCATTAATGTGGGTGATACCGACATGCGCCCCGTATTAACTTCTATTGCGGCGGGGAAACCTGAATTTATCTACTACCCCATTTTCATTGCCGAAGGTGGTTTTATCACCGTACAAGCGAAAGAAATTGCAGGATTAGAGACAGTTATTTTAGCAGGGGCTGATGGCATGATTTCGCCCGATTTTCTATCAGCGGCAGGGAAGGCGGGTGAGGGCATGGTGATTTCTGGCCCTGATTTGAATTTCTCTGGTGATGCTTACAAGAAATTCTTAGAGGCTCATCAAAAGAAATTTGGCGGGGCTCCGCCGAGTGCGTATCATGCCCATGCCTACGATGCGGCGACCATGATTTTGAATGCGATTGATAAGGTTGCCAAAACGGATGCGGCTGGTAAGACCATCATTGGGCGTAAGGCGTTGCGTGATGCGCTCTATGCGACCAAAGATTTCAAGGGGATTACGGGTAATTTGAGTTGTAATGAAAATGGCGACTGTGCCGACCCCAAGATTGGCATTAATACCATTAAAGATGGTAAATATATTCCCGTGACGGACGCGGCTGATAGTGGCGCGGCCAAGAGTGAAACGACTGAGGCTGCGGCGCAACCGCTTGATATTAAGCCAATTCGTATTGCGATTGTAATGCCTAGTACGGTGACTGATTTGGCTTGGAGTCAATCGCTGTATGATTCTTTGCTCAAAATCCAAACAGAGGCGGGCGGGGATAAAGTGGTCGAGATTGCTTATTCCGAAAGCATGTTTAATGTGACCGATGCGGCGGCGGCGATTCGTGATTATGCTTCAAATGGTTACGATATTATCATTGCCCATGGGACGCAATATGGCACGTCACTTTTTGAAATCGCGCCCGATTTTCCTGAAACCAGTTTTGCTTGGGGAACGGCTTTAGATACGGGTAAGGATAAAGGATTAAAGAATGTGTTCGCGTATGAAGCCCGTGCCGAGCAGGGCGGTTATGTGAATGGCGTATTGGCTGCAACTCTTTCTAAATCTAACGTGATTGGCGTGGTTGGCCCCGTTGAGGCGGGAGATGCCAAACTTTATATTGATGGCTTTGTGGCGGGCGCGAAGGCGACTAAACCTGATATTAAAGTGAACGTTTCTTACACAGGTTCATTCGGTGATACCGCGTTGGCGGCGGAAGCAGCTAACACGCACATCAAAGCGGGCGCGGACATCTTAACGGGGTCAGCGCAACAGGTGGTTGGGGCGATTGGCGTGGCGAAGGAAAAGAAAGTTTTTTGGCTTGGCACCCAAGCTGACCAATCTTCGCTTGCGCCTGAGATTGTGGTCGCCACCCAAGAATATGACTGGCATACCACATTGGTGGATATGATTAAGAAACATCAATCGGGTGAAGTGGGCGATACAGCTTACTCTCTTTCCCTTGAAAATGGTGGCTTGAATATGAAATTTGCCACAACATTGCCTGCCGATGCTGTCACCGCAGCCCAAGCCGCGATTGATGGAATTAAGGCAGGAACAATTAAGCCAGAATAATCAGTCAGCAATCAGCGTGTCAGTCGGTCAGCGTGTCAAGCTCAGAATTTATGCAAACACCTCACCCCAGCCCTCTCCTACGTAGGAGAGGGAGTAAAATCTCCCCCCGATGTCGGGGGGATTAAGGGGGGTAGACAGTACAATTGCGTAAGTTCTAGGCTGACTAGCTGACCGACTGACCGACT
>JAIFLK010000058.1:0-393 GCA_020049115.1 Chloroflexota bacterium | reverse complement strand
CTGACCGACTGACCGACTACTCATGAACCTACTGCCTTCGGGGTTGCCGCGCATTGAAACGTTAGAGATGCGCGGCATTGTCAAACAATTTCCAGGCGTATTAGCCAACGACCGCGTTGATTTTAATGTTAAGGCGGGCGAAATCCATGCCTTGTTGGGCGAGAATGGCGCGGGCAAAAGTACCTTGATGAAGATTCTTTACGGCTTATATCAGCCAGAATCAGGGGAAATATTGCTTAATGGGCAGCCGATTCGCATTGCCTCGCCCGCCGATTCGATTCAGCATGGCATTGGCATGATTCATCAACATTTCATGTTGGTGAACTCGCTGACGGTGGCGGAGAATGTGGCTTTAGGGCTAAAGTCATCCCGCGCCCCGCGCCTGGATTTGGA
>JAIFLK010000388.1 GCA_020049115.1 Chloroflexota bacterium | reverse complement strand
AAATCGCGGAGTTAGCACGCCCTCGTGCTAACAGTGACACACGAGGGCGTGTGTCACTCCTCAAAATGAACGGTTTTGCGTAAGTCCTATTTAGTAAGATTACCCCGAATAATTTCAAACAATATCATTTTTAACACAGGTTCAACCCGCCCATGGTATCAAAAATAATCCCTGCTAATAGTTTAGCTGCCACCTTAGCCACCGCATTTGTAGTTTTAACCATTTTTGCGGTGCTTATCGCCAGTAGTTTTCAATTTTGGCTTAATTTTGTGGCCCAGCAAGAAATCGTAGCCAATACTCAAAAGGTTATCGCCATTTCAGTGGCAGAGAATGTCTCAGGTGTTATCCAGACAATTTTTAGCACCCTGGAAGCTACCGCGCAAACTGGGCAGCCTTTTTCTAAATCAGTGGCCGAGCGCAGTTCGTTATTAAATAGTGTCTTACGGTTGCAACCCTATTTTGTGGAGGTGGCTTTGCTCAATGGGCGCGGCCATGAATTAACAAAGGTGTCGCGGCTGCAAGTTTTTAAGTCAACCGACCTGCAAGATTTGGCGGGCAGTGAGTTATTTGTCCAAGTCAGCCAAAATAAACCTTATATTAGCCCCCTTCGCTTGGACGAAGAGACAAAAGAACCACTTGTGACCCTAGCGGTGCCGATTCAGGATTTATCATTTCAGTTTGAAGGGGCGTTGGTGGCGCAAGTCAATTTGTATTTTATGTGGGAACTGATGGTGCAAACCAGTCAGGGTAGCGAGGCGTATTTGGTCGATAAACAGGGGCGGTTGATAGCTTTTAGCGATACCTCCCGCATTTTAGAGGATATTAGCCAACTAACTAAAGTGGCTGAATTTATCCGAGGTCAAAAATCAACCGCTGAGACCTCATTTGAAATATCAACGGGGATTGGTGGCGAGACGGTTTTAGCTTCATATATTTCCTTAGAGCGTCCTGATTGGGCGGTAGTGGTGGAAATTCCCGTGCTGAAAGCCTATCGAAAAATGATATTTAACTTAATCATGTTATTCGGTGGCTCGCTCTTGATTGCTGGCGTGGCGGGGTTAGTTGGGGTTTATCTTGCCCGTCGCTTGGTCGCGCCTTTGTTACATTTAACCGAAACGGCCACCCAAATTGCCGCGGGTCATTTGGAGTTAGAAGCACCTGTTCATGCTTCCTCGCCCCATGAGGTGAGGCGGTTAGCTCTGGCTTTTAATAGTATGACCACGCAATTGCGTGAACTAATCCAATCGTTAGAGCAGCGGGTTTTGGCTCGTACCCAGCGACTGGAAACCGTTGCCACTATTGGCGAGCATTTTAACTCGATTCTTGATTTTGATAAATTGCTTTTTGAAATTGGACGTGAAATTAAAAGTAACTTTGGCTATTATCAAACATTTATTTATTTGTTAGATGAAGCTAAAGAGGAACTTGTTTTAGTGGAAGGGGGAGATGAAATCGCCACAAAATTGAAGCTTCACCGTCATACAATTCCGTTGGCTGCCGCCAGTTTGGTGGCGCGGGCGGCACGGACGGGGCAAATGGTGCTTGAGGCTAATGTTCATGAAACCGCCGATTGGTTGCCTAATCCACAGTTGCCAGAAACGCAATCAGAAATCGCGGTGCCGATATTATTGCATAAAAAAGTGGTTGGCGTGTTAGATGTGCAGCAAAATCAACAAGGGCAATTGGATGAAACGGATGTCAATACCTTGCGTTCCCTCGCCAACCAAATTGCGGTGGCCTTGAATAACGCTCGTCTTTTTACCCACATTCAAGAAACCAACCATCGGTTACAGCAACTTAACGAACAGTTACAAACAGAGTTAGTGTTAGCGCGTAAAATTCAACAAGGCTTACTTGCCCCTGCTTGGCCGACTTTGGTCGGCTTAGAAATAGGTTGTTATAGTACCTCTGCCCGTGAAGTGGGCGGAGATTTTTATGCCTATCAAGATTTTACCAATTATGACCCTGGTCATCATTTTACGTTAGCCACCACCCGACAATATGCCCTCGCGGTGGGCGATGTGTCGGGCAAGGGCATGCCCGCCGCGCTGCTCATGGGGGTTAGTTTGGCTCTCTTTAGTGCCATGTTAGAGCAAGCCACCAATCCTGCTGAATTACTTGGCCGTCTTGACCAAGCCCTCGTACCTTATAATCGTACCACGCATCAAAATTGTGCGTTATGTTATGTTGAAATTGCCCTTAAACCTAACCAATCTGAGGTCATGATGTCTGCGGCTAATGCGGGCTGCATCCCCCCTTTAATTTTGCGGACTAACCAGACCATAGAATGGATTGACGTGGGCGGTATGCCGTTAGGGGTGGGGTTAGGTTCTCAATGGGGGTATCAAGAAAAAACGGTCACACTCTATCCAGGCGAATTTGTCATTTTATGTAGTGATGGCTTGGTTGAGGCAAAATCTTCTCAGGGGGAAATGTTTGGTTTTGAACGCTTAGAGCAGCTGGTCGCCGCCAATCCTCGCCATAATACCAGTGCGATGGAGATGATGGCGCATCTTCAGTTTGAGATTTCTGCCTTCATGGGTCACACCGAGTTGCATGATGATTTGACGATTTTGGTGATTAAAATTTGAGGCGGAGTTGAAATGAAAGAAAATAATTTGATGCTTCGTTGGTGGCGCGGGTTAGCTATCACCGCTAAATTT
This sequence comes from Chloroflexota bacterium, assembly GCA_020049115.1. Lineage (GTDB taxonomy): Bacteria > Chloroflexota > Anaerolineae > 4572-78 > J111 > JAIFLK01. The sequence continues at coordinate 3,542 of JAIFLK010000388.1, read as the reverse complement.
AGGGTTAGATATTTTCCGTATCAACGATAGTAATCTGATAAATTTTCCACGTTAAACCCCATTACGGATGCTATTTCTATCGTAACGGAGTTAGAGGCCAGGTGACTTCAAGTCACCTGATGACTCAACAAATCACACTTGACAGGACACTAGGAGTTGTGCGCTGAGTTTACTTAATGCTGCCAAGACGGAAAGCAAACCCTCTCGCTTTAATACCCTATTATAGGGGAGTGTGTTATAATTTTAGCTGTTAAATCAGCCATCATTCAATGTTCTATCAACACTCTGATATTATTCATGCAACCAATTAGCGGTTATAACGTTCTGCAAAAACTCTATGAAAGTGCCAATTCTATCGTCTACCGTGCTACGCGTAGCCATGATAATCACCCCGTCATCTTAAAAACTTTACGGGAAGCCTACCCTTCGCCCGAACGAGTTGCCTGGTTTAAGCGAGAATATGAGGTTACTCGTAAGCTGAATTTAGCGGGTGTGGTTAATGTTTACAACTTAACCTACTGTCTCGTTGGCTCAACTGACCAAAAAAAATGGGTCATGGAGTTGGAAGATTTTGGTGGTGACTCGCTCACTTATTTAGAACTAGCAGGTAAGTTTGCCCTTCCTGATTTACTCACCCTAGCGATTAACGTGACTGAAATTTTAGGTCAAATTCATCAACACCATATCGTTCATAAAGATATTAACCCCGCCAACCTTATTTTTAACCCCCAAACCCACCAAGTTAAAATTATTGATTTCGGTATTTCAACAATTCTCATTCAAGAAAGCCAAACCTTTCGCCCTCCTAATGTGTTAGAGGGTACGTTAGGTTACATTTCTCCAGAGCAAACTGGGCGGATGAATCGGGCGATAGATTATCGCACCGATTTTTATTCGTTTGGCGTTACGTTATATGAGTTGTTAACGGGGCAACTGCCCTTTCCAACAGACAACATGTTGGAACTCATCCACAACCATATTGCCAAACAACCCACCCCACCGTATGAATTGGTTGAAGTTCCGACCATCGTCTCTGATATTATATTACGCTTAATGGCAAAAAACGCCGAAAATCGTTATCAATCGGCCTTCGGCTTAAGGTCAGATTTAGAAGTATGTCTGCGTCAGTGGCAAGCCGTGTTTGATATTATTACGTTTCCTTTAGGGAAACACGACATCTCTGTCCGTTTCCAAATTCCCCAAAAACTCTATGGTCGTGACCATGAAATTGCCACCGTCTTGATAGCCTTTGACCGTATTGCGAATGCGCGGCAACCTAAAAGTGAACTTTTATTACTAACAGGTTACGCGGGCGTGGGTAAATCGGCAGTGGTTTATGAAGTCCATAAACCCATTACAGCTAAACGGGGCTATTTTATTACGGGTAAATATGACCAATATCAACGGGATGGGCTATTTTATTACGGGTAAATATGACCAATATCAACGGGATACCCCTTATTTTGCCTTGAGCCAAGCCCTGAATGAATTTTGTAATCAAATATTAACCGAAAGTGCCGACATGTTAGCGCAATGGAAAGAGCAAATCATGGCTGCGGTGGGCGATAATGGGCAATTGATGATAGAGGTAGTTTCTCAGCTACAGTTGGTGCTAGGCCCGCAGCCACCCGTTGTGCCATTAGGCCCGCAAGAGAGTCAAAATCGCTTTAATTTAATTTTCCAAAAATTTATTCAAGCCATTAGCCAACATGACCATCCTTTAGTGATGTTTATTGACGATTTGCAGTGGGCCGATATGGCTTCACTCAATGTATTAAAGGTTATTTTAGGGGGTGAACATCGACAAGCCTTGCTCATTATCGGGGCTTATCGGGATAATGAGGTTTCGGTGGCGCACCCCTTAACCAGCACCGTGGCCGAAATTCAGCAAAATAATACCCTGGTTACCTTCATTAATTTGCAAAACCTGAGTGAAGGAAATGTTAATGAACTGATTAAGGAGACACTCAGTAGTGATGCTAAATATGTCAACTCTTTGGCTGAGTTGGTTTATGGTAAAACTCAGGGTAATGCTTTTTTTACCATCGAATTTTTAAAAACGCTCTATGCCGAGGAATTGTTAACCTTTGACCATCGCAAACGCCTGTGGCGGTGGCGGGTAGGGCGTATTTTAGCCAAAAATATTACGGATAATGTCGTTGAATTGATGGCGGGTAAAATCAATCAATTACGCTTTAGTACGCGTCAAGTGCTACAACTTGCGGCTTGTATTGGTAATTCTTTTGATTTAGCCACGCTTGCAATTATCTACCGCCCCGTATCGCCCAACTCGGAGCCACTGAAACCGGCCCAAATTTTAGGCGAGTTATGGCCCGCCATTCAAGAAGGCTTGGTCATGCCCTTGAATGACCGTTATAAGTTGATTGAAGTGACCGAGGAAACCGATACCCAGCCCAGTTCCGTTATCTTCAAATTTCAACATGACCGCGTGCAACAAGCAGCTTACTCCATGTTGAGTGATGATGAAAAACAGACCAGCCATTTACAAATTGGGCGATTATTATTAGCCAATGCTAATAATCAAAATCACTTAGAAGAGCATATTTTTGATATTGTTAATCAATTGAATAAGGCCATCCCGTTCATCACCGACCAGGCTGAACAAATTCAATTGGCCGAGTTAAACCTCATGGCGGGGTGCAAAGCTAAAGCCTCCGCTGCCCATCAACCTGCCTTAAATTATTTGCAAACAGGCTTAACGTTGGTTTCAACCATTGATTTGGTGTTATGGCGAACTCATTATGGATTCATGTTAGCCCTGCATCATTATGGATTCATGTTAGCCCTGCATGAGGAGGCCGCCGAATCCGCCTATCTCAGTGGTCATTTTGAACTGATGGATTTATTAGTTGAATCAATTCTTGAGTACGGGCAAGCTATTTTGGATAAAATTAAGGCATATGAGACGCAAATTCTAGCTTATATTGCCCAAAGCAAACACCAAGCGGCTCTGCAAATAGGTTTACCTGTGTTGAAAGAGTTAATAGGCGTGCATTTGCCCCAAAAACCTAATTATGGTCATTTAGGGTTAGGGTTTGCTCAAACCATGCTCACTTTAGGGTGGTATCATTATGTACAGCGACATACGATTGAAGAATTGGCTGATTTACCAGAGATGACTGACCCTTATAAACTGGCAGCTATGGGGGTAATGACTATTGTTGAAGCTGCGGCGTTTTCAACTTCGCCTGAACTATTTATTGTAATGGTTTTGCAGAAGATTAAATTATCTATTAATTTTGGTAATGCGATTTATTCAGCAGAAGCATTTGCTACCTTTGGTACAGTGCTTTGTGGTGCTGTGGGAGAGATTGAAAGTGGTTATCGTTTTGGTCAGCTTGCTATCAAATTAGTAGCACAGCCCGCTTTACAAAAATATGCCAGTGGAGCATATGTAGTTATAAACCTTACCTTGCGGATTTGGAAAGAACCTATTCGGGCAACGCTACCCACGTTATTAGAGGCTTACCAAGTAGCTTTAGTGGCAGGAAGATTGGATAATGCTGCTTATTTATTGTTTG
>JAIFLK010000151.1 GCA_020049115.1 Chloroflexota bacterium | reverse complement strand
ATTAAATTTTAATAATAACAACGGTCAAATCATCATGGGCTTCGGCTGAACCAACAAAGGTGCTGATTTCCCTTTGCAAATGGGTGAGCATGGCTTGGGCGGTGGTGTGGGGACAATGAGTGACCATTTCTTCCAAGCGGTCAAAGCCAAACATTTCGCCCTCGGCATTGGTGGCCTCAATCACGCCATCACTACTTAGCACCACCAGGTCGCCCGCCTGGAGTTCAATTTGTAATTTTGGGTAATGAGATGTAGTCGCTGTACCAAGCGGCAACCCACCCACATCAACCCACTCCACTTGACCGCCACTCCGCCGAATAAGCGGGCTAACACACCCCGCATTTGCCCCCACCATGAGCCAGCCCGTCTCGGTGGCGATAAATTCAACATAGACTAGGGCGCAATTTTGGCGCGTGCAAGAGGTGTAGGGCAAGATGGCCTCGTGTAGCAGCGCGAGGGCTTTATCAGGCGAAAGCATCTGACCGATAGAACTTTGTAAGGAGGTAAAACTGACGGCCATTAAGAGCGCGGCAGGCATGCCCTTGCCCGAAACATCACCCACCGCCACGATATAGGTATCATCTTGTTGGTAATAGGTATAAAAATCGCCACTCACTTCATTGGCGGGTTCATTATGACAAATAACATCTAAGGCTGACCAGTTGGGGCGCGCCGCGGGCAACAGCCTTTGTTGGATTTGGCGGGCGAGGTATAACTCACTTTGCAGCCGTTCTGTTAAAATCTGGAGTTGTTCATTTTGGCTTTGGAGCTGCTTTTGCAGATTTTTCAGGCTGAGGTGCGTATTGACCCGCGCCAACACCTCTTCATGTTGCAATGGCTTAGTAATATAATCCACTGCACCGAGGCTAAAGCCGCGCACCTTATCCACCGTATCGGTCAGAGCCGTCATGAAGATGACGGGAATGGCCTGGAGTTGCTCCTCGCTTTTCAGGCGGCGGCAGGTTTCAAAGCCATCCATGCCAGGCATCATCACATCGAGCAAAATCAAATCAGGTTGCGGAATATAGCGCGCTTGCTGAATGGCCGATTCGCCATCAACTGCCACATTCACTTCAAAACCCACGCCGCTTAAAAATTCAAATAAAAATAAAACTTCTAAATTCATGGGTAAATCGTCTACAATCAAAATAGTATTGGTCATTGGTTCGTGGTCAGTCGTCCTTTGTCAGTAGTCATGGGTCATTCATCGCGCTGATTCGCGGGACTTTTTGGAACAGACAGGAATGTCTGTTCTACCATTGGTAGGTCAGACATTCTTGTCTGACTATATACTGGCCTCAGCCGTTTTTTGTGGGTCAAAAATACGGCTATGGTCATGCCAAGTGATGCCCACCACTTCATAACTAAAATTAGCAAACATGGCAAAGAGGAGGTCTTTCCAACTCCCCGCCAGGTTCAATTGATAAAAAGTGTAATTGGCTTGGTCAGAATGGGTGAAAATGACCGTTGGTTCACTAACCAAATCAGTGCCAAATTGCCGCGAAAAATGCACCACATCATAAAAACTGAGCAACATGCGGCTAAATAATTGTTGTTCCGCAGCCGTTAAAGGGCGGCTAAATTGCACTTGATGAGTATGCGCCACCACTTGCTCTGTTGTTATGGTGCGTTGCACAGGCCGTAATTTTAGGTCATTTATGCTGTACTTTTTGGTCATGGGTCACTCCTTAATAGGGGCTAAATGTAGCCCGTTCATTCAAGAAATCAAAACAGGTTGGGGAAAACCAAATTTGTTCAGCCACAAAGTGAACATTGGCTATCGCTTCTTGGCGTGCCTGGTTGGTCATAAATAAGTAATCTAAATCAACTTGAGCTAACGACATTTGAATGATTGTGTAATGTTCACCTGTTATGTTTGTAGCTAATGAGCCAAAAAACTCAGCTACCTCAGATTCAAGGGCAGCATACCAACCCAAGCCTAATTGCAACGGACGCTTTTGTTTGGCTTGTAATTGCTTAACATTTAGGCCATTATTAAGAATATCCAAAGCACTGGTAATATCTGTGCCATGATATAGTGTTACGATAAATAGATTCACTTTTTGTTCATTTGTCATTTGCTCTTTGTCATTTGCTCTTTGTCATTTGTCGTTAGTCATTAGTCGTTAATCATTTGTCATTCGTCAACTGACCACTAACAACTGACGAATGACCAACGACAAATGACTACTGACTCATCTCCGCCACAATCCGCATGGTCTCCACGCTGACCGTGCAGACTCGCCCTAACAAAGTAATCACGTCAGCTTTATAATCCGCAAAGCGATAATTATTGAACTTTTCCGCAATAGTTGGGTCACTCGGCGTTTTTTCCTTATAACGGTCAAGCACCCATTCCAGCGCGCTGCGATTGCCCAATTTATACTCCCACGCCACCGCAGGCACGCCATGCAAGGTCGTCTCACTATCAATTTCAATGATATTACGTTCCTTGTCGGCCTTGAGTTTGGGAGTTACCCTCACCCCTAGCCCCTCTCCCAAAGGGAGAAGGGAATCGACCTGACTCCCTCGCCCTTTGGGAGAGGGTTGGGGTGAGGGTGTTTTATCCTTCCGTTCCAACGGATACGGCGCAACCGACTCAAAATTCACATGCAATTCCATCAGCCGCTGCCCCCACGCCGCCCATTGCCAGAAATCGTCATAAAGGGGAATACGGGGCAACTCCCGTTTCAGGTTCAATTCATATTTGGCCCGATACGCGGGGTCATGTAATACGGCGTAGACGTAATGGAAAATGTCGAGTTTGGAAATAACTGCGCCCTCACCCCCTGCCCCCTCTCCCAAAGGGAGAAGGGGAAAATCTTGACTCCCTTTTTCTTTGTCCCCATTTGGGGATAAAGGAGAGAGTTGGAGTGAAGGCGCGTCTTGACTCCCTCTCCCAAAGGGAGAGGGTTGGGGTGAGGGTGTATCTTGAGTTCCCACAACTGCACCCTCACCCCCTACCCCCTCTCCCAAAGAGAGAGGGGGAAAATCTTGACTCCCCTTCTCCCTTTGGGAGAGGGGGCTGGGGGGTGAGGGCTGAACTGCCTCAAAAATCGTTTCTAGCACACCAATAGTATTTTCAAAAACATCATTATTCCAAAAACGCAACACCCGAATCCCCTCGGATTCTAGGGCTTGGGTTCGAGCCATATCATATTGCGCTTGCTTTGGTTCAGCATGGCCGCTGCCATCTAACTCAAGAGCTAATTTGGCTTCATGGCAGTAAAAATCAAGGATGAATTTGCCAAAAGGGTGCTGACGGCGGAATTTTGCCTCACCCACTTGCCGATTACGTAGTAATTGCCATAGTAATTTTTCAGCATTAGTGGCATTTTTGCGTAGTTCGCGCACACGCTCAAGGAACTCAGGTGGCAGGGCGGGCTTTCTTTTTGCAACTACGCCCTCAGCCCCTGCAACTACACCCTCACCCCCTGCCCCCTCTCCCAGGGGGAGAAGGGGAAAATCAAAACTCCCTCTCCCTTTGGGAGAGGGCTGGGGTGAGGGTTGACTCCCCCTCTCCCTGGGAGAGGGCTGGGGTGAGGCTTGACTCCCCTTCTCCCCCTGGGAGAGGGGGTTGGGGGGTGAGGGTTCATACCGTTCCCGAAACCGCGCCAACGCAAAATCCGTAATATTATCACGCCGATTCCCCTCGCCGTCGTAGCGGTACAGGGGCAGGCATTGGGTTTTTTCAAGTAAATCGTGATTAAAAACTTTATTTGTAGCTAATGTAGAAAATGGTTTTGATGAACCTGTTCCTGAAAATGCGATGACAAGGTTATCACTACGAATTATATCAGGTAATTGATATTGCATTTCATTGAGATTTTTACTGAAATACAAATAACGTCCTACAAATGGTCTATACAAACTGTCAATAACGCGGTGACGTTGGTAAGTATAAATTTTCCCTTTTGATAAATCATTTTTTACTGCACGCGTCCATTTAATTGAATAATTTAAATTATCATCAATTTTGTCGCTTTCTATATTACCAAAAAGTCTATTCACATCTTTATTGTAAATATCTATAAAATACTTAATTTGTTGTTCCACACTATTAACTGTTAAACCATAAACCCATTCATCTCTAGCAGTCATAACTCCCAACGAATACAACTCAAAAATAGCATCAATCTCCGCGCTAGATTTAGCCAATTTACTCTGCTTGGTGGCAACGGGCAATAAATCCTCCCATGAATTTTCCGACAAATTAAGCCAATTGTGGTCTTTATCAGGCGTAAGATGTTGAAATGGCAACTCGGCCAGGCGGGTCGTGGCTAAAAATTGTAACTTATCGGCAGCCGTTTCCATCTCAGGGCGGCGGGTGTAATAAATTTGGGCTAACTGCCCCTCACCCCCAGCCCCTCTCCCAGAGGGAGAAGGGAGCAAGCCCTCACCCCCAGCCCCTCTCCCAGAGGACGAGGGGAGCAAGCCCTCACCCCCAGCCCCTCTCCCAGAGGGAGAAGGGAGCAAGCCCTCACCCCCAGCCCCTTTCCCAAAATGAGAGGAGGATTTTATTGACTCCCCTTCTCCCTTTGGGAGAGGGGGCAGGGGGGTGAGGGGCTTCTTCACCAAAAAACAAATCGCCACGCCCGTTTGAATCCCAAACACATTATGCTTTGTTCCCGATATTTTGGGATTCATGCGGACATCACCGCCCAAATCTACCACATAAATATGGCTAAATTCTTGGCTAAACATTTTCCGCAAGCCATCGGCCTGACGCTTATCCAAAAAGGAACGGTTCGTAATAAATGCCACAATCCCCTGATTATCCCGCAAACGGTCACATGCCCAGCGATAAAAGCGGACAAACATATCATACATTTTCGTTTTTTGCGCCGTACTGTGCTTAATATACGTTTGCTTAATGCGTTCATCAACGCCCCGATATTCCCGATTTTTGTTATTATCATTCTCATTTTGCTGATTGGCATTATAGGGCGGATTGCCAATAATGACGGAAATGGTGCGCTCATTTTGCTGCTTAATGCGCTTTAAATTTTCATCCGACAAATCAAACATGCCATATTGATGGCCGCCCACGCCGAAATCCAAATTATCCAACGTATCCACAAAACAGAGATTATCAAAAGGTAAATATTCATTCATCTTTTGGGCATACGTCGCCTCAATGTTCAAATTCGCAATGTAATACGGTAAAATCGCCACCTCATTGGCATGAATTTCACGCTGATATTTTCGCTGTAAATCATGCGGCGGCAGATACTCC
>JAIFLK010000390.1 GCA_020049115.1 Chloroflexota bacterium | reverse complement strand
TCTACACCATGATCCCCATGGGTTCAGGTGAATATCAAACCAAACTCAAAGCGTCACTCGGCACGGCTGATGCCCCTGATGTCATTGCTCTCGAAGCCGCTTTTGTGCGAGAGTATGTCGAATCTGATTTATTGTCTGACATTGGCTCACTCATGCCTGATGTAGAAAAAGCCAAAATCTATCCCTTTGTGACTGATGTCGGTAGTAAAGAGGGTGTCCTCAAAGCCCTCGCCTACCAAGCCACGCCCGGTGCGTTGTTCTATCGCCGTAGCCTCGCCAAACAATATTTTGGCACCGATGACCCCGACAAAATTCAGGCTCTCCTCGCTGACTTTGACAAATTCACGGCCGCTGCGGCTGTCGTCAAAGAAAAATCTGCTGGCAACACTTACATGGTTGCCTCTAGTGGTGATTACCAACAACTCTTCTTCACCAACCGCGCTCAACCCTGGATTGTGGATGATGCTCTCGTCATTGACCCCATGGTCACAAAATATATCGAAACAGCCAAACTCTTCCGTGACGAAGGTTATGAAGCCCAAGCCCAACAATGGCAAGAAGGTTGGTTTGCGGGCATGAACGATAGCTTGAAAGATGCGAAAGGCACACCCAAGCAAGTCTTCACCTACTTCCTCCCAACTTGGGGCTTGACCTACGTTCTCGCCAAAAATGCCGCCTCTGCCGACGGCTCTACCAATACGGCTGGCGATTGGGCTGTCATTCCCGGCCCCCTACCCTATCAATGGGGTGGCACTTGGCTTGGCACCATTGCTGAAAGTACCAATCAAGATTTAGCCAAAGATTTCATCCGTTTCGCGACCATCGATGAAGGAAACTTAACCAACTGGGCCACGGGCGTTTATTCCAACGAATATCTCAAGAAGATTGACCCCGCCGTTGCTGCTGACCAACAACAAGCTGCTGGTGACTTTGTTTCCAGCCAAATCGTCGTGGACAAAATCATTCCTTCTTTCGATAACTCTGACCTGAGCAAATTCTTAGCCGGTCAAAACTCCTACGCTGGTTTTGCCAAAGCTGCCCCTGCCGTCAGTGCCAAATTGATGACCGGTTCTGATGATGCCATTCAACGTGCGTTGAATGACCCCTTGAACCAATACCTCAATGGCAAAATGACCGTAGAGGAAATGTGGACCACTTGGAAAGATAGTCTCCGTACTGAATTCCCTGACCTAACTATCAAGTAACCTATTATAATGAAAGACCTCACAGGTTAAAAAAACCTGTGAGGTCTAAAAATTTAGCCCATTTTAGAGGAGTCAGACCATGCTACAAATGAAATTCAAACAAGACCATTACGGCTACCTTTTTATCACCCCTTTCATCATCGCCTTCCTGATATTTGGCTTTTACCCCGTTGTGAACACCCTATACCTGAGTTTTACCGATACTACCTTAATGAGTAAACAGGTCAATATTGTCGGTTTCAAAAACTTCACCAACTTATTTAATGATGATATTTTCATGAATGCCGTCAAAAACACTTGGCTACTGTGGATATTAAACTTTATCCCGCAAATTGGTGTAGCCATGGTGTTATCAGTTTGGTTTACTAGTCTTCGCCTCAACATTAAAGGCGCGGGGATTTGGCGAGCCATCTTCTTTTTGCCCAACTTATTGATGCCCGCCTCCATTGCTGCCTTGTTCTTTAGTCTATTTGGCTACTACGGCCCAGTCAATCAATTTCTCGTCCGCATGGAGATATTACCTGAAGCCATGCAGTTTTTACAAAACCAAAACATTGCTCGTACTCTGGTTATTTTCATTCAATGGTGGATGTGGTTTGGCGCAACCATTATTCTGCTAATGGCGGGCATGACTGCCATCCCAGAATCACTCTACGAATCGGCCATGATGGACGGGGCCACCGAAAGCCAAATGTTTTGGAATATTACAATTCCGTTGTTAAAACCCATTCTGGTTTACCTCTTTGTTACCTCATTGGTTGGTGGGATGCAAATGTTTGATATTCCCTATCTTTTAACCGATGGACGAGGCTCACCCAGTGGCTCAATTATGACGAATAATATCCTAATGTACCTCAAATTTAGCAGTAGTAAAGGTCACATTGGGGCCGCTTCGTCGGTAGGTATGCTCGTTTTCATTATGACCTGTGTCTTTGCCTTCGGCATTTTCTATTTCTTACGAGAAAAAGACTAATGCTCCATTAACCAAGTGAAATTCTGGAGAGACTATCATGCAAAGTAATTACAGATTAACCACCAATATCTTACGTGGCGGGATATACGTTTGTCTTTTCGCGCTACTCATTGTAACCATTGTGCCAATTTGGTTACTCCTAGTCAATGCCACTCGCTCTACCATTGAAATTAACCAGGGCATTGGGATATTACCTAGTACCCATTTACTTGAGAATTATTACATTCTCGAAGGCAAGGGGCTTTATCTGTGGCGAGGATTTTTTAATAGTATGACTCTCGCGGTCTCCTCAACCTTTTTAACAGTTTATTTCGCTCTGCTCACGTCGTATGGTATTGTGGTCTATAACTTCAAAGGGAAACAATTTTTTTCCAATTTTATCGTCATTCTGGTACTCATCCCGATGCAACTTTCCATCATCGGTTTCTATCAGTATATGTCAAAATTGGGACTCACCGATAATTACGCTTCCCTCATTTTGCCCACCATTGCTAACGCTGGCTCGGTCTTTTTTGCCAAGCAATACCTCGAATCAGTCGTTATCCGCGACCTCATTGACGCAGGTCGAGTGGACGGAGCAAGTGAACTAGCCATATTTCACTTTATTATGCTACCGATTGCCATGCCAGGGGCCGTCACCATGGGGATTTTCGCCTTCATCGCTTCGTGGAACAACTTCTTTAACCCCTTTATCCTCATTACCTCCCAAGAAAAATACACCTTACCCATGTTAGTCCAAACCTTACGCGGCGATACCTATCGGACAGAGTTTGGGTCAATTTATTTGGGACTCGCCGCCACCATCGTCCCAATTATTATCATTTATGTTATTTTCTCGAAGTACATTGTTAGCGGTATTGCCATGGGGTCGGTGAAAGAATAACCTTACCCCATTGGCTTTTCAGGAGTGCGAACTTTTAGGTTCGCACTCCAACTTACCCCCCCACAATACAGAAAATCACAACAAGTTGTTTTTTTTACTTTGTTCAGTTAATTCTTAACACCAAAAACAAACATGGTGCAATATTTTACGGAGAATCAAGTTAGATGAATTACGGATATTTTGATGATGCTCATCGCGAATATGTCATCACGCGACCCGACACCCCCTTACCCTGGATTAACTATTTAGGATGTGAGGCTTATTTTGGACTTATTTCCAACACCGCAGGCGGATATTCCTTTTACCGCGATGCCCGCTTACGCCGTATTACGCGCTATCGCTACAACAACGTTCCCCTTGATTTTGGCGGACGTTACCTTTATCTACGTGATGATGTTAGCGGTAGTTTTTGGTCACCCAGTTGGCAACCCACCCGCCATGAAACAGAAGATTACAGCTGTCGGCATGGACTCGGCTACACCACCATTGGCTCAACCTACGCCCAAATTAAAGCGCAAACCCGCTATTTTGTTCCAATGGGCGAAAATTTGGAAGTATGGGAACACACCCTAACCAATGAGCGCGCCGAACCTGCCAAATTATCCGTTTTTTCCAGCATTGAATTTTGTCTATGGGAAGCGAATGACGATGCCACCAACTACCAACGAAATTTCAGCACGGGTCAAGTTGAGGTAGAAGATGGCGTTATCTATCATAAAACAGAGTATCGAGAACGGCGCGACCATTTTGCTTATTTCGCATGTTCCGAAAAATTGGCGGGGTTTGATACGCAACGTGAAGCCTTTTTAGGGCCATATCGCGGTTGGGATAAACCCATAGTGGTGGAAAAAGGACAATCTACCAACTCCCACGCGCATGGCTGGGCCCCGATGGGGTCACACCATGTTGAATTAACCCTCGCCGCAGGGGAAACCCGCCAAATTATCTTCGTGCTGGGCTATCACGAAACCCCGAAAGAGGACAAGTTTAACCCCGTTGGCTCACAAACCATTAATAAGCAAACGGTCAAAAAGACCATTGCTCATTATCTTGACCCCAAAAATGTCCAAGCGGCTTTTAATACTTTAAGCGTCCACTGGAATGGTTTGTTAGACATCTTCCAAGTCCAAACACCTGATGAACACACGACCCGCATGGTTAATATTTGGAACGCTTACCAATGTATGGTCACATTCAACATGTCCCGTTCGGCCTCTTATTACGAGTCGGGCATTGGGCGCGGCATGGGCTTCCGCGACTCGGCGCAGGATTTATTGGGCTTTGTCCACATGATTCCGCAACGGGCGCGAGAACGTATCCTAGATGTGGCCGCGACCCAAATGGAAACGGGTGGCGCATATCACCAATATCAACCCCTAACCAAACGGGGTAATAATGCGGTTGGAACTAACTTTAATGATGACCCGCTGTGGCTGGTGTTGGGCGTAGTGGCTTATTTAAAAGAAACGGGTGACTGGACTATTTTAGATGAGTTAGTAACATACGATAATGAGCCTGGCAGCGAAAAACCCCTCTATGACCACCTGCAACGAAGTATTCGTTACACCCTTGACCGCTTAGGGCCACATGGTTTACCGCTGATTGGCCGCGCCGATTGGAATGATTGTTTGAACCTGAACGCCTTTTCCTCTGAGCCAGGCGAGTCCTTCCAAACCACGACCAATAAAGATGGCAAAGTGGCAGAGTCGGTTTTCATTGCGGGCTTATTTGTTAAGGCCGCCAACGAAATGGCCGACCTCGCGGCGCAACGAGGCTTAACCGCTGAAGCCGAAATGTATCGTCAACAAGCCGCAGGCATTGCGGAGACCACCCTTAAGGAAGGCTGGGACGGGGAATGGTTCTTACGAGCGTATGACGATTTTGGTAATAAAGTGGGTTCGCATGAATGTGTTGAGGGGCAAATTTTCCTTGAGCCACAAGGCTTTTGTTCTATCGCCGGCATTGGCCTGACGACGGGGCATGTGGAAAAAGCGTTGGCCTCCGTGCGAGAACGATTAGCCACGCCACATGGCATTGTATTATTACAACCTGCCTATTCCCAATATTACATTCACCTCGGCGAAGTCTCGTCCTATCCACCAGGCTATAAGGAAAACGCCGGCATTTTCTGTCATACCAATCCCTGGCTGATGATTGCCGAAGCCATGATGGGACATGGCGACCAAGCATACGATTATTATCTACGGATAAACCCCTCAGCACGCGAAAAAATCAGTGAAGTCCACCGCTGTGAGCCGTATGTCTATTCGCAGATGATTGCGGGACGTGACGCGGTTTCGCATGGTGAGGCCAAAAATTCATGGTTAAGTGGTACGGCGGCCTGGAACTATGTGGCAATTACCCAATGGATTTTGGGGATTCGCCCAACTTACAAGGGCTTACAGGTTGCGCCTATCGTGCCGCAAAGTTGGTCTGGTTTTGAAACCCAACGATTATTCCAGGGAGTAACTTACCGTATTACGATTGAACGGGCAGGCGCGGGTAACACCATTTCGCTAACGGTAGATGGTCAAGCCGTAACGGGTGACGTTATTCCTTTGCCTACGAATGGGAAAAAAGAAATTATAGTTAAGGCAGTGTTGTCCTAAAGGTGATTGCCCAAAATAGCTTCAGCCAATAACCAACTCTGTTCAATTACAATCTTGTAATTTTGCCCTCACAGTTAGCTAATTGTGGGGGCTTTATTTTTCCCATGCCCTAATTTATGCTACACTAACGACTTAGACTAACAGGAGGTGAATATGTTACAGATTGCTAATCCTATTTATGATGTGGTCTTCAAATATTTGATGGAAGATGAGGCGATTGCCAAATTGATTATCTCTACCATTATCGGGGAAGAGATTGAAAGTTTAACCTTTTTACCTCAAGAAAGTAGCGTTTTTATCGAACAACGTTTTTTAACCGTGTATCGGCTGGATTTCTCCGCTAAAATCAAGAAAGCTGACGGTACATACAAACAAATTTTAATAGAAATTCAAAAAGCGAAATTTGCCACCGACATCATGCGCTTTCGGCGGTATTTGGGCGAACAATATCAAGATAAAGCCAATAGTTATCTCGCCACTGATGACAAAGGCAACACCTCCCGCAAAGGAATGCCAATTATTACGATTTACTTCTTGGGCTATCAATTGGCACACACCACCGCGCCCATTATCAAAGTAGCACGGGAATATTACGATTTAACAACGGGTAAGAAAATTGAGACCCAAGAGGAATTTATTGAAAGTTTGACCCATGACAGCTATGTGATTCAAATTGCTCACCTGCGACCTGACCATAAAAGTGACGTGGAACGGTTATTGGCAATTTTTGACCAACACCAAACCACCGCCAATGACCACATTTTAACCATCAATGAAGCGAAATATCCCAAAAAATACCGTAAGATTGTGCGCCGCCTGCAACGAGCCATGAGCAACCATGAAATGCGGCAAATCATGGACGCGGAAGATGAAATAATAGAAGGGTTACAAATCATGGAGCGCGACTTAGCCCAACGTGACCAATTATTGTGGGAAAAAGAGCAAGCCCTCACCAAAAAAGAGCAAACCATTGTGGCTAAAGAACAAGAACTATCCGAAAAAGAGCAAACCATTGTGGCTAAAGAACAAGAACTATCCGAAAAAGACCGCATTATTGCGGAATTACAGAAACGACTCCAATCCTTAACCTAAAGTAAATCCTTATGCCCATTTGTCAAACCTGTCATGGCACAGGCCAAAAAGAAAGTATCCAACCCCAAACCATCACCTGCCCTGACTGCGGCGGCAGTAAACGCCTACCCGACGGCAGCAAATGCCTCCGCTGCAAACAAACGGGTGAAATTCCCAGTGGCAAAGTCAAAACCATCAAAGAATTATGCGACACCTGCTGGGGCAGTGGCGAGGTGAGCCAACAATATGTAACCACCTGGTTTCTGGTTCGCACTGCGCCCGCCAGCTTAGGCATCTTCGCCCTGGGAGGTGGCCTCATTTGGGCCGCATGGAGTTTTGTTGGTAGTGTTCCCCTCACCGCCAGCCTCATTATCCTCACTCTCGCCAGTTGGGGCGGCGTTATAGCCTATTTCATTCCCGCCATGCTCAAATTTGGCTCCGTGCCGCCCACCGCTTGGTTTATTCTACGCGCAACGATGGCGACGCTCCTCATTTTTGGCATCGGCGGAGCTATCATGTGGCTACTCACCGCGCTCATCACTGATTTACGTATCGTTGGCCTCGTAGGGTTAATAATTTTTACACTGTGGGGAATTGTCATGTTTTTCTTAATTAGTGACTTACCGAGCGAATAAGGTTAAATTTAAAGGAAAATAACGATTGTCTATTGTAACACCCAAACCACCCCATTTAATTATCCTCATATTTATAACCCTACTATGGGTTATTTTCATTTTCGCCAACCCCCATCAACAACCTAATTTTTCTGATTTTGAAGTGTATTATCAAGCAGGCCAAAAAACCTTAAGCCATAAAACAGTCTATGATGTAACAGGTTTTTATCAATTCAAATACGCCCCCGTAGTTTCCCTCATCTTCGGTTTTACCATCAACCAAATAAGTTTTGCTTGGTCAACCAAATTATTTTATTTTATTTCGGTCATCGCTTGGATTTGTTTACTCATTTTCATCGCCCAAGAAGTCATGCGCGCCCACCGCCCTGACATAACCAACCCCAAAAAATATATCCACCCTATCGTTGCTCTTTTCTTTCTAACCTTACTTTTTTATGCCATGGGCTTGCGTGATGAACTCAAATTAGGCCAAATTAACATCGTCCCCTTATGGTTGCTCCTTACTTTTACCTTAATGTTACCCTACCGCACCCAAAAGCTACAGTTCATTACGGGGATTATCCTTTGCCTAGCCATTCTATTCAAACTTTACAGCCTCCTATTTATTCCCCTGCTCATTTTCCAAAAAAGGTATCGCCTGTTAGTCAATATATTAATAAGTTTTATTTTCTTCAATATTTTTTTAGTGGCGTATCATGGCCTCCCCTTCACCCTAACGGAAAATATCGCCTGGCTCACCAGCCTATTTGATTCCTCCGTAGAACTCCTCATCTCCAAATATAACGTTTCATTACTAGCCACCTTAGCCAAATTAAGCAACTTAACCCTAGCCAAAGCCATTTGGGGCTTCTGCTTAATAATGTTTACCTTCATGCTCTATCGCACCCGAAAACACCCCCCACTCTATCATTTTATGCTCATTACCACCATTATCACCCTCTTAAACCCCATTTCATGGCCTTATTGGATGATATTTACCCTCCCCGCATTTATCTATATTACATCAACTTTACTCACCCCACCCTACTTCCCGCAAAAATTACCCCTTATTACTTTACTCGCCCTCGTCTATGGCATATTAGCGCAAGGGCAAAATTTTGATTGGGGGCGCAATGGCGGCACAGTTATAGGTAATTTATTGATAGCAGGCTTATTCATTTATCTCACCGAAACTCGCCCCATGCAGAACCTTAATCAAGTTTAATACAAATCATGCGAAATCCCCTCACCCCCGCCACAAAACCGAAAACTCGGCTAGAGTTAAGTAGTATTGCGCTACTCACCCTCTTCATTGGCCTTTATATTGTGCTATACGGGCAAATGGTTATATACCGTCATCTTTATTTCAACTCAACGGGCTATGATTTAGGCATCAAAGACCAAGTAATTTGGAATATTTCGCAAGGACGGGGCTTTGCTAGTTCGGTGGAAGTCGCCAATGTTTTAGGCGACCATTTTCAGCCCATCATGGCCGTCTTAGCCCTTTTATATCTCATCTACCCTTCCGTTTATTGGCTATTAATGTTTCAAACTATGGTGCTGGCCTTAGGTGCAATTCCCATTTATCGCCTCGCCACCCGCCGTTTGCAAACCCCCTTAGCGGGCCTCGTTTTTGCCGTCGCCTATTTATTACACCCCGCCATCGGTTTTATCAATCGCTTTGATTTTCATTGGGAAGCAGCCGTCGTTTTATTTTTCCTCATGGCCGCCGATGCAATAGATAGTTACAAACCGCAACAAGCAACCATGTGGCTCATCTTGGCCCTATTCAGCAAAGAAGAAATGGGGCTAACCATAGCCGCTTTCGGCCTAACCGCCACCGCCAAAAAATTCACCCGTTTTGGCCTCTCATGGCTGATTATCGGCATTCTTACTTCATTATTAACCCTCTTTATCATCATGCCCTTCATTCGTGGCGGCCCCTCAGACACCCTAGAACGATATGGCTGGTTAGGGGCAACACCGCTAGGCATGGTCAAAACAATGCTCCTCCACCCTATCTATGTATTAAGGATTATGATATTAGAACGAGGCCATGACATCAAGCTATATTTTAATGATTTATTCATGCCCGTCATGTTTCTATCCTTCCTCAGCCCCCTCAACTTATTACCTGCGCTGCCCTCTATGGCTTACAATTTATTATCAAGCCACTATGCCCAGCGCACCATTATGTATCAATATATTTCAGCCACCATGCCCTTTGTGTTTATCAGCGCAATTTATGGCACAGAAGCTATCTTTCGCCGCCTTGACCGAGTAAAACATGGTCACTATTTCAAATGGGGACTCTTGATTACATTATGTATCAATATCTATTTAACCCTGAACTTGACCCCCTGGACAGACCCCTTAAACTGGCAACGCCTTGAAAATGAAAGCACCATTTATGAAGCCCTCGCCCTCATTCCGCCAACCGCCAAAGTTTACACCACCAATGTCTACGTGCCACATGTTTCAGAACGTGAATATTTATATCTGCACGATGGAGAACGTTTACACCCCCAAAATGTCGGCAAAATAGACCTAGCGGCCATTTTAGCTAAAACTGACATTATCTTACTAAACGCCCAAGATAAGCGATTTATTTCAGACGCAGAGTTTCACACCATTTTATTACAAGCCAAAGCCTTAGGCTTTCATGTCCAATTTTTTTCACATGGCGTTATTCTACTGAACCATGATGAGCAAATCAAGAGTTTAATTGATATTAATGAGTTGTTAGAACAGTAACGCCATACTCAATTTCTTTTTAGTCATCCGATGACTGCTAGTCATCGGATGACTAATGAGGAAGATATAGCCGATGACACGACCCAAATTACTACGATTTTTTACATTTACGCTGATTTTACTCAATTCTTTCGTGAATTGTTCCGTTATATTTCCCACCAGCACGTCGCCGCAATATCTCTACATATTTGATGCGTCTGCCATGCATGTCAATCACTTTGAAGATTGTAAGGTTAAGCCTGAAGATAAACGCAAACGTTGTTCCATTGATGGCCCGCTACCGATGGGTAAAACTTTTCCTGGCCTATTACGTGATTATGACACGCTCATGTTTCTCGCCACCTTACAAGGTATTGTGAACCGTGACCAACCCCGTCTATACCTTAATCAAGACCACGCCCGCAACAATAAACCGAGCATGGATATGTTTTGGCTAGAAAAATATCAAACCGTTAATCAACCTTACGGCTGGTTAGTCAATACCAAAATCATCACCCTGACCAATTTAGAAGAGGTTTTAACTACTTTTTCGCCGAGCCTGCGTGGGGTGGTGGTCTGGGATAACGCCGTACCTGCGACCTTAAATGTCGCCACCACCATTGCGGGAGTCGAAGATTTAGCTATATTGCGTGATGGCAGTGAGATTACGCCCCAAATTCTCAACCACCTACAGGTCAAAAAATCACTCGTGGGCATGTTTCAACCTAATGCCAAAACGCTCCCCGATAGCTCCACGCCCTCATCAGGTTCAACCAAAGTGGACGCGTATTTGTGGGCAATAGAGAATTATTTAGCCGCAGGCAAAACCAACCCCACCGTATTAAGCTATATTGAAGATGGTTGGCCTGCCATTCGCTATACGCAAAAACAAATGACGCGGGGTGGAGTCTATGCCTTTGAGCGAGATTACACCGTTCAACAACGTAGTTTTGCCTTTGACCTTAACCCCTGGGCGGATGAATTGCCCATTGATGACCCGCAGCAAACTCTCGGCCTAGACCGTCATACTTTGGAACAAATTATTCAAACCGCCTCACAACAAGCCAACGGTAATTTAATTAAAATTTGGGGCTTTCATCCGTGGTGGGAAAAATATGCGGGGCCGCCTGCGGGGGGCGACCCTAACAGTAAATATCAAGCTATTCCTGGCGAATGGGAATATTTATGGCTATTTGCCCAATATGGCGGTTACATGGAAGGTGGCGGTGGCGATGTAAATGGCCTATCCATGTCTAACATTAGTATCCATGATTTTGCGCCGCGGCCTCTGCCCCGCCCTGCCCCCCCCGCGCCTACAGAGGCCAGTCTCAAAGAGCTAGGCTATCTGACCCCTGAAGGCAAAGTTTCAGCCGACCACACTTTTTTAACCTTCTATGTGGGAGATTACGATATTGTACACCCAACTCAACTGCTATTGGGAAACTACAGCGTTTCGCCCTGGCTAGATGAAAAACGGGGGAAAATCCCTTTAGCGTGGGGCTTAAACCCTGGCATGGTAGAAGAAATTCCAGGTATCATGAGCTATCTTTACGCCACCACCACCGACCAAGATTACATTGTTGGCACAAATTCTGGTGCAGGTTATATCAACCCTGATGGGCCAGACAAATTAACCTTTCTACGTTGGCTGTGGCGGAGCGAGAAATATTACAGTCTGTATGGCTATGATATTATGGGCTTTATCATCAATGGCAACGGCGCGCAAATGTCGCAAAGTCGGCTAGATGCCTTTGCCTATCTTACGCCTGTCGGCATGTTAAGCATTGACATTCAAACCGATGACCCCTGGCCACGCTGGCAAAACGGCGTACCATTATCGACCATTCCTATTTTGGCTTTTGGCGGCACGCCTGACTCGTCGGCGGAGTTGGTGCATCAAATTTATCGGCGTGATGTATTAAAGCAAGGCCGACCACCTTTCATGGTCTTTCGTTCAACCTTTCTTTCAACCACCTTTTTATGGGAAATTCGCGAGCGTCTTAAGGCTCATGAAGCCGAAAATCATGTGACAAATAATGAAGGTCAGGTCATTCATCCCAACTATACGGTGATTGACCCATACACTTATTTCTTTTTATTGCGCCGTTGGTTAGAAACAAATTCACCC
The DNA here is from genome assembly GCA_020049115.1 of Chloroflexota bacterium. Lineage (GTDB taxonomy): Bacteria > Chloroflexota > Anaerolineae > 4572-78 > J111 > JAIFLK01. The sequence continues at coordinate 2,585 of JAIFLK010000390.1, read as the reverse complement.
TAACGTTGAATCATCGCGCCAAACCTGCTACAATTACGAAATACAGAAAATTTAAGAACAGACAAGAATGTCTGTTCTACCGTTGGTAGGTCGGACATTCTTGTCTGACCATGTACTAAAAACTAAATAGAGTTTATACTGATTAAAAAATCGTTGGCATTTTGTAGGGGCAATGCCTTGTGCTTGCCCCCATTGCGGGCAGGGACAAGCCCTGCCCCTACGCGAAAATCATTAAATCGGTATAATGTCTAATGAATAATCCACTAGAGGTGACACATTATGAGAAAATTAGCGTCAATCCAAACGATTAAAGCCCTTGAGCCGATTGAAGGGGCGGACATGATAGAAAAAGCCACCGTGTTAGGGTGGCAGTTGGTGGTGAAAAAAGGGGAATTTCAGGTGGGCGATAGCTGTGTTTATTGCGAAATTGACAGCGTGTTACCTGATAAACCAGAGTTTGAATTTCTCCGCCCGCGCCAGTTCCGCATTAAAACCGCCAAAATGAAAGGGCAAATTTCGCAAGGAATTGCTTTTCCTTTGAGCATTATAGAAAATTACGCGGACATGGCATTGCCTGAAGGTTTAGAAGTAACCGACCTCATGGGCGTGACGAAATATGAACTACCCCTTTCTGCCAATATGAGTGGCGAGGTTAAGGGGAGTTTTCCTGGTTTCATGCCCAAAACCGATGAGACACGGATTCAATCCGTGCCTGACGTTTTAACGCGGCCTGAAAATCAAGGCAAGATTTGTTACATTACGGAAAAAGTGGACGGGACGAGCGCGACTTATTACCTAAACGATGGTGAATTTGGAGTGTGTTCACGTAATTTGGAACTTAAGGAAACAGAAAAAAATATTCATTGGCAACTGGCGCGCCAGCTTGACCTAGAAACTAAATTACGCTCAATGGGGCGCAATCTAGCAATTCAGGGGGAGATTATTGGGCCAGGGGTGCAAAGTAATAAATATAAGTTACCGAAACATCAACTCCGTATCTTTAATATCGTGGAAATTGAGAGTTATAGTTATCTAAACTATGCTGAGTTTGTGGCCCTCACCCAAGAAATGGAATTAGAAACTGTACCCATATTGCGAACTGATTACATTTTGGGAACAGATGAGGTACAAAGTTTAGTCGCACTCTCTGAGGCTAAAAGTGTGGTTAATCCGCAGTTAGACCGCGAAGGTATTGTAATTAGGCCCCTCATTGAGGCACAAGATAACGAATTAGGACGATTAAGTTTTAAGGTGATTAATCCCAAATTTCTGTTAAAATTCGAATAACGCTTCATGACTTAAATAGGGGTTCAAAATTTTGAACCCCTACAAATTTATTTCATTCTCGCTTTAATCAGGCTATAAATTTCTCCCACTTCGCCATGACGACCCGTCGCGGCTTTGGAGTAAATTAACTCCCCATCCAGACTTACTTCAAATCGCCCTTTGCTAGAGGGAATAAGCTGAAATGACTCGACCTTAACATGCAAGTAAGCATCTTCGGTTAATTCCTGTAACAGGCTCACGGCCTCAGGTGCATAGTTTCAAATACGGCAATACTCAATGGTAATAATCATGGAAATACTCCGTTCTTAAATGTTCAAATTTATGTGATTGATACTGTAGCAAAAAAGGTATGGCTACGCAAATAGGAAAATAATGATGAAAAAAATTGTAACTTTGTTTTGATGATTGTTTTGGTACTGTTACTGTCAGCTTGTACGGCCACCCCCACGCCTGAACCTATCTCTATAAAGGTTGGTTGGGGTTCTTGGCCAGGCTTGTATCCTTTGTTTGTGGCAGAAGATAAAGGTTTATATGCCAAATATGGTCTGCAAGTTGAACATAAAACTTATGGTGATTTGGGAGAGATTCTAAAAGATCTGCAAAATCATAAATTAGAGATGGGTTTCGCCACCATCAATGATGCGTTGATTTTAGATAGCCGCAGCCCTGGCGAGTTTAAGGTGGTGATGGCAACAGATTACTCCAATGGCGCGGATGCTATTATTGCCCGCCCAGAGATTACGAGTATCGCCGATTTACGGGGTAAACGGATTGGCATGGGGATTGGTACATTTGGTGAATTATTGGTTCGCCAGATGTTAAAAACCGAGGATATGACTATTCATGATATTATTTCGGTTAATGTCGATACCTCTCAAGTACCTGACATCATCCCGACCTTGATTGATGCAGGACAGACCTTTGACCCTTTTATTACCCATGGCCTTGATAAGGGAAATAAGTTGCTTTTTTCCAGCGCAGATGCCCCTGGTTTAATTGCAGATGTGGCGATTTTTCGCCAGGATTTTGTAGAGCAACATCCCGAGGCGGTACGGTCATTTATTAAGGTTTGGTTTGAAGCCCAAGATTATTGGCAAGCCCACCCCACTGAAAGTAATGAGATAATTGCCAAAGCCACTGGTTTCAAACCGTCAGAAATCTCAACAAATGGGGTTAAATTACTTAACTTAGCCGATAATTTACAGGCTTTTACCGTTGGTACAAGCACAACCTCTTTGTATGGCAGTGGGCAAATCAATCGTGATTTCTTGATTGAGGCTGGCATTGTCAACAGTGTG
>JAIFLK010000080.1 GCA_020049115.1 Chloroflexota bacterium | reverse complement strand
ATTTTCAAGCAACCTCCGACCCGCGTTTGGCGCATTACGAAATTAGAGACGGCGGGCAATTATGCGCTGCAAATTCATTGGGATGATGGACACAGTGAAGGGCTTTATAGTTGGCAAAATTTGCGGAAGATGTGTCAATGCGAGACGTGTCAGCAAGGAGCTATTTAATGGAAGATAAAGCAGAATTAATCGGTCAGACCCTCGGTCAATATCAAATGCTGGAGAAGATTGGCGAGGGCGGCATGGCGGTGGTTTATAAAGCCTATCAACCAGGCTTGAAGCGGGAGGTGGCGGTTAAAGTGTTGTCGCCTGTCTTTGCCAAAAATAAGCAATTTAGTGAACGGTTTCAACGTGAGGTTGAGGCAATTGGCAATTTACATCACCCTAACATTTTGTCCGTGTATGATTCAGGCCAAGATAAAGGTTACAGTTATTTGGTCATGCGTTACATTCCTAACGCCCGCACCTTGAGCGAGGAAATGAATAAATCGTTACTGCCTAGCCGTATCGTGGAATTGATTGACCAAATTGCCCAAGCCCTTGACTACGCGCATAATGCGGGAATTATTCACCGCGATATTAAGCCAAGTAACGTTCTCATGGCGGAACATGGGGCATTGCTGAGTGATTTTGGGTTGGCTAAATTGGTGGAAAGTAACGAACAATTAACGGGTTCAGGCGTGGGCATGGGAACGCCTTCTTATATGTCGCCTGAACAGGCCATGGGGCAAAAGGTTGACCATCGAACGGATATTTACGCGTTGGGGATAATTTTGTTTGAAATGCTAACGGGAGAAATTCCCCATCGAGGGGCAACGCCAATTGCCACAGTGGTCAAGCGAAGCAAAGACCCGTTACCCATGCCGCGTAGTTTTAACCCGAACATTCCGCCTGCGGTGGAACAAGTCTTAATTAAAGCCCTAGAACGTGACCCCAAACTGCGCTTTAATCGCGCGGGGGAAATGGCTGCGGCCCTCAAATCGGCCTACGCGCAAAGCGATAATACCGTCATGTCAGTGGCAAGTGATGATAAAACATTTATTAGCAAACCTCAGCTGACCTCCGAAACAAACCCACCGCCCGTCGCGGCCAAAAAATTTGACCTGAACGCGCTCAATTTACCCGTGAATATTTTTGGCTTTGGGGGGCTGGCGGGTTTAGTGCTGATTGTGTTAATCGGCATTGGGGCGTTAATTTATTTGCAATTGCGCCCGACGCGCTCGCCCGTAACATGGCAATATATTGTGGATATGTCTGAGGGCATGAATCAGCCGTTCCCTGGTGAAACCATCACCCGATGGGAGGCGGCGAAAACGAAATTAGCGGCTGACCTGAAACTCGCACCAACGCAGATTAACATGGGCTTACGAGTTTTTGGGCAAAGTGATAAATGTGATGATACCTCAGAACTCATTCCCGCTAACCCCAACCAAACGGCGCGCCTGGCGGCTCAAATAGAAGATTTAACGCCTAGTGGCAAGGCTTCGCCCTTAACGGAGGCTGTCGTGCAGGCGTTTAGTCAGTTAGAGTTATCGCCTGATAAACGCAATGCCTTGATTATTTTGACTAATGGCGCGGACAGTTGCGACCCGCAGGGCGTGGATAAAGTGACCTTATTGGTGCAACGGCTTAATATTCGGGTGGATACTTATGTAGTTGGTGTGGCGATTGCTGACCCAAAATCTGAGCAACGGGTCATGGCTTGGGCGCAGGCCGCGAAAGGGGTTTATCTGCCCGCGTCCAGTAGTACGAGTTTAGATGAAGTTTTAGAGAAAATTCAGGAAAATTTGACGGCTGAAAAACGGCCTGAAGAAATCGCCCTCGCACCTACCGCCACCCCTACCGTTATTCCCGCCAGCCCCACGCCCATTCCCGCCACCGCCACGACTGCTGCCACCGCCACACCAACGGCCATCCCCGCGTTATCGGCGCAAGCCGCGTATGATTTGGCTCTGGCGGACGCGCTCAAATGGCAAGCCGATGCGTCGGTTAATAATATTGGGACAACGATTCTCGGCCCGTTAACTGTTGATGGCACTTCGGCTTCATGGGATATTAATTTTTGGTCACCCACGACTAAATCCATGTACAAAGTTAGCTTTATCAATGGTAATGTATTTACCAGTACCATTCCGTTAGATAACGACCCAGGCACGCTGCCTATGAATGCTGAGGTTATTCTGGATACGAAACGAATTTATGACATCGCGCAAAATGCGGGCGGCAGCCAATACATGGCGCAAGGCAACGTGCCAATGGCGGGGTTAGTTCCTTTCCCATTGGATGTCACTCGCCCCGCGTGGTACATCAATTATCAGGATAGCCAAACCTTTAAGGTGGTCTTCACGGTGATTATTGATGCCCGTAGCGGCGAGGTGATTAATACAGTGGTCACACCGAATTAGGGCAAAATAATTTGCCAAATCAGTAAATCAAAAAAATCGCACTGCAATATGCAGTGCGATTTTGATTTATATTTTCATGGAGTACATAGTGAACTCGGCCCCGAAAATCGCCTCAATGGGTCAACGCTTGAGGGATTCTTCACTCTGTTCAGAATGACATGACAAAGTGTAAGTCTCGAATGAAACGCAGTATAGTGTCATGGAGTCCAAAGCCGTAGGCTTTGTCCCACTACTCAAAGCCTACGGCTTTGGACTCCGTATCCCCCAATTAATTACAGGTGGAAAAATTATTACCCATGCAAGCGGCGAAAGATGATAAAATCCCACACCCATTGGTCGGGGGCGGAGGAGTAGGAAAAGGAATGAACGGGCGAGACGGGCTGGCCGCCTTCATCTGCCAAATAGATATTCCATACGCCGTCAGCGATGGGGCCTGGCTCAAATTTGAGGTTGCCTTGCTTCATGTAGCTACAATCCAAGCAATTGACCACGCTCCAATTCCAGGTACTCAAAGCTGATTCGATATGTTGACCTGAGGGAACCTGGTCACCAATTATTTTATAGCCACCTAACGGGATATTGCCTTCACTCACCACAGAGACATAAATCACTAAGGTTTGGACTGTGGTTTTTTGAAACGCGCGATTGCCCGTTTCGGTCACGGCAAAGGGATAACTTGGCGCAGGAATGGCGGTAGGTGGGGCAGGCATGGGTGTCGGTGTATTACGCTGCTCCAGGCGAGCAGGAATCGGCGTGGGAGCCGCTTTAGTCGGTTCAGGGGGCGGGGCGGTTTCTTTTTCCAGCGGAAATAATTCTGGCACTTGTGTGGGAGTCATGTTGGGTCGAGGGGTGATAGTGGGGACAACCGTAGCAATGGGTGTAGAGGGAACCACTGTCGGCAAATAGGAGTTAGCCGCAGGCAACTCCCCTGAGTTGGCAGAGTCAACCACCTCGGCAGGGAGAGGCGCGTTAGGGTTTAGCGTCGGGGTAAATGTAGGGCGCAAAGCTATTTCTAATTGTACCGATTCACCTTGAGCAGGATACGATAACGCCAATTGCTGAGTTCGGTTAAGATAGTAAACGTAAGAACCTAATAAAATAAACGCTAAAACACAAATTAAGCCTAAAAATGAAACTGTCGCTAATAAATCCACCATAGCTTGCGACCTGTCGCCATTCGTTTTGGGCCGCGGTGGTTTAGTTTGACGTTTAATGGCTTTCGTGGGTCTCGTTCCCCCAGCGCGCAATAAACGGCCTAACTCGGCCTCCAGCTGATTAATTTCCAAGACAATGGGATAAGGCGTATAAGAACCGTAATAGGCTTGATATTGTTTTAACTCTTGCAGACGGGCCATTTTGGCTTGGATAATTTGCTCCATTGACATGCTGCCGTCCCTACCTTTCACGCAATTTTAGTTGACATAATAACTACAACTTATCTTAGCACAAAACGAGTGAAAGTACAATTACGTCAGGTCAACAAATTTCCTCCTGTAAATTTTTAAGGGATAGGCTTAAGCCTTTATAAGGTTTGAAACCTTATAAAGGCTGGCTTTACAAGGTCAATTAATGAAAACAGAGTTAACGTTTATTGATTTATTTTGTGGCTTAGGTGGTTTTCGGTTAGCCATGGAGATGGCGAGTGAAAATATTACGTCAACCTGAATCGCGGAGTTAGCACGCCCTCGTGCTAACAGTGACACACGAGGGCGTGTGTCACTCCTCAAAATGAACGGTTTTGCGTAAGTCCTAATTGACCCTAATTCACCAGTATACTGAGCAACACCCTATCAAAAAAGCCCCATGTCAATGACACGGGGCTTTTTACATGGAATCCGCAAATAATTGCGGACTCCTAATTCCTAATTTTTAATTCCTAATTCTTAATTATTCTGGCCCAATCATCTTTTCAGGGCGCACCGCCGCATCAAACGCTTCACCCGTCATCAAGCCTAACTCAACGACTGCTTGGCGTAATGTCCCATTATCATGGAACGCCTTTTTAGCCACTTTCGCCGCGTTATCATAGCCGATATGCGGATTAAGAGCCGTAACTAACATGAGCGAATTTGTCACATAATGGTCAATTTGGGATAAATTGGCTTCAATCCCAATGGCGCAATGTTCATTAAAGGAATGGCATGAATCGGCCAATAAACGGACGGAGTTGAGCAGATTAAAAATCATGACGGGTTTGAACACGTTCAATTCAAAATTGCCTGACAAACCGCCGATGTTGACCGCCACATCATTACCCATCACCTGCGCGCAAATCATGGTCATGGCCTCAGATTGCGTGGGGTTCACCTTGCCAGGCATAATTGAACTGCCAGGCTCATTTTCAGGAATCCGTAACTCGCCAATGCCACAGCGCGGGCCAGAAGCCAGCCAACGGACATCATTCGCAATCTTCATTAACGAAGCGGCCAGCGTTTTGAGCGTGCCACTCGCAAAGACAATGGCATCATGCGCCGCCAACGACTCAAATTTATTGGGAGCAGAAATAAACGGTAAGCCCGTTAATTCGGCAATTTTGGCCGCGCCCTTCTCGGCAAATTGGGGGTGCGTATTCAAGCCCGTCCCCACCGCCGTGCCGCCGAGAGCCAATTCATACAGCCCACTTAAGGCAAATTCAATGCGCTTGAGGTCGTTATCCAACTGTTGCACATAGCCCGAAAACTCTTGGCCTAACGTCAACGGCACCGCATCCATCAAATGGGTGCGGCCAATTTTGATAATGTCGGCAAAGGCCACCGATTTTTCATGCAACGTTTGGCGCAATTCCTTGACCGCAGGAATCAACTTGTTAACAATTTGTTCCACTGCGGCAATATGCATGGCCGTTGGAAAGGTATCATTTGATGATTGCGCTTTATTAACATCATCATTGGGGTGAACCGGTTTTTTGCTGCCCATCACGCCCCCCGCCAACTCAATGGCGCGGTTGGAGATGACCTCATTGGCGTTCATATTGGTCTGTGTGCCACTACCCGTCTGCCATACCCGTAACGGGAAATGGTCATCAAGCTGCCCTGCAATCACCTCATCGGCGGCTTGCACCATCAGGGTGGCTTTTTCAGCCGATAAGCTACCCAGTTCTTGGTTGGTTAACGCGGCGGCCTTCTTCAAAATGCCGAGGGCGCGAATCATTTCGCGGGGAAAGGTATCGCTCCCAATGTTAAAGTGAATGAGCGAGCGAGCCGTTTGCGCCCCGTAATATTTGTTCGTTGGCACTTGAATCTCGCCCATGCTGTCTGTTTCAATTCGATAATCCATAATGTAATACT
>JAIFLK010000008.1 GCA_020049115.1 Chloroflexota bacterium | reverse complement strand
GACACATTATTGCGGTGCGCCGATTGTCCATAGCATGTTAGCCAATGCCTCCGCCGAGCTTAAGGCACTGAAACAACATGCGGTCAAAGGGGCAATTGCGGCCGCGCCCCCACCTGCGGCGGTATTACAGGCCATGGAGGAAAATGGCTTTGATGTGACCCATGTTTATGGCCTCACGGAAACTTACGGCCCCGCCGTGCAATGTGAATGGAAGGTGATTTGGGATGAGTTGCCCCTTGAGGATAAAGCCCGCATGAAGTCCCGTCAAGGGGTGCGCTATCACATGTTAGAAGCTCTCATGGTGGCTGACCCCGTGACGCTTGAGCCTGTGCCTGCTGATGGGCAGACGTTGGGCGAGGTCTTTTTCAAGGGCAATATTGTAATGATGGGTTATCTTAAGAACCCCACCGCGACGGCGGCGGCCTTTGCGGGCGGCTGGTTTCATAGCGGCGATTTGGGCGTGATGCACCCTGACGGTTATTTGGAGTTGAAAGACCGTTCTAAGGATATTATTATTTCTGGCGGCGAGAACATTTCGACCATTGAGGTTGAAAATGTATTATATCGTCATCCTGCGGTCTTAGAGGCGGCGGTGGTGGCGCGGCCTGATGAGAAATGGGGCGAAACGCCATGTGCCTTTGTAACGTTACGTCAGCCTAATACCGTGACGGCAGAGGAATTAATCGAATATTGCCGCACTCATTTGGCGCGATTCAAAGTGCCACGTACCATTGTCTTTACGGAATTGCCCAAAACGTCAACGGGCAAAGTGCAAAAATTCAAACTCCGAGAACAGGCTAAACAACTTTAGCAACGAATTACCCGAATTTAACGAATTAAAAAGCCTTTATAAGGTTTTGAACCTTATAAAAGCTGGCCTAAGTTAAATTCGGGTAATTCGTTGCTCTTATTTCCCATGACGACAGAACCTTTAGTATTACGAACCGATCACGCGGGGATTGTAACCTTAACGCTCAATCGCCCACAACAATATAACGCTTTATCACAAGGCATGTTGACCGCCTTGCAGACGGAACTCGACTCTATTGCGGCGGATAACGCGGCGCGCGTGGTCATCATTGCGGCGAATGGCAAAGCCTTTTGCGCGGGGCATGACCTGAAAGAGATGCGCGCCCACCCTGAGCAGGAGTATTACCAAACCTTATTTGACCAATGTGGCCGCATGATGATGACCCTGAACCAAATGCCGCAGCCCGTGATTGCCCAAGTGCAGGGCATTGCCACGGCGGCGGGTTGTCAATTAGTAGCGGCATGTGATTTGGCGGTGGCGGTGGATAGCGCGAAATTCGCCACGTCGGGCATTAATGTGGGGCTATTTTGCTCCACGCCTGCCGTGCCGATTAGTCGTAATATGACCCGTAAGAAAGCCTTTGAAATTTTGATGACGGGGGAGTTTATTGACGCGGCCATGGCAGTGCAACAAGGCTTAATCAATTATGCGGTGCCTGCGGCGGAGTTGGAGTCAACGGTGCAAAAGTTAGCGGCTAAAATTGTGGCGAAATCCTCCGTTGCGGTCTCCACAGGCAAGCAGATGTTTTATCAACAAATTGAAATGGACATGGCGGAGGCGTATCACTACGCCAGCGAAGTCATGGCCTGTAATATGATGGCGGCGGACGCGGGCGAGGGGATTGATGCCTTCATGCAAAAACGCCCTGCGGTGTGGCAAGGGCGTTAAAATAAGGAGATGTAATGATGCTAAAAACAGTGTTAGAATTAGAACCTGAATGGACGCGCCTTTTACGTCCATTAGCCAACCAACCCTTAGATAGTTTTATTAAGGAGTTGTTAGTTTTAGAACTATATCGCCGTCATGTCATTTCGAGTGGCAAAAGTGCTGAGTTATTAGGCATGACAAAAATTGAGTTTATCCATCATGCCTCGCGCTTAGGGATTCCGTTTTTGGATATGTCCGAGGCTGAATGGGCTGAAGAACTTTTCCATGTGCAGGCGTTGGTATGAGTGAAACAATTTTTGTCAGCAATTCCAGCCCAATCATTGCATTTGAACGTTTACGTAAGCTATCGCTATTGCAACAAATAACGCACCAATTATACATTCCTACAGCTGTCCGTCAGGAAGTTTTCAGTTTACGCCCGTTACCAAATTGGATAATTGAGCGTCCTATAACCCAAGCTGTTTCCGCCTTCACTTTATCTCCCCGTTTAGGTCAAGGTGAATGTGAAGCCATTGTATTAGCCTTAGAAATGTTACCTAATTACATCTTGTTAGATGATTTATCAGCACGCCAAACGGCTCAATCATTTAATATTACTGTTATTGGTACAGTAGGCTTGCTGATTCTAGCCCGACAACGTAATCTTATTGTAGAAATTAAGCCACATTTAGATGATTTGATAAAGGCTGAATTTCATATTTCTAAAGGTTTATATCAAATGGCCTTGAAACATGTGGGCGAATAAATAACCAAATTTTTCATTAAAAAGCGTTATATGAAAGAGTCCGCAAATGATTGCGGACTCCTTCATATTAAGGCAAAAACCATTACGCCCCCCGACGGCGGTAGCGAATGTGCCACAGGGTCTTCCAATGCTCACCGTCATCTTCCGACAGTTGCCACTCCCAATCCAGGCTATTGGCCTTAATGTTTGACCAAACGAGGCGTTGCTTCACGGCTTTGCCGCGAATGAAGGTATCACGTTCTAACACCATTTCGCCCTCTTTGAACTGGCCGATAAAATCCAAATAATTACCCTGATTATCCACCCACGTTTGATACCAATAGCCTGTATCGGGTTTATAAACCGACAGACTCATGGCCTCCAGGTTCATCGGGGCAATTTCATGGAAATTTTCCTCTATCACGCGGCCATGCCATTTGGCCTGAACTTTATTGTAACCACAGCCACCATGGTCCCAAGTTAAATCCCAATCCCCTAGCCAAAAATCAAATTGACGGGCAGCAGGTGTTGGCTCAGAGTTTAATGTTGACATTGTAATTGTAGCTCCTTGTAGTATTAAGATAAAAATCATGATTATCCGAACCATTATGGGGTGGATGACTACTCCCTAAGCCCCGTCCCAATTCCAGCATTAACTGGCGCGCTCGGCTAAGTTTAGCCGATTGGCTCAATAAAGGCGGCGCAGGCTGAGGTAAATGAGCCTTTAGCCAGGCTTGAAATTGGTTGATGGTCTGAAAAGCAATGATTTCAGTAAATAGCGTTTCTAATTGGCCTAACTCTAACGCTTGCAACTGACCTATAATGGCCTGAGTTGTTTGCCTTGATGGGGCAAATTTAGCCTCAAATAAGCGCGTCAACAAGCGAATAGCATATTGGTGTAGTAAGGTTGAGTTTGACTCAAAGGAAGTCATCATATTGTTAACCTTGCTCGGCAAATTTGATGGCCGCTTGCCGTAAGCGGGGTTGTGGCGTGAGTTGATATAACGCTTGATTACTATCATTACGGCTTTGTTCCAAAATGCCCTGTAAAGCCAAATCACCTAATTCAGAACGAATCGATTGGCTGCTGCGCCCAATCCGTTGTGCCACTTCACTGGCGGAAAGGGATAACTCTGGTTGGCGACCAAATAGGGTTAAAATGTCCCATTTGAGTAAATCGGTTGCATAACGCTCAATTAAAACTAAGACATCTACTTCCACTTCTTTCATAAATACGTCCCCCTAAACATGTTACTTTTATGGAGTCCAAATCTAAAGATTTGGACTCCAACTGGATAACCTTAATAACGTTATCGACTAAATACACCATGCTTATTTTGATTTTTTGAAAAGTTTGCTAGAATGGTTAACCGTTTTGATTAAACTATAATCTACGGAGGTAACAATGACAAAATCTCATACGGCTGAGTACAAAGATGTAGACTCAGTCATTATTCGTTTCGCGGGTGATTCTGGAGACGGCATGCAACTCACAGGCACCCAATTCTCCAAAACATCGGCGGTTTTTGGGAATGATATTAGCACCATGCCCGACTTTCCCGCAGAAATTCGCGCCCCCGCTGGCACATTAGCAGGCGTGAGTGGCTTTCAAGTCAATTTTTCGAGTGCCACTATCCTCACTCCAGGCGATGCGCCCAACGTGTTGGTCGCCATGAACCCCGCCGCCCTCACCCAACGTGTTGGTCGCCATGAACCCCGCCGCCCTCAAAGCCAATTTAATTGATTTGGAACGGGGTGGCACGATTATCATCAACACCGATGCCTTCAAAAAAGGTAACTTAAAGAAAGCCAATTACGATGTCAACCCATTGGAAGATGGTTCATTAGAAAGTTACAGTTTGCACGAAGTTCCCCTAACCAGCCTCAACCGTACCGCGTTAGAAAGTATCGAAGGACTTTCCACCAAAGAAATTGACCGTTGCCAAAACTTTTTTGCGCTAGGGTTAGCCTTCTGGATTTACGACCGTCCCCTCGAAACCTCATTAAGTTGGATTAACGATAAATTCACCAAAGACCCCAAAATTGCCCTCGCCAACCAAACCGCCTTACAAGCAGGTTACAGCTATGGGCATAATACCGAAGCCTTCCAATCCCGTTATCGGATTCGGACCGCGCAATTACCCGCAGGCAAATATCGTTCCGTTACGGGAAATGAGGCTCTGGCGATGGGTTTGGTTACGGCCGCGCAAAAGGCGAATAAGCCGCTTTATTACGGCTCATATCCCATCACGCCCGCCACTGATATTTTACACAATTTAGCTACGTATAAAAATTTCGATGTCCGCACTGTTCAGGCAGAAGATGAAATTGCGGCCATGGGGTCAGTCATTGGCGCGGCCTTTGGCGGCGCGATTGGCGTGACAGGCACTAGCGGCCCTGGCATTGCCCTCAAAAGTGAGGCCATTAACCTGGCCGTCGTGTTAGAACTGCCGATGGTGATTGTGAATGTGCAACGCGGTGGCCCTAGTACGGGCCTACCCACCAAAACGGAGCAATCCGATTTACTCCAGGCGATGTTTGGGCGCAACGGTGAAAGCCCCGTCCCGATATTAGCCCCCGCCACGCCCGCCGATTGTTTTGACATGGCGATTGAGGCGGTACGTTTTGCGGTACGGGCCATGACCCCCGTTTTCATTTTGAGTGATGGCTATTTGGGCAATAGTGCCGAACCCTGGGCCATCCCTGACCCCGATAAAATCGCAGCCATTCACATTGAACACCCTACAGAATCTAACAGTGAGCATGGCTTCTTACCTTATAAGCGTCACCCTGAAACCCTGGCCCGTTCATGGGCTATCCCTGGCACGCCTGGCCTAGAGCATCGCGTCGGCGGCTTATCGAAACAACCTGAAACAGGTAATATTTCGTATGCCCCGATGGACAATGAGCGCATGAACCTTGACCGCGCCGCCAAAATTGCCAAATTGGTAGACATTGTGCCTGACCAAAGCCTCATTGGGCCAGAATCGGGCGATTTATTGGTGTTAAGTTGGGGCAGTACCTACGGCGCGGTGCGTTCGGCGGTGCAACGGCTGCAACAACAAGGCAATGCCATTTCCCATGCCCACATCCGCTATCTCAACCCCTTCCCCCGTAACTTAGGCGACATCATCAACCGCTTTAAGCGCGTCGCCGTGCCAGAAATGAACCTGGGGCAATGAACCTGGGGCAATTGGTGTTCCTCTTACGTGGACATTACGGCCTCGACCATGAATTTATCCCCCTCACCAAAATTCAGGGGCGACCTTTTACCATTAACGAACTTATCGAGCGTATCGGAGCAGCCTTGAAATAGAGTCCGCTAAGAAATGCGCCCTCACCCCCGTCCCCTCTCCCATAGGGCGAGGGGGGAAATTTTACTCCTTCTCCCATTGGGAGAGGGTTGGGGTGAGGGCATGTCCTTCGCGGATTCCAACTAGGGTACAATTATGAGCGAAGCAATTCAATTACTAAGTCGTAAAGATTTTGTCTCTGACCAGGTGGTGCGTTGGTGTCCTGGTTGTGGCGATTATGGGATTCTGGCACAGATGCAAAAAATCATGCCCGAACTCGGCATTCCCAAAGAAAAAATCGTCTTCATTTCAGGCATCGGCTGCTCTAGCCGCTTCCCGTATTACATGAATACTTACGGTATTCACAGCATCCATGGCCGCGCCCCCACTTTAGCGACGGGTCTTAAGGTGGCGAACCCCGATTTAAGCGTCTGGGTCATTACGGGTGACGGCGACGGCCTGTCCATTGGCGGCAATCACCTACTGCATGCCCTGCGCCGTAATGTGGATTTGAATATTATCCTCTTTAACAACCGCATTTATGGCCTGACCAAAGGGCAATACTCCCCCACCTCGCCCGTTGGCCTCAAGACCAAATCCTCGCCCATGGGGTCACTTGACCACCCACTAAATCCCCTCAGCGTGGCGTTGGCCGCAGAAGCCACCTTTGTGGCCCGCACTGTTGATACCCATATCAACCACATGGGCGAAGTGTTAAAACGCGCCGCCGCCCATAAAGGCACGTCGTTTGTGGAGATTTATCAAAATTGCGTTATCTTTAATGATAACACCTTTGGTTATGCCACCGACAAAAATACCAAAGATGACACTATCGTTGAACTCGAACATGGGCAGCCGTTAATTTTTGGTAAGCACCATGACAAAGGGATTCGCTTGCGTGACTTAGAACCCGAAGTGGTCAACCTTGACCATGTGGCCTTAGAGGATTTATTGGTTCACAATGAATCCTCGCCGAGTGCTAATTTGGCCTTCATGCTCAGTCGCATGCGTTACCCCGACTTCCCCGAACCTATCGGCGTATTGCGTTCCATTGAACGTCCCGTCTATGAGGAAGGGGTCTTTAATCAAGTTGAGACCTCCATCCGCAAAAATGGCGCGGGCGATTTGCGCGCCATGTATGAAGGTGGTGACACCTGGGAAGTGGTGACGAATGGGCATCATTAATACCTAAATTACGTTAAATTAAAAAGGTCGCTATCATCATGATAGCGACCTTTTTTGTTATGGATCTAAATTTGGTTAGGTTGAGGTTGTAGGCAAGCAATAAATTGATTAACCGTTCACCGTTACCTCACTAATAGACCATAAATTGCGCGCCGCCGTCAGCAACACAATGCGGATATATTGCACTATCTGACGAGAAAAATCCACATCAAGGCGTCGCGTATTGACCGCTTGCCGTGCCACTTCCGTCCATTGGTTTTGGTCTTGGCTCACTAAAATAGCATAGCCGCGCGGGTAGTCGTCAGGGGCAAGGGCGTTGTCCAATAACAAACCGCTTACGGCGCGTGGCTCGCCTAAATTCACTTCAAACCACATGCCTGGATTTTGCGAAGCTAACGTTGACCAAGCCGTATCCGCCCGCCCATCAAAGGCATAAAATAGATTACTCGGCCCGACTAACGCATTATTATGACTGGCCCGCGCGCTCATCTCGCCGCCGCCATATTTCATAATAACCTCATGAATTGACCACCATGACTCGGCACTTTGGGTCAACTCCACCCGCACATAGCGCGCCAAACGAGAGGCAAAATTCACCTCCAATTGGCGGTCATTATTGGGATTACGCCCCACCTCTTCCCACCGTTGCCTATCGGTAGAAACCTTAACAATATAGCCACGCGGGTAGTTATAGGGTGAGCGCGCCGAGTCCAGTTTCAAGCCCGTCACCATGCGGGTGCGATTAAGGTCTATTTCAAACCACATGCCAGGGCGTTGCGG
>JAIFLK010000204.1 GCA_020049115.1 Chloroflexota bacterium | reverse complement strand
TACTTTCAGCTAACAAATCTAAGGCTTTAGCATAGCCGCGCAAGGCTAAAATTAATATGTTTGTATCAAGCAAATAACTAATCATTACACTTTCTTTACAGTGCTATTATCAGTCCAAACCTGGGGCAACCATTGCTGACGTAATTGATTGACATAATCATTTACTTGCTCAACCGTCACCAAATCAGGGTGGTCTTCCTCTGCCCAAGCAGGCTTTTGGCGTAATTCCGCTAAAACTTGCTTAAGCCGCATTTGCTTAAGCCATTGCTCAGTCGCTTGAATGATAGCACGATTACGTTTTGCAGGTAGCACATAACGGTTTAATTCTTCAAGTAATTCAGCGGCAAAAGTCACGCTAATTCGTTTAGAAACAGTTTTTATAGTCATGGATTTGTCCCTCATTAAAAATGCACCGCGTAACCACGTTCTCTCCCCATCATACCACACCTTGCAAAGTATTACAACTTCTAACACTCACTCCCAAACCTCTCATTTCTTATTTATCACTTTCTCCCCCCTAACTCCCCATATCCAACCAATTATCACCCACCTCCACCTCCACCTTCAGCGGCACCTGCAACGCAAACGCCTGCGACATCACCTCCCGCGTCAGCGCAACCGCCGCCGCCACCTCCGCCTCTGGAGCTTCCAACACCAGTTCATCATGCACTTGTAATAGCATGCGCGTCTGCCAACCCCGTTGCTTCAAGGCCGCGTGCAAATCAATCATGGCCTGTTTTATAATATCCGCCGCCGTCCCCTGAATAGGCGAGTTAATCGCCTCACGCTCCACCCGTCCCCGTTGCGCCCCCCGCAAATTGGCTAACCCTGCAAATTCCCGCCGCCGCCCCAACAATGTCGTAATATAACCTTGTTGTGCCGCCACCCGTTTGGTCTGTTCAATATATCGCTTGACCCCTGGATATTTCTCAAAATAACGCTCAATAAATTGCCGCGCCTCCGATTGGCTCATGCCTGTTCCTTGCGCCAAACCAAAGGCCGTCTGCCCATAAACCAAGCCAAAATTGACCGCCTTCGCCACCCGCCGTTGATATTTGTCAATTTCCGTAATCGGCACACCCAACACCGTCGCCGCCGTCGCCGCATGAATATCCTCATCATTGGCAAAGGCTTGCAACAGGCCAGGGTCTTGGGCAATATGCGCCAGAATCCGTAACTCTACTTGTGAATAGTCCGCCGAAATGAGTTTACAGCCCTCCGCCGAAATAAAGGCACGGCGAATTTCCCGCCCTTGCTCGGTGCGAATGGGAATATTTTGTAAGTTAGGATTATTGGACGACAGCCGCCCCGTCGCAATGCCAATTTGGTTATAATTCGTATGCAGCCGTTGCGTCATCGGGTTAATCAGCGCAGGCAGCGCATCCACATACGTACTTTTCAATTTCGCCAATTGCCGATATTGCATCATCAATTCAATGATTTCATGCTGCCCACGCAACTCTTGCAACACCTCAATGCCCGTCGAATAATGACCGCTTGAGGTGGTTTTCATGCCAGGGACTGACAGCCCCAACTCCCTAAATAAAATTGTGGCGACTTGTTGCGGCGAGTTAATGTTAAAACTTCGCCCCGACACGTGGTAAATTTGCGTGGTCAACGTATCCAATTGCCGCCCCATGTCAATAGACATTTGCTGTAATATTGGCACGTCCAGCCGTATGCCCGCCAACTCCATGTCTTTCAATACATAAATCAACGGCAACTCCAATGCTTGAAACAATTGCCAAGATATGCCCTCATTCGCCTGCAATCGCGGCTGCATAATCTCCGCTAAACGTAACGTCATATCCACATCCGCCGCCGCATATGGCGTGGCCTGTTCCACCGACACCTCCATCATAGTAACTTGCTTTTTGCCCGCGCCAATCAATTCCTTAATGGGAGTCATCCGCACATTCAATTCATGCCAGGCCAGATCTTTCAGCCCATGACGCGCCTCTGTTGCATTATTGGTCAGCCATGAGGCAATCATGGTATCAAAAATCGGCGGCAGGACGGGCAGCCCATGTCGTTCTAACACGGTCAAATCAAATTTCGCATTATGCAAATATTTCGTTTTCTGACTATCCGCCAAAATTGGGGCGAGCGCGGCTTGCACCTCCGCCAAAGGCAGTTGCGGAATGGACGGCAACTCCTCCACCGCCGTCGCTAGCTCAAACATGGAAGCCTGTTGCGGCGGCGTTTTTGCCATGCCATGCCGTAATGGAATGTAATATCCCTCACCAATCGTGGGCGTAATCGCAATCCCCACCAAATTAGTTTGGGTTTCATCCACGCTATCCGTCTCCACGTCCACCGCCAAATGAGGCTGGGCGCGCAATTTCGCCACCAACTCCGCCAATTTCGCCGAACTATCTACCGTGTAATAATGAGGTTGCGAATGGGGAGGTTGCGAGTCAGCCAGGTTGCGAGTCGCCGACTCGCCAAAATAAGAGGCTAAAGATTCCTCAACTTGCTCATTCGCCTCTTCGCCCATTCGCGTTCCCTCTTCTGCATTATTTCGCGTTTCTTCGTCTTCACTTCGCTCACTTTCGCGTACCACTTCTTGCGGTGATTTATCACGCGGCGCGCCAGGAATACGGTTGAAAATGGTATTAAATTCCAATTCCACCATGACTTTGGCTACTGCCACAATATCAAAATTACGAGTTTTAGCAGCCTCTTTATCAAACTGCACGCCAGGCACATTCGTAATAATTCGACCTAAATCCCGCGACAAAAAGGCATTATCATGGTCAGCCTCCAGCTTCGCCCGTAATGACGGCGTAAGTTTATCCAAATTGGCATAAATATTTTCCAATGTCCCGTAATCTTGAATTAGCTTCGCCCCGCCCTTTTCGCCAATGCCCTTGACCCCTGGAATGTTATCGCTGGTATCGCCTATCAATCCTTTTAAGTCAATCAATTGCGCGGGCGGCACACCATAACGCTCTATGACTTTGGCCTCATCATACACCTCACGGTCAGCGAACTTTTTACCCGAAATAATCACCTTAATATTGGGCGCAACTAACTGAAAGGCATCGCGGTCACCCGTCACAATCAACGCCTCAATGCCCTGCGCCGCCGCTTGATTAGCAAGTGTGCCTAATAAATCGTCAGCTTCATAGCCCTCTTTGGTAAAAATCGGCATGTTCAACACCCGCATCACCTGGTCAATCCGCGCAATCTGACCAGGCAAATCATCGGGCATTTTCTCCCGCGTGGCCTTATATTCACTGTACATTTCATGACGAAAGGTGTCACCCAAATCAAAGGTGACAATAAAATAATCGGGCTGGTGTTCATGCCACACCGCCAAAATCATATTGATGAAGCCATATACGGCATGGGTCGGCTCGCCTCGACTCGTGTTAAAATTAGCGGGCATCCCAAAATAAGCGCGATAGGCCAACGCATGGCCGTCTATCAGAACAAGGGTTGGTTTTTCGGTGGTCATATAGTTACAAAAAGGAGTGCAAACCTTTAGGTTTGCCCGTCTATAGTACGGCAAACCTAAAGGTTTGCACTCCTCAAATACCTTTTTTAATGGGAATCATGGCGGGCTAACGTTGCCAACTGTCACGCCCCTGATTGATATAATCATTAACATTGATGTTAGTCCAAACCTCTGCCCCAACACCCGCTAACAATAATAAGTCAACAGGTTGAGACAAAATCGTTTGTATTTTTAATTTATCTACCATTATATCAGGTGAGAGGCTAATGGCTTGCGCTTTTTGACGCAGCCGTTGATAATTTTGTTCCGAAATTGTAATAATTACCATAAATTCATCCTTGGTAATAAAATTGTAGCTTAGGCCGAAACAGCTATACTCAGTATTTCAAGATTTGGGTGCAACAACTAAATCACCCTCACCCCCGCCCCTCTTCCAGTGGGCGAGGGGAGACAAGATACTCCCTCTCCCTTTGGGAGAGGGCTGGGGTGAGGGTGTAAAATCTTGATATACTGATACTGCGTTTCATTCGAGACTTACACATTGATGATGACCCGTAGGAGTCCGCAATCCTTTGCGGACAGCCCGCAAATAATTGCCCGTAGGAGTCCGCAATCCTTTGCGGACAGCCCGCAAATAATTGCGGACTCCTGCACCAAAAGTGTAATTTTCATTTGGGATGCAGTATATACCCATTGCACTCCTGTTGAATATAGGTCAATTGCTTGGCATTGTCAAAAATCGGCCAAATAATCTCCGCCCCAGCCATTATAAGGTTTTAAACCTTATAATGGCTTACAGCTGGATAATCTTTAGGACTTTGGGGTATTGACAAAGTAGAAATTTTATGCTAAAATTTAGTCAAGACTAAAAATTTATTTAGTAAAGGAAAATATACAATGATAGAACTACCCCTCAACTCCTTCAATGAAAATACAGGCTGGCGACGTAGCCGCACCACCAATAGTTTGCCCGAATCGTTTGCCTCCATTCCCGTACCCCACTTTTCTGCCACCTCATGGCGCAAATTGGTAGCCTTTGCAGGCCCTGGCTTAATGGTTGCTGTAGGCTATATGGACCCTGGCAATTGGGCAACCGACCTCGCAGGCGGAGCGCAATTTGGCTACATGTTACTCTCCGTTATCCTCATTTCTAACTTCATGGCGATTTTATTACAACATCTGGCCCTCAAATTAGGCATTGTTACGGGGCGCGACCTCGCCCAAGCCTGCCGCGACCACTACTCCCCGCCCGTCGCTTTTGTGCTATGGGTCTTATGCGAAATCGCCATTGCCGCCTGCGATTTGGCCGAGGTCATTGGGTCAGCCATAGCCCTGCATTTATTATTTGGTATTCCCTTAATTATCGGCGTTCTCATTACCGCGCTAGACGTTTTCATGATACTCTTTTTGCAATATCACGGCTTCCGTGTCATTGAGGCCATCGTTGGCAGTCTCATTTTCGTCATTGGCGGCTGTTTTACTTATGAACTTATGGTAGCCCAACCCGCCATCAACGCCATTTTAGTCGGCCTCATTCCCTCCAGCCAAATTATTACCAATCCTAACGCGCTGTACATTGCCATTGGCATTTTGGGCGCAACTGTCATGCCGCACAATTTATATCTTCACTCCAGCATTGTGCAAACCCGCGCCTTTGAGCGCACCACCGAAGGCAAAGGCATGGCAATTAAATTTGCCACGATTGACTCAACGGTAGCCCTATTATTTGCGTTTTTCATCAACGCGGCGATACTTATCATGGCTGCGGCAGCCTTTCACGGCACTGAATATGCCAACGTTGCCGACATTAACGACGCGTATCATTTACTTACACCCGTTCTCGGCGCATCATTCGCCAGCACGCTGTTCGCGGTTGCCTTACTCGCTTCGGGGCAAAACTCCACTTTAACGGGAACGTTAGCAGGGCAAATCGTGATGGAAGGGTTTCTTAATCTACGGCTTACCCCCTGGCTTCGCCGTCTCATCACCCGTTTAGTTGCCATTGTTCCCGCCGTTATTGTAACATGGCTTTATGGCGAGCATGGCACAGGCCAGCTGCTCATTCTCAGCCAAGTTGTCTTATCATTACAACTTAGTTTCGCCGTTGTCCCCCTCGTCATGTTTACCAGTGACCGCGCCAAAATGGGTGAATTTGTCAACCCCCGTTGGTTAATTGTCTTGGCTTGGGTTATCAGTGCCATTATTATCGTCCTAAATAGTTATCTTTTGCTACAAACCTTTGCTGAATGGTTCTAAACTCTGATTTTAAGTCAATCTTACATTTTTGGTTAATTATATTTTTGGGGGGAATTGCGCCGTTGGTTTATACCACCAGCTTTTCCCCCCACCAAGAATTGCCACCTTATCGCTTGGCAATTTTTGATTCTGCCCCGCGCCCATTACCACCAGAAGTCATGGCACTTTTGGGCAAACAACCTGCTGCCCCTGACCCCACCTCCGCCATCAGCTATGAACGCACCTCCCCGCCCATCGCTCAATTGTTATATAGCCAACTGAGTCAAGGTGATATTCGCTTAACTATTTTTAATCCCCTTTATTTATCCGCCACCGCCGCCATTTTAACAACCTTTCTACTGGCGCAATCCATCTATCTCCCCCCACCCAATAAGCCCCCAACGGGCGATTAAGTCATTCCCACCCGTAAATTTTGAAGGGATTTAAGCCTTTATAACGTTTGAAACGTTATAAAGGCTGGCCCCATCACCGTATTATTTACAGGTGGAGTCATTCAACTTTTCCCCTAAAATTCCCTCTGAGGTAATATTATGAAACTTAAATCTATCCTATTCGCCTGGCTTATCGCCATGCTCCTCCTCGGTTGCCAAGCCTTCGGCAGCCACACCTACAAAGGCGCGCTGTTTGACCCGCCCATGCCCTTATCAGATTTTCAACTCATGGACGCGCACCAAAAACCCGTCAAGTTAAGTGATTTTAAGGATGATTTGGTGTTAGTTTATTTTGGCTACACCTTTTGTCCTGATGCATGTCCCTTAACTTTGCTCAATGTACGCGATGCCCTCAAAGATTTGCCAGACCGCGAACACGTCCATGTGCTGTTTATTTCGGTAGACCATGAACGGGACACGCCCGAAGTCATGACCCGTTATGTCAATGCCTTTGACTCCAGCTTTATTGGTATTACGGATAATATCAGCGCGACCCAAACGGTTTTAACCTCATTTGGCGCAATGGCTCAAAAAGAAGAAGTCAAAGGGTCAGCCGCCAGCTATTTAGTCAGCCATACCACGCGACTCTATTTGGTCAATGGCAAACGTGAACTTTTATTAACCTACCCCTTCCAATTTGCTACGGAAGATTTACGCAGTGATTTAACTTACTTACTTCAAAATTAAAACTTAAGCTACGAATTTTACGAATTGGTTTGTTTTTAATTCGTTTAATTGGTGAAATTCGTAGCAAAAAATATAAAGGAAAATTAACTCATGTCACAAAAACATCAACTCATCGCTTTACTCTTCGCCTTAGCCCTCGTTGCCGCGCAGTGCGGCAGCAGTGCCATGCCCTCTCAACCGCCTCAAAAAGGTATTACAATTACTAACACTACCGCGCGCCTATCGGGAGCAAATGGGGCTATTTTTCTTGACCTGCTCAATAATAGCGACCAAGATGATGCTTTAATAAAAGCCGAAACTGATGTGGCAACCACTGAAATTCATGAAACGACCATTGATGCCGACCAAGTGATGCACATGCAACCGATTCCTAAAGCCGATTTGCCTAAAGGCCAAACGGTTAATTTTAAGTCAGGAGGCAAACATATCATGCTGATTGGCGTGAAAGAAGGCGTTGTGCCAGGCAACAAAGTTAAACTCACCTTAACGTTTGAACATGCCGCGCCGATGTCATTGGAAGTTACTATTGGTGACGGCCCAACGGGGCATGACGGTGGGGAGCATAAAATGGACGGGGAACATGGCATGGATATGCCCAAAAAGTAATTTTTAGTGATGAGTGATAGAACTTATGCAAACACCTCACCCCAGCCCTCTCCTACGTATCCCCATACGGGGATAAAGGAGAGGGAGCAAAATCTCCCCCCGATGTCGGGGGGATTAAGGTGGGTAGACTCAGTATCTCAAGATTTAGCCCCCTCACCCCAGCCCTCTCCCAATGGGAGAGGGAGTATTTTGTCTCCCCTCGCCCTTTGGGAGAGGGGCGGGGGTGAGGGGAATTTAGTTGTTGCACCCAAATCTTGAAATACTGAGACTTGGCTTTTGCATAAGTCATCACTCTTCACTTCATAACCATGACCTTACTCACTCGCCCAAAAAAGATAATATTAGTCACTATTTTACTGATTACAGTTTGTAGCATGGCTTTCATGGCGCGCCAACAGCTACGGCAGCGCGTCTATGTCATTCCTGCGGGGACGGCGGCGGGATTGGTTACGGTAGATTTCCCATTGGTCATTGAATTGACCGTTGGCGTGGAAGATAGGTTAATCATTGATAATCAAGATGAGGTCATGCACAACTTTGGCCCCTTTGCCATTGCGCCACACACGCAACTAACCCAAGAATTTGACCGCCCAATGGAATTTCAGGGCGTGTGTACCTTCCATGCCAATCAACAAATGACGCTGCGGGTGAATCCTGCGCCCTGGTATATTTTTTGGTGATGGTTTTTAAGCCTTTATTAAGGAATGAGCAAGAATGTCTGACCTACCCAATGGTAGAACAGACATTCTTGTCTGTTCTGGTAATTTGAAATGAGTAAGTTATTAAATCCTGATTCCTAAGCGGTCTGGTGTAGCGATTATAAGGCTTTTAGCCTTATAATCGCTACATTTTATTACGAGTTCACGAACTTTCGTGGACTTTTTGATTCTGCTAGATTGTGATAATCCTAATGACCGACTATAATCCGATTTTTGGCAGAGGATATACCCACCTGTAAATTTTCAGGTGATATAGGTGGAGTCCAAAGCCGTAGGCTTTGAGCAATGGGGCAAAGCCTACGGCTTTGGACTCCGTATCCCCAATTATTTACAGGTGGAATTTTTCAGGAGTGCAAACTTTTAGGTTTGCCTAACGAATTGTAATAAAGCTAGTTATTATCAGGAGATAAACGTATGCGTATTGTCATGAAATTTGGTGGGACTTCGGTAGGCAGCGTGGCCGCCTTACAAAATGTGGTAGATATTGTAATAAAACATCGTCAGCAAGGGCATGAGGTGTTGGTGGTGGTCTCGGCCATGAGTGGCGTGACTAATTTATTGTTAGATTCGGCCCATCAAGCGGAGAAAGGCAATGAGGCCATCTCCCGCCAAGCCCGCCAACAAATTGCGGAGAAACATGCTGCCGCGACCTTACATTTTTTGGGGAACACGCCCCAACAGGCTGAGGTGATGGCTGAAATTAATGCCATGTTAGATGAATTTACTGCCCTTTGTCACGGCATTCGGGTGTTGGGCGAGTTGACCCCGCGCGCCCTAGACGTGATTGGCGGTTTAGGTGAGCGCATGAACGTACCACAAGTGACGGCAATTTTGAATCACGCGGATGTGGCAGCGCAGGCAGTTTCCGCTACGGAGTTAATTGTGACGGATAATCGTTTTGGTTCAGCCGTGCCATTGGTGGAGGAAACGGCGGAAAAATCGCAAGCTAAACTTAACCCGATTTTAGCGGCGCAACAAGTTCCCGTCATTACAGGTTTTATCGGCGCGACAGCAGATGGCATTACAACTACATTAGGGCGTGGCGGCAGTGATTACAGCGCGACCATCATCGGGCGAGCAATTAAGGCTGATGAGGTGTGGATTTGGACAGATGTGAATGGCGTGATGACCACCGACCCGCGCATTGTGCCAGAGGCGCACCCGATTGCTCATTTATCGTATGCTGAAATTAGCGAACTGTCCTTTTTTGGGGCAAAGGTGCTGCATGCCCAAGCCATTCGTCCCGCGCGGCGGGATAATATTCCCGTCAGAATCCTCAATACTTTTGAGCCTGACCACCCTGGCACGCTCATTACGGCGGAGGCGAAAGAAAGTAATCGTACCGTGAAGGCGATTACGGCCATAAAAAATATGAGCCTGATTTCGGTGCAAGGGTCGGGCATGGTGGGGATTCCTGGGGTGGCGGGGCGAGTCTTTACGGCGGGCATGGTGGGGATTCCTGGGGTGGCGGGGCGAGTCTTTACGGCGGTTGGGCGCAGCCATGCCAGCGTCTTAATGATTAGTCAGGCTTCATCCGAGCAATCGATTTGTTTCGTGGTCTCTATGGCTGACGCAGCAAAAGTGGTTGAAGCCTTAAATCATGAATTGATACGGGAGTTAGAACGGCGCGATATTGAGCCGATTTCTGTTGAACAGGAAGTTGTGGTTCTGGCAATTGTGGGGGCGGACATGCAGGGGCGGCCGTTCTGGCAATTGTGGGGGCGGACATGCAGGGGCGGCCTGGCGTGAGTGGGCAACTTTTTGGGACGTTAGGCCGTGAGCGCATTAATGTGGTGGCGATTGCTCAGGGCAGTAACGAATATAACATTTCGGTGGTCATCAGCCAAGCCGATGCTGACCATGCGGTACGTGCCATTCATAAGGAGTTTGAGTTGGAAAAGCCACTGTAATTTCGTAGATTATATTACGCGATAACGAAACAGCCTCATGGAGTCGGACTCCATGAGGCTGTTTCTTATAATATATTTTTACGATAACGCCTGCTCATCAATGCCAATTTGCACAAAACGCGGCTGAACCTGCACCCCCGTTTCCGCGTCGGTATAGGTCACTTCATACACCGCCCGATTTTCAGGCGTGACCTCTTCAATAAACATCACCAGCCATATCTCCGCCAAAGCTAACGATTTGCCATATTTCGCCGCTTGACCAAGTGCTTTTTTATATTCCCGTTGATTGGCAAAACTCTTTAATTCTAAGCCATATAACTGTTTATTATAACGAATAATTATATCAATTTTGCCATTCCCTGTCGGGAACTCAGGCCAAGTTTGGGCTTGATAGCTTCGCAAGAATTGGTGCAGATACATATAGAAATTGAAATGATAGACCGCTTCATAAATCCGCAAATCATCTTGACGGCGCGGCGCATTTCGCAGCAACCAATGGCGATTCTTCGCCATGTAGACCTCATACCGTTTCAGCAGATTAGGAATGTTAATCTCTGTGTCGGTAATGGTGTCCGATAAATCGGCAAAGGGGTCATGTAAATCGCCCATCGTCTTATACAAGTCGCGGGCAAAGTAATTAAATAACCGCTTCTGCACAAACGGGTTGGCAAATTTGGTTTGAAAATTGGCATTTTCCGTCTGGACAAACTCAATGACACCATTCAGATAGAGAAAATTCAGGGCAGGGTCATCGTAAGAAAACTCTACTTCCTTTTTAGTGCGGAATAACTCTAACACGACCTCTTTATACGGTTCTTGTTTAGCCTTGCTGATAATATTCAAAATGTTATTATTCGGTAATATTTGCAAAGCCTTGGCATAGACATCTTCAAAATGGTCTAGGGTGATGGACTTATCCACAGGCACAGGGTATGTTTCCGTCAGTAATTCCCCTAGCCAACTGGTTAGGCCAGGTTGCCCCAATACCTCGTAATAGACGCGGTCAATGACCGCCTGCTCCACCGTTTGCCCCGATTCCCGTTCATACCAATGAAACATGCTGTCCANNGATAGGTCAGGTTAGGAATATTAATACTCCGTTGCACATTGAAAGGCGAACCCGTCACATTTTCCACGCCTAACACTGCCCTCACGCCAATGAGAGCGACTCCATGTAATAAATAGGGCTTTTGCGCGGTGGGCAAGGCTGAATCGCGACGAATGTTGTAAACATTACGAAAAACAGAGGTTAAGGTGCTGATGGCTTCATGGTACAAGGCATCAAACTCATCAAGAATTAAAATTAGCGGTTTTTGTAGAGTTTCCTGCCGAAAAATGTGGTAAAAATCTTCAACAACCTTAACCTCAATGGGTGGTATTTGAAGTAAATAGGCAATTTCTCGCCCGATGGAGTTGATAATAGAGATAACATCAGTTTCTCTTTTCAAATGTTCCAAATTAATTTTAAGTACATCTAAACGTTCATCGGTTTGCAATCGCCACAACACGTTTTGCATTGTCCATGACTTACCCCGTTGGCGCGGCGCCCACACGGTAATGTAATGTCCGCCGTCATTAAAGTTTTCACCCAATAGCTGTTGGGTGGCAAACTCAATTA
>JAIFLK010000142.1 GCA_020049115.1 Chloroflexota bacterium | reverse complement strand
TCCGCAATTATTTGCGGGCTGTCCGCAAAGGATTGCGGACTCCTAATGGTCATCATAAAAGTGTAAGTCTCAAACGAAATGCAGTATAATAAGGTTTTGAACCTTATAATGGCTGGACGCACTACGCACTTATTTACGCCAAGCTGTATTAGGGCTTAATCTTGCTGCATGACTTTCGTTAAAGCCACTTCTACCTCTTGATAAGCCGTTTCAATTTCCGCAATTTTGGCCTCTACTTGAATGACCGTGCCTTTAATTAACTGTAATTCCAAGTCCTTGCACAAATAAGATAACCGCATGGCTCCAAAGGTGGCACTGGTTGATTTAAGGGTATGAACGACCATTTGTAAGGTTTTAAGGTCATTATTAGTTAAAGAGAGGTGCATTTTAGTGAGTTGTTTAGGTGCTTCCACCATAAACATATCTGCAAACTCGGCAATCATTTCTTGCTCATAATCACCAATCAATAACTTGAGTTGGCTTAAATCAATTACGGGTAATGTGGCGGCATGGTCTGAGGCCCGAAGTTGCGCTTCGGCTAAAATGGCGGGGTTAGGTCGGCAACTAGTTAAGGCGGCGGTAAGTTTATTCAGCCTGACTGGTTTATCAATCAGATCATCCATACTTTGTGACAAGTAATAGGCGCGCTCCTGATGAGGTTCGGCTACCAGGGCAATGATACGGGGTTGATGGGCAGGGGGAATGGAAAGGCGAATATTTGTAGTAACGGTCATGCCATCCATATCGGGTAAGTTCAAGCTCAATAAGAGGGCATCAAATATTTGTTGTTTAAGCATTTCTAAAAGTTGTGCGCCGCTTGTGGCAATATAAATGGCATAGCCCATTTTTTCAAGGAGTCGTTTCACCGCTTTTTGGCTAACACTATTATTTTCAGCGAGTAAAATTCGTAAGGGATGTTGTTGGGCCAATTTTGACCCAGGAGATAGTTTGGATTGAGTTGATTTCATAGGTAATTGTTCCATAAATAAACCTAACAAAGCAGCATGAAGTTGGGTATATTTAACAGGTTTAGTTAAGTATAGCTCAGTAGAAGTAGGTGGGCTAATTTGTTTGAGGTGATGGATTAAGATAATGATGGGTAAAGCCGCGAATTGTTTAGGAATATCTGGCGTGTCATTGGCATAATCTTTATCCCATATTACGGCTTGACATGGCTCACCCTTTGCCAACCATGACAGAGCTTCATCACTGGTAGCGACGGCGTGGGGAATTATTCCCCAGGTGCGGGTTAAGCGGGTGAGAATATGACGCAAACTATCATTGCCGATGACTAATAAAAGTTGTTTATGGTGCAAAATAGGGTGAACTTGCCTGAGCAATGAGGCCGTCGTTTCAGTGGGGGGAATTTCGACCAGTAAGGTAAAATGTAAGGTTGCGTGTTCCTCACTCTGAGTCTCAACCCACATGTGACCTCCTAGAAAATCGCTCACTCGTTTGGCGGTGATGAGGTTTAAACTTATTTCTGGATCTGTCCAAAATAAGGGGGTGGTTGTTAGAGGTAGGTTGAATTGATTGCCACTAACACTCAAATGCAGCAAAAATTGACCATCTATTTCAAAGTGACCTGTAACGGTGACTAAAACTTCATTCAGTTGAATCGATTTAAGAGCCTCATGGAGTAAATTGTTTAATAAATGACTCAATTGAGTGGCATCACTAATCACCTGGCTGGGTACGTTAGGCTCTATTTCATAAAGCAATTCTATTTTCTGGGCCAGGGCCGCTTCGGTGGCTAAATCAAAGACCTCCTCTAACCAACGCCATAAATTAAATGACCGTTGTTGTAAGGTTAGTTGACCCCTTTCAATTTTAGATAGTTCCAATAAATTATTCAATAATTGTTGTATCAAATGACCATTTTGCTGGGCAGCTTCCAGATAATCATGTTGCTCTGGGCTGAGTGGCGCATCGGTTAATAGCCCCACCATGGCGAGAAATGTATTTAATGGCAGACGCATTTCATGGCTCAGGTGTGCCAAAAGATGTGCTATAATTTGCGGATTATCAGTTTCAATAGGTTTCATTTTTAATTATGTTATCTCTTACTTTCTCGCATAAGTGACCATTTTACTACACTATAGTTATAAAACAAGTTAGGAATGGAGAACAAATCAAAGCGTGGTCATCGGCTGATAAACTACTCATAATTGTGTGAGAGATAGCCGTAAATTATAAACCAACCTAATCACCATTACCCTCAGGAGAACACATTATGAAACAGAAGCTACTATTAACCCTAGGGCTGAGTTTATCGCTCTCATTCCTTGTCCAGTGCAATGCTGCTCCACCAAGCATCACCCCGTCCCCGCCGCCCGTAGCAGTTGTGGCTGAAACCGCCCCAGACGGAGCTACCCCACCGCCTGGTTATGAAGGCAAAGCCTGGGCAGACATTGTGGCTGAGGCGAAAGGCCAGACCGTCAATTGGTATATGTGGGGCGGCTCAGATATTATTAATAATTGGGTTAACAAGACCGTTGCCACTCAGTTAAAAGAGCAATACGATGTAACTCTTAACATGGTGCCAGTATCTGATGCCATAGAAGCAGTTAATAAAGTGTTAGGGGAAAAACAGGCGGGCAAAAATAGCGGCGGGGCCGTGGATTTAATTTGGATTAATGGGGAAAATTTCCGCACCATGCGCCAAGCTGAGTTGCTATTTGGCCCGTGGGCGCAATATGTGCCTAATACGCGCTATGTTAATTGGGCTGACCCTAGCGTTAATAATGATATGGGGTCAAGTGTCGATAATTATGAGTCGCCGTATGGCAAAGCGCAATTTGTAATGATTTATGACAGTGCCAAAGTGCCTACGCCGCCCAAAACCATTGAAGCGTTATTGGCTTGGGTCAAGGCCAATCCAGGGAAATTCACCTATCCCGCCCCGCCTGATTTCACGGGTACAGCCTTCATGATGCACATTTGTTACAATACCAGTGGTGGCTATGAGCAGTTTCTCAAGGAGTTTAATCAGGCGTTATTTGATGAAAAGTTCGCGGCTTGTTGGCAGACTCTCAATGAAATTGAGCCTTATTTGTGGCGTGAAGGGCAAACTTACCCTGAAAGCCATGCCCGTCAGCAAGAATTATTTGCGAATGGCGAGGTCTATTTTGATATGGCCTATAATCCCGCCGAGGCTTCTAGCTTGATTGATTCAGGCAAATTCCCCGCGACCACACGTACCTTTGTTTTTGACAGTGGCACTTTAGCCAACACCCATTATGTAGCAATTCCTTACAACTCAGCCCATAAAGCGGGGGCCATGGTTTTAGCCAATCTGCTGCTCTCGCCCGAAATGCAAGTGAGTAAAGCCGATACCGCCAATTGGGGCGATTTCCCCACAGTGGATATTTCTAAATTACCTGGAACATGGAAGGCAAAATTTGTTTCTTTACCACGCGGCAAAGCCACGTTACCTGATGAAATATTGGCCCTAAAACGGCTGCCCGAATTGCCCGCTGCTTGGCACATTGCTGCCGAGAAAGCCTGGGAAGCACAAGTTTTGAAACAGTAAGAAATAATACTACTCCCTCACCCCCAGCCCTCTCCCAAAGCTAACTATTACCCACATGTTTTTAGGCGATGGAATTAAGGCCATGTTACTCCTAGCACGACGGCTTTAGCCGTCGTGCAATAGTTAGCTCCCAAAGGGAGAGGGCGTGAACGGCGGATTATTCTTCCAACGGTATCACCACCCTGACCTCAACACCTGTTCCCTCTCTTCGTGGCCCCATATAAAAAGTACCATGCATATCCTCCGTTACCGTTGCCTGAACAATACTCAAGCCCAAATTCAAATCTGTCTCTAAATTAAAGCTCTCAAGCAAGCCATGCCCGTCGTCATAAATCGTTAGATTAAGTAGCGACAAGGCATGCCTGGTTTCTACTTCAAGTGTGATGCTAATATTACCCTCACTTCTCTCCACCATCCCATGCTCCAGCGCATTTTGCACTAATTCGTTAGCCACTAGAGCCAAACTGGTCGCTTTTTGCGCGGCTAACTCCACATTATCCCCCTGTACCGTAATGTTAATGATGGCATTAGGGTTAATCATATTGCTGGCAATCGTCGAGGTGAGTCGTTTAATTAAATCCAGCACCCCCACTTTATCCACGCCCGCTTCCGACATTATCCACGCCCGCTTCCGACAAAATTTCATGAACGGTGGCGATACTTAAAATTCGATTGATGGTTTCCTTAAGAATATCTTGCGGCGAGAGGTTAGGATATTGTGCTTGCAGACGTAATAACATGGCAACCGTTTGTAAATTATTCTTAACACGATGGTGCATTTCTTGCACAATCGCGGTGTGAACTAATTGGGCTTTCTCTAGGGCGGTAGCGGCAAGTTCTGTAATAAAATTAAATAGTTCAATCTCATCTTCCGTAAATTCATGCTGTTGCGCTGTTTGCACATTCACCGCGCCAATCACCTTACCATGCGTTACCAACGGCATCGCCATGAGCGAGCGAAATCGCCCCTCCCCTGACCCCACCACCTGATAAAAACGCTCATCGGCAAAAGCGTCCGTCACCGCCACCCCCTCCCGATGTTCCGCCGCCCAGCCCGTCAGCCCCGCCCCATGTGGCAGATAAACCAAGCCAATGCCATCTTGATTCAGCCCCGTTGAGGGCAGATAAACCAAGCCAATGCCATCTTGATTCAGCCCCGTTGAGGCCGCTAAAATCAGCTTATCTTGTGTATTGTTGTAAAGATAAATGGAACAAGAATCAACATGCATCACCTCTGTCGTGCGGCGGGTAATCAAATCTAACGTACTATCCAAATCCTGCGCCTCCGCAATGGCGCGGCTTATCTCCCGCACCGCCGCGAGTTGGGCGATTTTTTGATTAAGTAAAGTTTCAATATTTGGCATAGTTATAAATCCAGACCTGCAAGGTTTTGGAAACCTTGTAGGTCTAAAATATTAAAATTGCATCAAGGCTAACTCCACCGTTAGGCCAGGCCCAAAGGTCATCAATATCGCGTAATCTCCGCGCTGAGGGTTGCCATGTTGCATCATATCTTCTAGCACAAAAAAAATCGTGGCGGAGGACATATTGCCGTAATGTCGCAACACGCGGCGCGCATAGCTTAAATCCATTTCGCTTAAATGTAAACTCTCCCCCACCACCTCCACAATTTTCGCCCCGCCTGGGTGAATCCCCCAGAAGCGGATGTCACTTTGTTTCAATCCCACTTGGTTAAAAAACGCGGGCATGATTTCGGGGATAAGTTGGCGTAATAATTTTGGCACACGCGTCGCTAACTCAATTTGATAGCCCTGGTCAGACAAATGCACGCCCATCGCCGTTGGCGCGGCATAATGATGATAGCTCATGGTATCTAACAGGCGCGGCGCGGTCTCACTATGACCCAATATGGCCGCGCCCAACCCGTCCCCAAACAGCGCATCAGCAATCATATTTTCCAACGTGTTCCCATGTTGAAATTGTAAGCTACATAACTCCACCGCCACAAGCAACACCAGACTTTGCGGCCGTGCCGTAATCTCCAGCATAGCACGGTCAAGTCCCGTCAAGCCCGCCTGACAGCCCATGCCCATCAAGGCAGTGCGGCGCAGGGTCGGCTTCATGCCCAACTCGGCGGCCAGCGTTACCTCCAAGCCAGGCGTGTCCCAACCCGTACAAGATGTAATAATGAAATGGTCAAGGTCACGCGGCGTTAATTTTGCGTTAGCTAACGCCTGTTGAATCACCGCTAAAGCTAACGGGCGCGCCGTCTCAAGATACAATTGATTACGGGCTTGCGTGGTCGGTTTACTATCCAAAAAAGAGGAATCGGCCATAACGCTATACCGACTCTCAATCTCAGCAGCCGCAAAAATGGCGCGGGCGCGCTGACTATGAATGAAGGGAAAGAGCCAACGGTCATGCAAATCCATTTGCAAATGGCGGTGGGCGGGCAGTTGCGTGGCGAGGCCGAGCAGGGCGGGGGTGGTCATGATGAATAAAGGTTTATTTTTTAGCGACTTAGCGTCCTTGCGTTAGAGTTTTTAACGCAGAGGCGCAAAGTCGCTAAGAAACAAAAGTTGATACCGTTAGGATTGTAAACCGATTGTGGGAAGTGGGCAAAAGCGGTGGGGAATTTCGCGAATGGGGGATATATTACTAAGTGGAATGTAATTTACATTGGAGTCCGTCATGATTTGCGGACTCCGATTAATCATTAAACTAAAGTTATCTTATCTAACGCGATTCCGTCAAATACGCCGCCGTTAGCAACGTACTATTCAACACCGACTCAAGGTGGGTGCGCTCGTAAGCATGGGACGCATCCACGCCAGGGCCAATCAACCCGACCCGCATGTTGGCCCCCGCATATAAGGCCGCCGAACCATCTGAACCGTAACGTACATACACATCTAAATTGTAAGGCAAACGGGCGGCTTTTGCCAACGCCACCAACCGCCGCCGCATGGCTAAATCATACGGCCCGCTATTATCCTTAACGCAGATACTCACCCCAAATTCATCTGAGGCTTGGCCTGCGCCAATCGGGGCCATGTCAATGACCAATAACTCTTCGGTATCTGACGGGATACCCGCCGCTGCACCATGTCCGACTTCTTCATAATTACTAAAAAAGAGATAGCTGGGCTGTTTTGCCACCACCCCATGCCGTAACATCATCTCCGCCGCGCCGACTGCTGCGGCCACGCCTGCTTTATTATCCAAATGGCGCGACTTGATGTATCCCGTTTCGGTATATTGCGTGCGGGTGTCCCAGGAGACAAAATCGCCCACCGCAATGCCTAACGCGTTTGTTTCTCGGTAGGAGAAAGTCCGCGCATCTAGCCGCACCTCGACATTTTCCATCGAGTCGCCCAATTTATTGATTTCATCGCCGCTATGAATATGTACGGATTGTTTATTTAATAGCACCGTTCCCGTAATAATTTTACCCGCCGCCGTCTCCACTTGGCAATATTCGCCCACAACTGAAGCGGCCAAATAACCACCGAGTTGGGTTAAAGCCAAGCGACCATTGCCCTTTATTTCTTTGACCATGCCCCCTAAGGTATCCACATGGCTGGCAACGGTTATGGCGGCTTTGTCGGCTGATTCGTGGGGTAATTTTGCTACCAACGCCCCTTTCACCGTACGATATGTTTCCAAACCGATTTGGGCGCAAGTTTGTTCAATCAACGAGATGCCTGCCTCAGTGTTACCTGTGGGGCTAGGGGTTTGTAATAATTTTAACAAAAAATCAACAATAAAAGTACGATTAGGTTGCATGATGATTAAAGAACTTTTGTGCAAAAAGGAGTGCAAACCTATTAGGTTTGCGTCACAATTCTTAGGCAAACCTAAAGGTTTGCACTCCTTTGGTCAAATATTACCTAAAAAAGAGGGCTGTTTATTATTTGCCATTGGCTCATGCAACAATCCTGGCACGCTATGATGTTGCCGACAGCGCGCCTCATAGACCTCATCGGCCCCGACCATGATGATGGGGTCATGATAATGGGCCGGCCGCCCATTAATCAGCCGTTGCGTCCGACTCGCCAAGCCGCCGCAGACCATGCAAATGGCTTGGAATTTATCCACTTTTTCGGCTCTCGCCAATAATAGCGGCATGGGGCCAAAGGGTTCGCCTCGAAAATCCATGTCCAACCCCGCCACAATGACTCGTCGTCCCTGATTGGCTAAGGTTTCGCATAAATCAACCATCGTTTCATCAAAAAACTGCACTTCATCAATCGCCACAATATTCGTGTGGTCTTCAATCCGTTGGAGAATATCTAACGGGCTTTCGATGACATGGGCGGTATAACGATTGCCGTTATGCGAACTGACTTTATCCGCTTGATAACGATTATCTAACGCGGGCTTGAATACTTGCACCTTTTGTTTAGCAATTTGAGCGCGTACCACTCGGCGGATAAGCTCTTCCGT
Organism: Chloroflexota bacterium; assembly: GCA_020049115.1. Lineage (GTDB taxonomy): Bacteria > Chloroflexota > Anaerolineae > 4572-78 > J111 > JAIFLK01. The sequence goes on along the minus strand of JAIFLK010000142.1, from coordinate 142 downwards.
TTTACCGCTAAACATGCTACCACAAATGACTTCAATCCAACCACCTGCATAATAATTCATGTGTTTATGGGAATAGGGCTTGCACGCTGGAGTCCAAATCTTTAGATTTGACCGCGACTCAAATCTAAAGATTTGGACTCCA
>JAIFLK010000103.1 GCA_020049115.1 Chloroflexota bacterium | reverse complement strand
GGGGATTGCTACCATCCGCTTGCATGACCCAGATTTCCCATGTGCCATTACGATCAGTGACGAAAGCGAGTTGTTGACCATCAGGCGACCAGGCGGGCGCGGCACTGTTATATTGCGGTTTGGCGAGAATGGGCGGTTTGGTGAGGCGGGTACGCGCTCCCGTTGCCACATCCATCGTGTAAACTTCCCAATGGTCATGCTGTCTATATGTTAAGGCCAATTTGCTCCCATCGGGTGAAAAAACGGGGCTGCCATCACTAGGGTTGGGGAATAAAGCGGTGGTTTTCCGTTGTGTCATATCTAGGGTGACTAAATTACGTTCATCTTTGTAAATAACTTGGTTGGCGTTATTCGGATTCCAGGTGGGAGAAATGGAATAGGTATCAGTGGAAATGTCATCAAATTGCCCTGTCGCCACGTCAATTATCCGTAATGCCCAACGCAAATCATCATTGCGTCTGAAACAAATGGTTAATTTGCCATCATTAGATACATGTCGTTTGATGATGGTGATATTTTTGGGCAGCCCCATGCCGTCATCTCTATCAAACGTTTGACACTCCTCGCCCATTTCACGCAGCCCCCCATGTTGAAATGAAATGAGCAATTTCGTGCCATCAGGCGACCAGGTGGGCGATTTCGGCTGGCGTATATCGCCCATAATCAACCGTTCCCCTGAGCCGTCCACTTGAGCAAGGTATAATGCCCCAAAATTTGCCCCATCCCAACGGGTAAAGGCTATTTGCTGCCCATTAGGTGAAACCACTGGGTCAATCACTCCGCCATTCATCGTAATATTTTTGTTTTCCAAGCCCGCTAAGGGCTTTAAGCCCGTTCCGTCCAAGTTAATGCGATAGAGTTCACCACCACTGTGGTTCATAAAAACCAATTGGGAGTCCAAATCTTTAGATTTGACCGCCACTGTAGCCACAACGGGCGCGGCCAAACTGCTTTGTTCAGTCGGGGTGATGGGCGCGGTGGCTTGAATGATGGGTAATTCATCTACCGAGCCGCTTAATAAACGGCTATAATCGGCTTTGCCTGAGAGCCAGGCCGTCCCTTTTTCTGTCGCAATATTAAGCCAGAATCGGCTCGTATCCGTGCCGAGAACGTCAAATTGTTGCCCTTTAACGGCTGAACCACTGGTGGCATAATTGATGCCTGGCCCACTGCGTAAATTAATCGCCCCAATGACGACCTCCACTTTGATACCTGACGCGGTGGTTAAAACGGTGGCAGTTGTTATGGGCGCGGTGCTAACAACTTCGCTTGTTACGATGGTGGTCGTGGGGACAGGCGTTAGGGTTAAGGTTGGGATAGCGGTGGCAACTTCTACAATTTGGGTTGTGGGCGTGGGTTGAGCCGTTGCGGTGGCAGCCTCTGCCGTTAATTGCGCCAGAGCCTCATCGGATAAGCGGACGATGGTGGCGGTTGGTTTGCTGTCGCTCGCGGTGAGGCTGGAGCAAGCGGTAAAGAGTAACATGGTGATGAAAGTGAGTATTATTCGTAACTTATACATAATTATCTCCAAGTATTTTTTGATTGTTGGTCATTGTGGAGTCCAAATCTTTAGATTTGACTACCAAATCTAAAGATTTGGACTCCATTTTATAACAAATACCTATTCATATCGCAAGGCATCAATGGGTTTGAGGGCGGCGGCGCGGGTGGCGGGATAAACGCCAAAGAATAAACCAATCGCCATAGAAAAACCTGTCGCTAATAGCACCGAGTTTAAGGTGACGACAGTATTACTAAACCTGTTGGGTAAGGCAAGCGGCAAAATGAAGGAAACGCCGTAACCTATCGCAATGCCAATCGCCCCGCCAATGAGCGATAAGACCATCGACTCTATCAGGAATTGTATCATAATGTCCCGTTGTTTCGCGCCAACGGCCTTACGAATACCAATTTCACGTGTGCGCTCAGTGACAGAAACTAACATAATATTCATAATACCAATGCCACCCACCAGCAGCGATATGCCCGCAATGGCCCCTAAAAAAGCGGTCAGCGTGTTGGCTAGGGTATTACCAAAAGCGAGTAATTCGGATTGGTTGGTGATAGTAAAATCATTCAATTTGTCAGGTGTGGTTAGGTTGTGGCGCGCCCGCATGAGGGTCGTTAGTTGCTCGCTGATAGAGGTCATGGCCTCCGCCGAACTCGCTTGGATATAAATGGTATTGACGACTAAACTGCCTTGACTGGTGCTACTTTTACCTAACCGAGTTTGGGCGGTGGTGACGGGAATGAGGATGGTTTTATCTTCACTCTCGCCAAACCCCGATTGACCTTTGCTGGCTAATACGCCAATGACTTCAAACGGTACACCACCGATACGAATTTGTAAGCCTATGGGATATTCATACGCTGCAAATAATTCATAAGCGACATACTCGCTAATCACCGCGACCCGCGCCCGCCGATTGACATGTTCCTCACTTAAAAATTGACCATACAAGAGGCTATAGTTTCGGACTGTAAGATATGGGGCGGTCACACCTGTGACGCGCCCTGTTAGTTCCTCTTGTTGATAGACCACATTATTAACCCCAGGCCGATATTCTACCGTAACATCAACCACATTGGCAATCAAAGCGGGGTCAGCAATCGCGGCCGCATCGTCTAACGTTAGCGGCAGGGCAGGGCGTTGATTAGCCCCAGGCCCGCCTTCTTCTGGTGGGGGCGGCGGGGGGCCACTGCCTGGCCCACGAAAACCACTGTTTAGCCCTGATGAAACCCATAAAACATTAGTGCCTAAATCGCTAAAGCGACTGTTAATATCAGCGCTCACGCCGTTGCCAATGGAAACCAACGAAATAACCGCGCCCACGCCAATAATAATCCCTAACATGGTCAGGCCGGTGCGGAGTTTATTACTCATTAAAGCGCGTAAGGCAATGGTAATACTTTCCCAAATTTGCATAGTAATCTCCTTAATTTTGTAGCACAGACTTAGGTCTGTGCTACGTTTTTTAAACCCAATGAGTGTCAACAATAGGGCTATCATCTACAATCTGCCCGTCGGCTAAACGGATGACGCGGCGGGTATGTTGGGCAATGTCTGGCTCATGGGTGACGAAAATAATCGTAATATTTTGTTCGCGGTGTAGCCGCTGGAAAATACCCATAATCTCAATGCTGGATTTGGAGTCGAGATTCCCTGTTGGCTCATCGGCTAGAATAATGGCGGGTTGCGTGACCAAAGCCCGCGCAATCGCCACCCGTTGTTGCTGCCCACCTGACAATTCGTTAGGTTTATGATGTAAACGGTCAGCCAAGCCGACCAACTCTAGGGCATGAGTGGCTTGTTGATGGCGTTGTTTGCGCCCCACGCCACTATAAATCAACGGTAATTCTACATTACTGAGGGCGGTAGTGCGTTTCAATAGATTAAAACTTTGAAAGACAAAGCCAATCCGTTGCCCCCGAATTTCTGAGAGGCGATTATCGCTGAGTTGGCTCACCATGACCTGTTCCAAATAATATTCGCCCGAAGTCGGCTGGTCTAGGCAACCCAAAATATTCATTAAGGTGGATTTACCCGACCCTGACGGCCCCATGATGGCGACTAATTCCCCTCGTTCAATTTGCAACGAAGCCTTTTGTAAGGCATGAACTTCAATATCGCCGATGGTATAGGTTTTAATTAAATTTTTCGCGTTAATAACAATATCTTTGGTCATTCGTGAGTTGTCCTTACAGTTACAAATCGGAGTGCAAACCTTTAGGTTTGCGCGGTAATTCGTTAGGCAAACCTAAAGGTTTGCACTCCAAAAACGCAATTTCTAGCTGACCACTGACGAATTATGAACCTGAAGTGGTGGTGGCTTTGACCACAGCAGGAATGATAATCGTATCACCTTCTTGCAAACCCATTACAACTTGGGTAAAGCCACTATCTCGCAAGCCGGTTTTTATCTCTATGCGGGTCGTTTCACTCGTGGCGGTGGTCGTTTGCACATAAAAAATCGGCTTATGGTCAACGATTTCAGTGAGAATAGCTTGATTGGGAATGGCTAAAACATGCTCTAATCGCCGCGTCTCAATCACCGCGTAGGCGGTCATGCCGGGTAAAAAGGCCGGTTTATTACCTTCTTGTTTCACCTCAATGGTCACTTCATACGTCACCACCGTATCGGTACCGCTAGTTGCAATCGGCTGCGGCGCAACATTAATCACTTGCCCCACAAAGGAACTTTCGGCAAAGGCATCTAATGAAATATTAACTGGCTGCCCTGCTCTAATCCGCCCAATATCAATCTCATCAACAGGAACTTTTAACAAATAGGCCGACACATCCGCCACCACAAAGGCGGGATTGCTGGCATCTTGTAAGACTCGTTCACCTGGCTCAGTTGAAACAGAGAGTAATACACCGTCAGTGGGTGCAACTAACGTAGCTTTGGCTAAATTACTGCGGGCTTCATCTAACGTAATTTCGCCCAATTTGATGGCCGCTTGTGCTTTGGTTACGTCAGATTTATTCGGAGCTTTCAGCAACTCGGCTAAATCGGCTTGGGCTTGGGCTAAAGAGGCTTGCGACTCGGCCAAACTTCCGCCTGTCACCTCTAAATTATGAACGTTAATGTTATAATCGGCCTGCGCTTGCTCATATGCCAGCGTGGCAGTTTGTAAGGCTTGCGATTCAGTGCGCGCCCCTACATCGCCGCGATAGGCGACGGCATCATAATTAAGTTGCGCTTTTTGCACATCTACCCCTTTTTGGCTTAAAACAGCGGCGGCCTTCGTTAAGTTATCTTGCTTATTGGGGTCTTGTTGCAAATCGACCAATTTAGCTTTAGCCGATTGCACTTTGGCTTGCGAAGCGGCAATTTTAGCCGCAGTCGCTGGCTCAAATAACTTTTGCAAATCTGCTTGTTGTTGGGTCAATTGAATTTCGGCTTTTTTAATCGCCGATTCTAAATCAACGGTGCGTAATTTAGCTAAAACCGTCCCCGCTTTCACATATTGCCCTTCCTTCACCATGACCTCCGCCGCCACGCCACTAATTTCAAAATTAAGATTAACTTGCGTTTTTGGCTGAATTGTGCCACTGGCATTGACCACATCTAACAGCGTTTTGACTTCAACTTGTACTGATTTTGCGACTGCCGCAGTCGCCGCACTGGCTTGTCGCGTCGGGCGATAGGTGCGATAACCCCACCAACCGCCCCCTGCTAAAACTGCCAGAACAATAATCACTATCACAAATCGTTTCATAAGGTTTCCTTTGAACTGATACTAACAGGACTTACGCAAATAAACTGCTTTTGCAACGAATTACACGAATTTTACGAATTAAAAACAAGCTAATTTCGTGTAATTCGTGTAATTCGTTGCGTAAGTCCTAACTAAGAATTTACGTTGCAAACCCTCACACGTTTTTAAAACCATTGCCATTAAGTTAAGCCAATTTGGTGACGTAGCCTGTTCAAAGGTGGCCTGGGGAACAGGCTAAGCCCGTTCGTTCTACCACAGGCAGGAGTGTCAAAATTTTATTTTGACAGGCGAAAGTAAAACTTTCGCACTCCTGTCTGAACCCTTAACTTAATGGCTGTGGGTTTTTAAAACCTATGAGGTCTAAATTTTATGACCCTAAAGCGGGCTTTTGACTCAGGTGTTGGCCGCGATAATGATGAATGGCCTTACGAACTTGGGGTATTCGGATAATGAAGCCCAGCCCCATCAAAGTACCATACATCATCACTGCACCTTCCCCTAAGAACAGTAAATGTAAGACCGCAAAGACCCCCGCAGCGTAGGCGGCACGCTGTAAAGGTCGCCAATTTTTACGTAATAATTGCATGGCCCAGTCGGTAGAGGTGAGAGCTAAAGGTAACATTATCAGCAAAGAAATCCAGCCCATGATGAAGTTAAATTCACCTACTGAGGCCAGCCAGCCCTTTTCTAGCCCAAAGGCTAATAAGTGAATTGCCGTATAGAAAAAGGCCCAAACCCCTGTTGCTTTGCGAAATCCCATAATCCATGTCCAACCAAAAAGCACAAAAAGCGGCGTACAACTGAGGGATAACACCAGTAAACGGATTGCCCATTCGCCCGATTCTTTCACTGCGCCCCCTAAAGCACTGTGACTGCGCCTACCTTCATCAACCACTGTGGCGATGGTGGGGTTTATGATTTGCTGCCCGATGGTGACACAGATGCTAACAAAGATTACGGTGATGATTAAGTTTACGACAAGCCAGAGGCCATTTTTTTTGAGGTAAGTCATGTTACATATCTCCTGAAAATCAAGCTAATTTTTAATTTAGTTTCAAGGCTAGTATATAACTCAATTATGCAGATTTTGTGCAGAACTCTCACAAATTGTGTTGAAATTCATGGCTACTCATTTGGAAACCACAATCAAACAGGTTTAGGTGGGATTTTACGATTTTTTATTCATAATTGTGTACAATATAAATAAAATTGTAACAAAAAATACAAATTTTAGAGATAAAATAGTCATATTATTAAAAAAGTAGCCATGTGGCTAGGTAAAAGACTAGTCACATGGCTAGGTAAAAGACTAGTCATCTGGCTAGTGCCAAATCCATGTTTTTGTGTTACAATGACGTGAGAATAACCCGTAATTGTAATGTGTTAAATTTTCATTTGAATTAATTACGCTTGGATTTATTTTATATCAACCTTATTGAACATTAGTTAATGAGTGTCAAGTACAAACCTGTTTGTTTACTTGTACCACACCCACTTGTTATTACAACTCCTCTCTGACTTGGCATTACATGTTTATTACTCCTATAAGTTACCCACGGAGGGCAAAATGTATGCAAATATCAGTAGGAAGGCCCATTTACAATTCACTAATGGCAAAACAGCAGATATTGCATCTACCATAAACGAAGAAGTCATTTTAGAAGCGGAAAAGAGGGCTATTACTCAAGCGATTGTCGTAGTTATTCCTGCTTATAACGAAGCTCAGAATATTGAGTTTGTAGTGCGACAATCCCTTTATTATGCCGATAAAATTATTGTGATAGATGACGGCTCCACCGACAATACGGCTGCGGTGGCTGAAGCGGCAGGGGCAATCGTTATTCGGCACCCTTATAATCAAGGAAAAGGTGTTGCTTTGACCACTGGTTTTGAGGCCGCCAGTCAATTTAAGCCGAAACAGGTAGTTACAATTGATGGGGACGGCCAGCATAATCCGCATGAAATTATGACCTTGATTGAGCCGATTTTGAGTGCTCGGGCTGATATTGTGATTGGGTCACGTTATTTATCGTTATCAAATAGGGTGCCTTTTCTGCGAATATGCGGACATCGAATATTTAATTTTATTACTAACCAATTCTCTGGCATATCGGTTAGCGATTCCCAAAGTGGTTTTCGGGCTTTCTCGCCGCGAGCCATCTCGGTTATTTCCTTTGATTCAAAAGGCTTCTCAGTGGAATCGGAGATGCAATTTTTGGCCGATGACTATAAGTTGAAAGTGGTCGAGGTGCCGATAAATATTTTGTATGAAGACCCACCTAAACGCAACGTTATTTGGCATGGTTTGCTGGTCTTAAATGGCATGAAACAGATGGTGTGGTATCATCGCCCCTTCACTATCCTGGGCGTGTTGGGGGTGATGTTGCAATTGACCAGTGTGCTGTTGCTGACGGTGGTAGATGTAGACAATTTGTTGCAATTAACCTTGTTTATGATGCTATTTATTTCGGGCATGTTGATTTTTATGAGCGGGGTGATGTTGCAGGTGATACGAAATTACTTTTTGAAATTTTGGCGACAACGGAGATAGGGTATGACTTCCAAACATGCTGAGATTGTACTGCATTTCCTCTGAGATTTACATTTTTATGATAACCCAAACGAGTCCACAATGTCTTGTAGACTCCTTGCCAAAAATGTCATTTTCATGGGGTAGACAGTGTAATGGAGAATTATTGTTAATGCGAATTTTACTGGTACTAGCAAATTATTATCCTTATATCGGCGGTGCTGAACTCCTTTTTAGAAATTTAGCCGAGGGTTTGGCGCAAAAAGGACACATCGTAAAAGTTATTACTCGGCATTTACCAGGAACTCTGTTATTTGAAACAATACATGGTGTTGAGATAGAACGGGTTAAGGTGCCTTCATTTTTTTCACTCTATCTTTTTTCCATAGTTAGTCTGCCTGTCGTTATCCAACAGGCAAGTAAATTTGATGTGATTCATACCTCATCAAATTATAGTGCCGCTTCCGCTTTTATAGGGGCTAAAATGACTCAACGCCCTATTGTTTGTACGGTTCTTGAAGTTTTAGGTCAACGTTGGCATGTTGTACAAGCTACCGTTTTAAAAGCATGGCTTTATCGAATCGTCGAAAATATTGTGGTAAGGTTGCCATATAATTATGTTATAACTATTTCTGAGGCAACTCATCAAGATTTATTAAATGCAAGCAATAAAAATTTAAGGGGTTGTAGTCTTGTCATTTACAGTGGCATTGACTCGTTGGATGATTCGCTGCCGAAACGGTTTAATGGAGAATTACGACAACATTGTAATATCCCAGCGCATCATTTTTTATATCTTTATTTTGGGCGACCTGGCATTACCAAAGGGGTTGAATACTTACTAGAAGCTGTGCCAACTATTCAACAAAATAATTCCCAAGCTCACCTTGTTTTGATTTTGTCTCATGACCCAGTTGACCAATATCAACGTATTTATGATAAAGTCCAAATCTTAAAGTTAAGTGGGTGCAAAATTGACCTACTTTTAGCTGTGAGTAGTCGAGCAAAACTTATCGAATATTTGTTAGATGCTGATTGTATTGTGGTGCCATCTTTAACTGAGGGGTTTGGCTTGACCACTGCCGAAGCCTGCGCCCTTAAAATTCCGATAGTTGCTACCCAGGTAGGGTCAATTCCAGAGGTTATTTCAGGTCATCATGTTTTGGTTAAGCCACGCTCGGCTGAGGCCATTGCTACAGGTGTAACCCGTGTGTGGCGTGGTGAGGTAGATTATACGCCTGCCAAAGATTTTAGCTGGAATAAAATGGTGGCGGGGTATGAGCAGGTTTATCAAGAGGTGTTGAAGTTATGAGACCACATATTGGCTTAGATGCTTTATTATTGCAACCCTCTAATTGCATTAGGAGTTAATTTTAACTATGAAGATTTGTTTGGTTTGTTCGCGTGGTGGACATCTTGTGGAAATGCTACAAATTATTGATGCATTTCAAGGACATGATATATTTTTTGCCGCTGGTATCAATCATGGAACTAAAGAAGGTGCTAAAGAACAAGAAGTTAAGCAAATTGCTCGGGCCTATTTTGCCCCAAATATTGGGGCAAATATATGGCGACTGTTTAAGTCTTTATTTTGGGCGTTCTATATCTTGTTTAAGGAAAAACCAGATGTGATTGTCAGTTTAGGGGCTGAAATTGCTTTACCTTTCTTTTATTTTGGTAAATTATTCGGCATCAAAACAGTCTTTATTGAAAGCTGGTGTCGAGCAGAAAATTTGTCCAAAACAGGGCAATTGGTTTATCCCATAGCTGATTTATTTTTGGTTCAGTGGCCTCAATTGTTGAAAACTTGTGGCCCAAAGGCTCAGTATAAAGGATCTGTAATATGATTTTAGTAACGGTGGGTACATACAATCATGGATTTGACCGATTGGTTCAGCCGATGGATGAACTCGCGGCTCTACTAGATGAAAAGGTGATTATTCAGCGTGGTGGTTCAAAGTATGAACCACATCATGCCGAACATTTTCAATGGACAACTGGTCAAGGTATGGCAGAATTAACTCATCAGGCGCGCTTAGTTGTTACTCATGCCGGGGCTGGGTCAATTATTTTAGCCTTACAATACAGCAAGCCATTGGTGGTTGTGCCTCGATTATCATGTTTTAATGAAATGACTGATGACCATCAACTCCAATTAGCTAAAGCAATGGAAAATGAAGGACGAGCCATAGTTGTCCATGAACCATCGGTCATTCAATTGAAAAACGCCCTTGAAGAGGCTCAAAAAAAAGAGCAACGAATCAGCAACCATCGTCAACAGTTAGTTTCTGCTTTACAGCAACAACTTAAACAATGGGAGTATTAAAATAATGAACATCGGTATTATAACCTCAGCCCAATTTCCGCCCCATGAAGGCATTGGTCACTATGTGACAAATTTAGGGAAATATCTGACCACCAAAGGGCATGGTGTGACTATTTTTACCCGTAACAGCTGGTTAAAAACCAGCCGACTAGAATTTGCAGGCTTAAATATCTATCAATTGCCCTATTTACATATTCCGCCAGCCCATGTTCATTTTCATGCTATTTTTTTACGCCGTTTTTTACAACAACCACAATTTCAATTCGATGTGCTTGATTTTCAATCACCCCTGGTGCCAGCAATTAACCTTAACGTTCCTTCAGTAGCCATGTTTCATACCTTAATGATACCTGCGGTTCAAAGATTAGAGTTGGTGGGGTTAATGACTTTACTGATTAAAGCTCAAGGTTTTACGTTGAGCCGCTCACTGGAGCAAGCATTATTCAATCAAGTCCAAGTCTGCTATTCGGTGCGTCCTTTTGAACCTAGTGAGTTGATTTCCTATCAAGTAAAGGCTCAACAAATTATAGCGGTGGGTATTGGGGTGCATGATACTTTTCTTGAACCATTACAGCAGCGTCCAGTTTCTAAATCACCCTACATTTTTTATGCGGGACGGTTAGATTACGGCAAGTGGCAGGGATTATTAGATTTAGTTTATAGTATCAAACATGTCATCAAATATCGGCCTGATGTTCGGTTTCTTTTTGCCGGAGAAGGTCACCTGAAAGTTACCTTAGAAAAAGTTGCCATCAAAGAAGGGGTTATTAAACATATTGAGTTTGTTGGTTTAGTGAGTGACCGACTCAAGATGCGCCAATTATATCAAGAAGCAGCTGTCTATGTTCAGCCTGCTTATTATGAAGGCGTTCCAACCTCAATTTTAGAGGCTATGGCCTCCGAAACGCCTATTGTTTATACCGACATACCAGGCGCACGGGATTTGATTACGCCCGAGGAAGGTCGAATCGTACCCGTTAAACAACCGCAAGCCATAGCCCAGGCAATTTTAGAAATTTTAGCGGATGAAGCCCGTCGGCAACAGATGGGGCGGGCTTGCCGTGAGAAAGTGTTCCAACATTACACTTGGGATATTGTTGGGCAGAAAATATTTAATTGTTATGAACAGGCGATCAATCGTTGGGGGCAATCCTAATGCGCGTTACCCTGGTATGTCCCAATTTATATCATGATGCTATTCGCCTTCAACCAGGGCGGTATGTTACTGAGGTGGTCAAATATCTACAAAATAATGGTCATGCAGTGACCATTGTGACGGATACAGGCTCTAAAGCGATAGTCTCCGTTCAAGTGAATGGGGCTAACGTGGAAACGATTAAAACAGTATTGGTCACAATAGGCTACCAAAATGATGAATTAAAAAACAAAGTAGTTAATTCTAGCCCCGATATTTTAGTGTGGTTAATTGGTCAAAGTAGTTTTTGGCATTTAAGCTGGCCGAATTGGATAGCCTGGCCAGTGGTCGGATTATTTGCTGGTTCAATATATACCCCCCAGGAAATAGTTAGGTTAGGGTTTGATGAACTTCGTCAGAATCCGCAATTTTATGGCTATTTTCTCTTGTCTGCTTTAGTTCCTCGTTGGCTCGTGCAACGAGTCCTTAATCATCAAGTGGTACATTCAGTGATTGTGCTAAGTAAGACAGTGCAACAGCAATTACAGCAACAGGGTATCCCTCAAGAAAAAATTAAAGTTATTTATCCTGGTTTAGACCCATTGCAACAGGATGAACTACCCGTATCCACTACCAACGATAACAAAGAATTGACTGCCTTGTATTTAGGCTCGCCATACTTGTATCGAGGAGCAGATGCGGCGATTAAAGCTATCGCTCATATTGGTCAACGCTGGGGGCATCATGTCAAGCTAATCATCTTGTCCCGACGACACGACAATCAAATGATTGCTGATGAAAATAAGCTATTAACTTTAATTGAGCATTTACAATTACAAAACCAGGTTAAAGTTATGTCAGGGTTTTTATCGCCAACGGAAGTACAACAGCAATTATACCAAACGGATATGATTTTACTGCCCTTTAAGTTAATTCCCTCAGAAATGCCTTTAGCCATTATGGAAGGGATGCGCCAGGGTAAACCCGTTATCACCAGTGCTTTAGGCAGTACGGTTGAGGTATTAGCCCATGGACGGGGTTTAACCGTGACTCCAAACAGTCCGACTGAGTTAGCCCAAGCCATGATGTCATTGGTTTATGCGCCAGCGATGCGCCAAACGATGGGGCAGAAGGCTCAAAAGTATATTATTGAATCTTGGCCTACATGGCCAGAAATGGGGCAGCAGGTTGAGATGGTGTTGCATGAGGCTACTCATAAACCGACCATATTGACCTCACCCCGACTCATTTGCCTTATTGGGCCAGATGGTGTCGGTAAATCTACGTTTATTAAGGAGATTATGGCCTCAGTTACGGCTAGGGGTGGCAAAGCCAAACAAGTTTGGTTGCGGTTTCCCCAATTTTTATCGGTGCCGCTATTGGTCTATTGTCGTTTAACAGGCTTAAGCTATCATTTTCAACGAAATAATGTGAAATATGGAGTCTGGGAAATGTGGCGGTCAAGGTGGGTTAGTAAATTATTCCCGTGGCTTCAATTGATTGATATGACTTTATATTTAATTTTTAAGATTTACTTGCCCTTGTGGTTCGGCTGGACAGTTGTTTGTGACCGTTTTGTCCATGATACCTTAGTTGATATTATGGTTGGGATTGATAACGACCAATTACATACCCAATGGGTGGGGCAACTTTTTCTCAAATTAGTCCCTGCTTACGCTAGGGTAGTTTGTATTGATAGTTCCAGCGAGGTTACATTCAAACGTCGCCCTGAATTGAAGTATGATACTCCCTGGAAAACAAGACAAGCCTTATATCAGCAAATATGCATGCGAGAGAATATCCCGATTATTGATAACTCACAGTCAATAGAGGCCACGCGCGAAAAATTAGTTCAACTAGGGGAGATGAATTATGTATAAAGTTAATGATCAATCAATAAAATCTTTCTTACGGTCTAGGTCTAAATTGAGCAGGTTGTTAATTCATTGGGGTGGACAAGGTTTTTTTAATATGGATAATGGTGAGCGAAATTTTAAGATAGCTTTAGAGTTAAGTGGAATATCTATCTTAGGATGGATGTTTCGTAATTTTTTTTCTACTCGTATAGCTATATTATTAGCCATCATTACTACTCATTCACTGAATTTTTTATTTAACGCTCACCCTTGGGTAGTATTGAAACATTTTGGCATAGGCTACTATGATGAAAATGGCTTAATGGCTTATACCGCAGATATTGCCAAACGTGCCGAACAATGTCCCGCCATATTGGGGGCGGGTGTTTGGGGTGGTTTTGCTAGAAAAAGTCAATCGGAGACATCCGATGTAGATATACGTTTAATCAGGCGGGCGGGCTTCTTCAACACAATTCAGGGCAGTTGGTTTTTATTAACGGAAAGAAGTCGAGCTAATTGGTATAGATTTCCTCTTGATGCCTATTTGTTAGACGAGATGAGTTCATTATCGCGTTTAAATTCGACGGAAATACCTTTACTTTTATGCGATAATGAAGGTGTTTTGCAAAAACGTTATCCAACAGCAATATTCTTAGCGTCAATAGGTGACCAGTGAAATTTGCTATGATTCAGTTTATTTCCAAAAACTCATTATTCCGTAATAGTTTAGCCTTAGCTGCCAATAGTTTATTTGCTAGTATATTAGGGTTTATATTTTGGTGGTTAGCGGCACGTATCTTAAGTACGGAAACTATTGGCTTGGCTTCGGGCCTGATTTCTGCCGCAATTTTATTAGCAACTGCGGCTCAATTAGGTCTAGGCTATGGGGTTATAAAATGGTATGCAGAGAGCAACAATAAAACACATTTAATTAATTTAGTTTTAAGTTGGGGGGGAGTTACATGTCTCATTTTTACCACTATTTTTATTATTGGCCTACCAATATGGTCTCCTAAACTATTATTTATTCAAAATAATATAGATTTGTCTTTAGCTTTTATCACTTTAGCACTCCTATTAAATTTAACCCAGTTATTAGACTCAGTGTTTATTGCAACCCGACACTCTGAGTTTCTTGTCACTACAAACAGTTTAATATCTGTTTTACGAGTTATGCTGTTAGGGTTGTTTAGTTGGTTAATTGGCAAGAATATTTTAGGGATTATGCTTGTTTTTGATATTTCATTAGGTGTTATTTTCTTGTTATCCATCGGCTGGTTTTTGCCCCAAGCAATGACTGAAAGATATCAGCCGTTTGTAGTTTTTCAGGGACTATCAACCAATTTTATGAAATATTCTCTAAGTAATCATGTGGCAAATTTTTTACAACAACTACCTAACCAGATATTACCTATTTTGGCCTTAAATTTATTTGGCTCTATTCAAACTGCCCATTTTTTTATTCCCTGGATAATTGCTAGTGGATTGAGTGCGGTAGCCGCTGCCGGGTCACTCTCATTGTTTGCTGAAGGTGCTAATGACATTGATAATGTTGAGGAGTTATTTTATCAAACAGTTACATATAGCTTAATTATTAGTCTTTTTATCGCGATTGGATTGATAATAATTGCTTTTCCCCTCCTTTCTATTTATGGCAATAGCTATGCCGCTGAAGCAACCCCATTATTATATATCTTAGCGATAGCCATTATTCCAACTGTCATGAACCTGATTTATTTTTCTAAGTTTAGAATCCAAGCCCGGCTTAAACCATTAATTATCGGTCAAACTACTATTGTTATTTTAAGCATATCCTTAGCTTATGGATTGGGTTTACAATGGGGGTTATGGGGAGTTGGTTGGGCTTGGTTAATTGCTCAAGGGGTAGTATTAGGGCTAAATTTTATGAAATATTCTGGATAAATAATGAATTTTTTTAACGATATATTTTTGAATAAAAAATATAACAATTATATTTTCTATTTATATGGCCTAATAAATTGGCTAAT
>JAIFLK010000017.1 GCA_020049115.1 Chloroflexota bacterium | reverse complement strand
TTAGATGTTTGTTATGGGGGAACGAGGTCGCGGCTGACGTTGTTGAATTTATTGCCGCGTGCTTTGCAGGGGAAACATGTAACGCATCCTGTCGTGAGGTTGCGTCAAGTAACGCAAATTGAGTTACGGGTGGCGGTGGGTTTGCCCGCGCATGTGGATGGGGAGGTGTTGTGTACGCATGGGCGGGAGTTTAAGTTTGAGGTGTTGCCAGGCGCATTGGCGGTGTGGGCTTAAAAGGGGGAGATTTTGCTCCCTCTCCTAGATAGGAGAGGGTTGGGGTGAGGTTTTGCGTGCTTAAAAAACGGGTTTCACCGAAATTAACAGGAAGCAGAGAAATAGCCATAATGGATAAATCATGCGGTTTATGACGCGTTGTTGGCTGACATAGGTGCCAACCATAGAGATGAGGGTGATGAAGACAAACACAAACCACCAACTTACTTCTAGGCTCATAAAGGGATAAAGTCGGCCATCTTTGGGTGGCTCTAAAAAGACATAAATGCTTTCGGTATGTAAGAAAGCCATTGACAATTGATTAAAAATGCCAATCACAATTGGCCCCCAAATGGCTAATTGCATGCTGCCCGTGACCAAAAGTTGCCGTATATCCATACTACGTGTAGGAGGAGTGTTACTCGTCATTAGCGGATTTACCTTTTACAGTGTTACCTAAGATATTGGCTAAATTGGTGAAACCACCCCCCAAATTACGGGCCGCGTCCACTTGACCTTGCGTTTCTTGATAAATTCGATAGAGTTCGCGGCTTTCGGGGGAGTTGGGGTCAAGGTGCGCGGCTCTAGCATAAGCGAGATAGGCTTGTCCGCCTGCCGCGGCCTCAGCCTTACGAATCAGGGCATCTTTTGTGGCTTGAGAGAAACGAATTTCGATATTAAAGCGAATTACTTTTACACCAAAGTCAGTCCATAGCTCTTGTACGACAGGCTCTTGAAAGAAACTCTCCGTAATAACTTTGAGGTTGGCTTCTAGTTCCTCAATATTGGCATATTGTTGCGCTTTCTGAATTAACTCTTGTTCCAATGTTTTGGAGACAAAATTGATGACTTGAGACCAACGGGTGAAGGGTGAGGTAAAGGTAAAGGTGCGTCGTGCGGTCATGGATAAAACTGCGCCGACAAATAAACCATCTTGGGCTTTAATATCCAGGGTTGTAATGTCTAACCCTTTAGGTTGGGCAAAGCTGATGTAAAAATATTGTCCGATGCCCCAAATCAACATGATGATGAAGAAAATGAGGCTGATGAGTAATAGTCCATGACGGGGTAGCGTATTTTCATACGGCGGTTGGGCGGTGGTTAAGGATTGTAAGAAAAAAGAGGTGGCGGTGGGTAGCGGGGTGGCGGTGGGGGTAGGGATAGGGGTTGAGGTGGCAGTCATGGTGGGTGAGGCGAGGGGTTGTGGTTGACCTTCGCTGACGGCAACGGGCAAGATGGTTGCGACTCCCGCCTGGGGATTATCCACAATTTCGGTGGCGGGGCGCGGCACAATCTTGACTCCTGGAATGTTGTTACATCCCAATAGTACAAAAGCTAACAATAAGATGATTCTCAGCCTAAAACCCACGTGGTAATTCCTTGTTAAAAATAGTGATTTATTCCGCCTGTAAATTTTCAGGTGATGGGTCTATTCATCAGGTGACTTCAAGTCACCTGATGAATAAATCCCCGACAGGTGGGTTTATTTAAGGGCTAATCCCTTGTAATATTTAACTTGCGCTTCTAATTGTTTGACGCGCACCGATTCTTTTCTATCACTTAAAGCCGTCGTAGTAATAAGAAATAATATCATGGTCGCAACGGTTGTTAAGATGCCTTCACTAAAACTACTATTATGGACGGCAGCCGTAAACTGAAAACTTTGAGTCACACCAAAGGCATTGCTGACGGTGGCGGGGAGTAAACTAAAAACGATAGGCGATAAAGTGTTGTAACTGGTTGTTACGAAAAGTGAGAGCGGCACTAACCGAATCAGTGGCTTGATAATATCACGAATTGCATCACTCACGCGGTCTAACATGTAGAAAGCAATAACGGCTAATTCACAAAAAACAATCCCCATCGCTAAAACGGCGCGAAAGCCGTCGCTTAATACGGATACACCCAATATCTGAATGTCAGCACTGCCTAAGCCATTGACGACAAAATTTTCTAGGCCAAAAAAGGCTGATAGCAGTATTATTAATATAAAAACAAATAAAGCTCCCATAGGTTAAAAACCCCCTTCAAATCAACTCATATCATTATCCAACTAGACATAATGTTTATTATAACACCGAGTTGATGGTCTTACAAATGGCGAATCGTCATGTTATCAGCGGGGTTTAGCGATGATGATGAGCCGATGCGTATTGCTCCAACTCGGCCAACAGGTGATGAGCGTTAGCTGTTCGGTGGGGGTCGGGAGCATAATTTGCTGTAAATAAGCCTCCGCCTCCGCCGAGGCCATGAGGGCGCGGACAATATTGCGTTCTGTAATTTCGTAATGATAGCTGCGCCCGCGACTATCCTGTAAGGTAATTTTATTGCCCACGACTAAATCTTCTACATTGGCAAACACCCGCCCCCCCATGCTATTGTTATGTCCTGAAATAACAATATTGCTGCCGTTGCCAGGGCCAGCTGAGGTACTATGCCAGCCCGCTTCATTCTCTGGCACATCCCAATCCGTCACCGTAGCTCCCCATGCCTCTTGCGTTGACCAGCCCATTACAACCACAGGCGCATCCAGTTGAATCGATTCAGCCATAATTTCTTGCGGTATATTAGCGGTATAATTCGCGGGAAAGGTCGAGGCAATGCTGTTATGGGGGCTGCCCTGGGTTGGCGTAGGAATGGGAATGTCACTAAACGGAACAATTTTAATGGCATTACCGCAAGATATGAGGCTAAGGCAGGCAAGCATGAGGCAAAAAGTATATTTCATAAACCGTTAGAAATAGACAAACCCACTTTGAGTTACAAGCGGGTTTGTTTATTTTGAGACTAGATTTTATACCTCACCCCAGCCCTCTCCTACATATGAGAGGGAGTCACCTTTATCACCCCTCGCCTAAGTAGGAGAGGGGACGGGGGTGAGGTTTAGCAATTTAGCTAAAACGGCGACGCATCATCCACATGCCGCCACCCAATATGAGCAAGGAAATAAATGCCCCTAAGCCTGCGACCACTTCAGGGGCTAAAAATGCACCTGTATGGGGAGGCAGTCCTGGCCCCTGGTTACTGTTACTAGGGGGAGTGGGGGGACGGGTGACAATGGGTAGGGCTTTAATTTGTTGCAGACGTGGGTCAGCCGTGATTAAACCCATCAGGAAAACAGTATAAGCCTGCCCATCTTGGTAAGTGTCACTAATCGTCATGAAGTTATTATTTGTTCCTGTTTGGCGTACATCTAAATTGTAACCACCTGATGATAAATTAACGACACGATTCTCTTCGTAGGTAATATTGCCTTGAAAACAGGCAGGTTGCCCGACCGCACAAATATCAAAATTAGGGCTGCCAGGGGAAACATGAACAAAAGTTACGCGGGCTTGGTTGGGGGGCGTGGGTGAAAGGTCATCGGGAATGACGGCCACTTTTAATTGCGCTAATTGCCCGGTAAGCATAATGCGATAGGCTTTATTATTCTCAAAAGGGGCGGTCAAATCTTTCACTGGGGGTGTTTCAGGTGGACTGCCCGCAGGCAAAATACGAATGGTATGATTGCCAGCTGGTATATCCGTGTAATCTGTTACGCCTAGAAAAGCGACATCACGCCGAAAAGGTTGCCCATCCAGATAAACGTCGGCTTTCGGCCCATTGGGTGAAGCATGAACCACTCGCACCCGCGCCATGTTCGGGTTAGTGGCACCATCGGCATAAACCGATAGATTACTGAGTAAAAAAAGCGCGACTAACAGCCAGATTATTTTAAATCTCTGTTTCATTTTATCATGTCCTTATCATGGTAAGGGAGTCCAAATCTTTAGATTTGTTAATCAAATCTAAAGATTTGGACTCCGTAAGCGAAAATTCTGGTCTTTAACCACCCATTAACCCGCCAGGTATTTTTAGGATTTTTTGTAATACTTTACGCTTAAATGAACCTTCAGGCATGTTATCAATGCCCTCTTCGTAGGCAGCAATGGCGGCCAAATATTGCTTTTGCCGCATCCGCAAACGACTAATGGCTTGCCATACATACATGGCGGTTTCACTTTCGCCCAATTCTTCCAACATGGCCGCCGATTGTTTATAATGCTCAATCGCCTGGTCAAACGCCTCTTCCGCCTCATAAACTGAGGCGCGGTTGCCAATAGTTTGCGCTTGCCCCTTTTTATCCGCCAACTCGGTGAAGCGTTGCATAGCTTCATCTAAGGCCTGGTGGGCGGCGGGGTAATCTTCCAACTGACAATAGGTTACGCCCAGGTCGTTATAAATGAGGGCAGCTTGATGGACATCAGTGCCTGCAGCTTGTAAGGCTTCGTTCAGCTTAGGTAAGGCTGCGTCATAATTTTCTTGGCGAAACAGTTTTATAGCTTGCTCGTGTAATTTTTTAGCGTTGCTCATGGTTTGGGTAGATACAACAACCGATGGGGGAAAAAGGATTTTAGAGTTATACTCAGTATTTCAAGATTGTGGCCTTAGTCATCCGATGACTAGCAGTCATCGGATGACTCCCCCTGCAAATGTTGATATACTGATACTACACGAGGGCATGAATTAACCTTTTCAGGAGGGCGAAAGTTTTACTTTCGCCTGTCAAAATGAAATTTTGACACTCCTATTTCTGGCCGCTAGTCTCTCCGCTTTTCCTAAATCTGTTGTGGTGTTTTATTAAAAAATCTAACTCCTTACTTTTTCTGCGGGGGCAGGCAGCGACAGCGTGACCGTTGTGCCACGATGAGGGGGCATGGGGCGGGATTCGATTTGCAAATCTCCCTCAATCAACTGTGCTTGCTCGCGCATGTGGATTAACCCGACGGCAATTTGCTTGGTTTCATCTTCCTGTAAAGCTGCCACATCAAAACCATCGCCATCATCACGTATCACCACCCAACAACGGTTATCGCGTGGCGTTACCGTCAGCCAAATATTACGAGCATTGGCATGCTGCTTAATATTATTAATGGCTTCTTGGACGATGGAAAAAATAGTTCTAGCCACATGCTTATCGTAATCCAACGGGGGTATTTCAGTGAAATTGACAATAAAATTGCCACTCTCACGTAATTCTTGAGCATATTGCGTTAAAACTACCTCAAGGCTTTGTGTTTCCAAAGCGAAAGGTTGTAATTCAAACAACACTTGGCGCGTTTCCCAGGTGGCTTGATTAACTAACCCACGCAATGTTTCAACGGAAGCCGCGATTGCTTCACTCTTGCCCGTTTTCAATAGTAGCTCTAAATGGTCAAGGCTCATGCTCATGGCCGACAAAGATTGAATCGGCCCATCATGCAGATTACGCATGACCTCACGCCGCACCCCTTCTTGGGCGGTCATGATATGGTCATGCTCTAGCCGAATTTTTTCATAGAGGCGCGCATTTTCAATGGCAATGGCCGCTTGGCTGGCAATAGAGTGTAATACCCGCACATCATCTTGGTCAAAGCCTGAGCCTGAATATTTATTAAGCACCTCTAACACCCCAATTGTCCGCCCGCGAATCGTCAACGGGACAGCCGCAATGGATTGGGTTAAAAAGCCCGTTCGCACATCCACCCGATAGCTAAAACGGGGGTCAGTGCGGGGATTATTGACCACAATCGGTTGTCCATGCGAAGCGACCCAACCCGCAATCCCTTCATCAATCGGAATCCGTTGTTTATTCAGCAACCCCGCCCGCGCCCCATGCGTCACCTCAAACACTAATTCCCGTTTCTCTTCATCGGCCAACATGAGCGATGAAGCCCCCGCATTAACGACATTCGTCGCTAATTGCATGGTGTCTAGCAAGAACTTGTGCAAATCGAAATTGGTAATTAACGCTTCTCCAACCTGATAAAAAACGCTGATTTGGTTCATGCGTTGTTGAGCAATTTCGAGGTCAGAAATAAGTGAGGCTATCTGTCCCGTGCTATCTGCGAGGCGGTGCAGGAACGTTTGTTGTTGAGGTGTGAGGGCTTTTAGCTCAAGGGGTAAAAGTAAACTTAAACAGCCACCAATAATTTTAGTGTCGCGCAAAACAGGCAAGTTAATTAATAACTGCCCGTTGTCCAACTTAGAATTAAATATTGGGGGTGAAGTGGCGAGTGGTTGTGGCACAGGGCCTTGTTGCAACCGTTTCGTAATGGACTCCTCCCAATAATCAATCTGTGCCAATGCCGCATGTTGAAAAGTTCCCGCTCGTAAACGACGGGTAGTATTAGCAAGAAATAACAATGAACCAGCTTCCGCTTTAAATAAGCGAATGGCAATCCCGAGGGACTTACGCAGCATAACATCTAAGTTACGCGTGGTAGCTAACTCAAAGAGTTCATCAATAGATGGACTATTGTGGTCAGCGGCCCCTGCTAAGTTATGGGTAGGAACAAAAGCCTGCTCTAGCATGACAAAGCAGCCATGAAAACAACGGATAAGCCAGGCAAAACCATTGCTTATCCGTTGTTTCAGCCTTAATAAGTCACTTCTAAAAGACCTTCAGCCAAACCTCGAAGGGTATCAACCGAAAGCTCACCCAGACGCATCGCGATGTTAATGTATAACAAATTCGCGGGATTAGCCAAAAATTCACGTACGTCAGGCGGGAACTGTGAAAATTGGATAATTTCCTCAAGGGGAGTCCATTTCTGGCTGAGATTTGCATCACTGAGCGCAAGACTATTATCTAAAAAATAATTGATTGGCACATTAAAATAATGCGCCAGAGCTTCCAGTTGGATGACGGGAATTTCCACTTGACCAAGTTCATATTGCGTAATTTGGCTGGCGGGAATCGCGAGTTGCTTGGCTAAATCTTCCTCAGACCGCCCCGCTTCGGTACGAACCTTACGTAGCAATAACCCAATGATACGTTGGCGAAAGGCAATCGCATCAACAGTGGGGTAGCGACGTTTGTCTTCAGTCGGCAGGTCAGACCAGAAATTTAACACGGGCATATTACAAATTAACGCCACAACTTCCAACTGTGGTAGGGTGACGGCATGGTCACCGGCCTCAATTTTTGAAACTACTTCGGTTGAAACGCCTAATGCTTGGGCGACCTCATTCAAACTTAAGCCCGTGCGAAGCCGTGCCTGTCGAACTCGCACCCCTAAGATTTTTTGATTTAAGGTCGTTTTTTCGCTTTTGGTTTTACCATCTGGCATAACGTTGCCTCCAACGAGTTTTACAGACTAAATTATAACATGGTTTGACCGTATACACAATGGGACAATCGGTTAAGGAAGTTAAACCCCAAATATGTCGAATTATATCGTTATAAAAACGAACTCTCACGCGAAAGCCTGTTAACCGCAGGCTTTTTGTTATTTTAGCGCATGGCAACGTCTAGCAATTCCTCAACTTAGCCCGTTTTGCGGTCAATCTCTTGTGTGATATACTCAAGTTTGGCAATTTAAGTCAAATAGTTATTTAAGGCAATAAAGGACAATATGTTTTATGAAATATTTAATTTATCTCATTATCGGTGGCCTCTTACTTAGCCTATCGCCAGATAGCATCGTTTCAGCGCAAGAGCAACCACCCGTATTAGCGTTTTATTACGCCTGGTTTGACCAAACTACCTGGTCATCAGGCCAATCCACTGATTTACCCGCCGAGTTTTACACCTCCGCTGACCGCGCCACCATTGAACGGCAGGTTTCACAGGCGCAGGGTGCGGGTATTACGGCCTTCATTCAGTCATGGTATGGGCCGCAAGTTGAGAATAATCAAACTGAAACTAATTTTCACCAATTATTAGACGTGGGGCAGGCAACGGGTTTTAAGGCGGCAGTGGATTTTGAAACTCAAAGTCCTTTTTATGGTTCAGATGAGGCGGTGGTCAATGGATTAGCCACTTTGCTGACCACCCATGTTAATCATCCCGCCTATTTTCGTTATCAAGGCAAGCCCGTTATTTTCTTTTGGCGGCAGCAACGCTTCTCCGTCGCCCGTTGGCAAGCCATTCGCGCCCAACTTGACCCCGACCATAATACGTTGTGGATTGCCGAAGGCACGGATTTGGCGTATCAAACTGTCTTTGACGGCCATCATCTTTATACCGTTGCCTGGTCAGGTGCGCCCGCCAATGAATTAGCTAAATGGGGTAAACGGGTGCGCGATGTTGGTAATAATCGGTTATGGGTTGCCACGGCCATGCCAGGTTATGATGATACGAATTTGCCTCGTACCAATGCCTTTAGCGTAGCGCGCCGTAATGGGGATTATTATCGGCAAACGTTTCAAGGGGCGGTGGCGAGCCAACCCGCCATGGTCATTATCAATAGTTTCAATGAATGGCCTGAAGGTACACACATTGAGCCGAGTCAAGGTTATGGTAATCTTTATTTAGATATAACCCGCGAATTGGTTACGGCCATGCAAAATGGCACATTGCCCTCCGCCCCCGCCTTAACGCAAATGCAACCTGCTTCGGTGGCTGCGGTTGCCCCTCCCGCCCAAGCCACCCCCACAGTGCCACATATTCAAGCAATCAATACGGTCAATGTTCGTGCTGGCGCGGGGATAACGTATCCTATTGTTAGTTCATTAACGGCGGATAGCTTTATTACCGTAACGGGGCGCACCGAATCGGCGGATTGGTGGCAAATTGAGGCGGGCTGGGTGGCGGATAGCGTGGTGACATTTGTGGGTGATGCGGCGGCGGTGGCCGTTATCACCAATACAAATATTACCACTTTGACCTCCCCTATCAACATTACGCCGACGACAACCCTAACCCCGACCAACACTCCTACCCCGACCCAGACTCCCACGCCCACTGAGACTGCCACGCCCACAGAAACCCCGTTGCCTACCGTAACTCCTACGCCCACAGAAACCCCGCCGCCGACCATCACCCCCACGCCTGAACCTGTCGTCATGGGCGAGGCCAAAATTGTTGATCCTGTCAATGTGCGTGTCGAGCCGAATGAAGCAGCCGAGCGACTCGGCGGTTTTTATGCGGCTGACTCAGTCGCAGTGGTGGCGCAAAGTGCCGATGGCACATGGTGGCAAATTATTTATGTTGATTCACCCAACGGTCTTGGCTGGATAAAGTCCGATTTTGCCAAATTTGAGGGTGAGACTCCCGTCCTGCCCGTTTTTGGTCAGGCCATTGCCACCGCTACCACAGAGTTACAAAAAGTAACGCCCACACCTACCGCCACCCTTGAAGCCATCGCCACGCCCAAACTCATTCCCCTCGCCGCCTTGCCCACCTACGCCCCCACCGCCACCTCCGTTCATCAAGCCACCGCCGTTGCCCTACTCACCAACCGCCCCGCCATCACTGCCGCAGTGGTCGCCACTGCCACCACTGTAACGGATGATAACAGTTGGCAAAGTTGGCCCTGGGGTGTTCTCAGTGCAATTTTGCTGGCGGGACTCTTTTGGTTTCGTTGGCGACGGCGCAAATAGTAGAAATCAGATATTTTAAAGACATCCGATTTCTTGAGCTAAAACAAATATTCAAAGACGCAATGGAGGGAAATATGACGACTAAATCTTTTGAAAGTTGGACGTATGAGGAAGTAGAAAATACTTTTGGCTTAGTCCGAGTGGCAAATCATGCCATTTTATCAGAGTGGTTAGATGTAATAAATGTAACGATTGAGCCGCATGAGGCCAATAATTTACAAGCCTTACAAAAATTACTCCGAGCCAATATTGATGATTGGAATGAGCAAGAGCTAGAAATTTGTTTCATTGGCCCGCTATTTTTGTTAATTGATTTTTTTAATCCCCATTATAAACCCTTTTTTGGGCGGTCACTTTCGGCCAAACTAGGCTCTATTACCGCTTCAGGCGTGGCCGATTTCATGTTAGCTTCAGGCAGACAAAAACCGCGCCAACCCTATTTTTGTTTGCACGAATATAAACGGGCGCGGGGGCGAGATAATGACCCGTTGGGGCAACTGCTCATTGCCATGTTGTGCGCTCAAGCCAAAAACAATAAAGTGGAACAACCGATTTATGGCTTGTTTGTGGAGGGGCGTTTTTGGTATTTTGTGATTTTAGCAGGTAAAGAGTACGCCGTAACCGAGCCTTTCGTAGCCACGCGTGATGATTTAGAGACAATTTTTAAGCTATTGCGTCACTTAAAAGAATTGATAGAACGGTGGTTGTAAGGCAAATAAGAACAGCGGATGAGATGAATTGCGCGGCCCTTTTATCCGCTTCATTCACCTCATCCGCTGTTCTTAATTCTCATTTCACCATGCCCTCAAAATTGCCATTGGGAAACTCCTTCTCAATCGCTGCCTGAATCTCCGCCACCCGATTTTCAGGGTTAGGGTGGGTGCTGAAAAACTCAGGGGGACGCGCCCCGCCACCCGCCCGCGCCAAAATCTCCATGACCCCAATCAAGGCATGGGGATCATAGCCCGCCTGCGCCATAAAACGCACCCCCAAACGGTCAGACTCCAACTCATCATCACGCCCATATTTCAGATTAACCACCTTGCCCACCAACGCGGCCATCTGCCCAATTTGCTCCGTTGAGGGATTATCAGGGTCGTAAGAAGCCATAACAACCGCCCCCGTTAGCCCCTGCGTCAATTGTGCTTGAGCAATCTGCTCGGCGGAGTGGCGCGCAATCACATGGCCGACCTCATGCGCCAAAACCCCCGCCAATTGTCCCTTTGTTTCCAATTGATTAAACAAGGCCATCGTAATAAAGACCTGTCCGCCTGGCAGCGCAAAGGCATTAATGGTTTTGGTATCGGCCAGCAAATGAAATTCAAAGGGATATTGCGCTTTGGACGCATCACTTTTTTGCACCACATTCATGCCCGCTTCCTGTACTAATTGTAAGGCTTGGGCATTTTGCGACTCGCCCCCATATTGCGACTCCATCTGCGGGACAGATTGTGACCCTAGCGTAATCTCTTGCTCTTTGGTCAGCGAGATATGTTGCGTCTCGCCCGTAATTTCATTGTAAGAGGTCGCCCCAAAATAGGAAATCAAGGCAAATATCGCCATACCCAACCCAATAACCAACCTCCCCGTTAAACCAAGTTGCCTACGATTATTTGTTTTCATGAAATACTCCGTTACAAATAAGCCATTATAGCGTTCAAAACGCTATAATGGCTTATAATTCCTAATTCCTAATTCCTAATTCCTACGGATAAACCCGCCCCAATGTGCGTGGGAAGGGGTTCGTCTCCCGCACATGGTGAATCCCCGCAATCCAAGCTACGGTGCGTTCCACGCCGAGACCAAAGCCACTATGTGGCACACTCCCGTAACGGCGGAGGTCAATATACCATTTGAACGCCTCTTCGGGTAGCTGTTCCTCATGGATACGTTTCAGCAATAATTCAGTATTACTAATTCGTTCACTGCCACCCGTAATCTCGCCATACCCTTCAGGGGCTAACATATCCACACTTTTACACACCTCTGGTCGATTCGGCCACGGCTCCATATAAAACGCCTTGCATTGCGTGGGGAAACCATAAACAAAAATGGGGCGGTCATATTGTTTGGTTAAGGCCGTTTCATGCGGGCTACCAAAATCCTGCCCCCACTCAATCTGTAATAATTGTTTCTGTTCAGGGTCAGTCGTCTCGGCCTGCATTTTTTGCACCTGCACCACCGCGTCATCATAAGACACACGCGGGAAGGGCGGCAAAATGCGCTCCAACACACTTCTATCCCGTTCCAAAACCTTAAGTTCCTCCGCACACTCCTCCAAACAGCGTTGCACCAGAGCGCACATCATCTGCTCTTCCAGTTGCATGAGTTGCTCTAAGTCACAAAACGCAATCTCAGGCTCAAGCATCCAAAACTCGGTCATGTGGCGGCGAGTTTTACTCTTTTCCGCCCGAAAGGTCGGCCCAAAACAGTAGACTTTGCCAAATGAATAAATGTTCGCTTCATTATAGAGTTGACCTGTTTGCGCCAAATAAATTTGGTCGCCAAAATAATCCACCTTAAACAGCGTACTCGTCCCCTCGCCCGCCGCGGGGGTGAGAATGGGCGTACTCATTTCCAAAAAACCCTGCTTATCCAGCCAATCACGCAACCCCCGCATGACCGTCGCCCGCAGTCGTAACAACGCCCATTGCTTACGGCTACGTATCCATAAATGACGGTTCTCTAGCAAAAACTCAATGCCATGTTCTTTCGGCGTGATGGGATATTCCTCCGCCACCTGCACCACTTGCAAATCTGTTACCTCAATTTCATAGCCGCCTGGCACACCAGGGGCGCGCTCACTCTGCTTTACCGTTCCCTGCACAATCACTGAGGACTCTTGAGTCAGATGTTTAGCCGCCTCAAACGTCTCTTCAGGCAGACTCGGCTTGAATAACACCGCCTGTACAATGCCTGTGCCGTCTCGCAGTTGTAAAAACTGGAGTTTCCCCTTGCCCGTCTTCGCATAGAGCCACCCTTGAATCGTGACCGCCGCGCCCACATGCTGGGCAATATTTCTAATCGTTATAATTTGATTCGACATAATTCTCCAAAATAGTGATGAATTATGAGTTATAATGTTATACTACGCGAGGGTATAAATTAAACTTTGCTGGAGTGCAAACCTTCAGGTTTGCCCCACAATAAACGAGCAAACCTGAAGGTTTGCACTCCAATTTGTAACCTTGCGCAGTATAACCACTCATAGCTCATAATTCGTAACTCATAATAATTTTGCCATGTAATATTCATCTACAAACTTACCATTAATTCGCAACGAGCGTTGCTTCAAACCCTCAATTTCAAAGCCCATGCGATGATACAACACCGATGCGGCATGGTTATGCACCAACACCGTTAATTCCATGCGATGAATGCGATGTTTTTCTGCCCACGTAAATAATTCCTTAAAAAGCATACTGCCCACACCTTGGCGGGTGTAATCTTGCAACACGCCTATCACCAGATAAGCGCAATGTTTATTACGAGTCACATAACCGCCGATGGCCTCAATGTAGCCCACCAATTTTCCTTCAGATTCCGCTACAATAATCGTACTATTATAACTCGCTCGAATCCGTTCAATTTGACGGCGTTGATTTTCCGCCGTCGTTTTCCGTTCCCCTGGCTCCAGCATCATAAATTCGGTTTCTTCATCTAGCTGTTTTTTGAGGTTTAAAAATATGTCGGCCTCATCAGCTTGAATTTCTCGAATGAGCATCGCACTTCCTCCTCGCCTTCATCATGGTATGTCTCTCTTAATTATGCGTCTTAACTGTAATTTTAACAATATTGGTGACTCAAATTAGGAGTCCAAATCTTTAGATTTGACTCTAACAAATCTAAAGATTTGGACTCCAAGTTGTGGCCTCGCGTCGCGGCTTACGAATTTTCAAAATCGCTTTTGCCAAAGGTCTCACTCTGACTTATCATAGCTCTATGCACATACGATTCAACCCCACCCACACCCTGCGCCGTTTATTTCATTTGCCCTACGAATTGGGATTAATCCTGCTCACCTTCGCTTGGCTCTATCACCAAACCATGCCCCCTGGCATGAGTTCCTGGCAAATCGAAGGCTGGGACTCCGCCGTCTTACAAATTACGGGCAGTAGTTGGGGCATCCCCCACTCCCCCGCCTACCCCTTGTACACCATGTTAGCCAATCTCTTTGTTCGTTGGCTAGACCTCATACCCGCCCTCAACCAAACCGCCGTTGTTTGGCGGGTTACCATGTGGTCAACCGTCACTAGTTTATTAACCTTAATATTTCTCTATTTCACCGTCTGGAAATTGACTCATGACCGCATTGCCAGCACCGCCACTTGCGTTGTTTTAGGGGTCAGTTTCATCTTTTGGCGCGGCGCAATTATGGCGGAAGTTTACAGTATGAATGCCCTGATTTTTGCCCTGACCTACTGGTTAGCCCTCACCTGGCTAGAAAGGCCGCGCCGCCGTTATCTCATCATGCTCGGTTTAGTCTTAGGCGCAGGCTTGGTTCATCACCGCACCGCCCTCATTTTACCGCCCACCGTTGCTTTCGGTGTATTATGGTACTCCTGGCGCGCCACGCCTTGCCAAGCATGTTGGGTCGGCTATAAACGTAATAATGAGACACATTTACCGCACTCTATCTGGAAACGGTTGCGCCTAGCCCTCAGCCATTTCATATTACTGACCGTGACGGCCTGT
The DNA here is from genome assembly GCA_020049115.1 of Chloroflexota bacterium. Lineage (GTDB taxonomy): Bacteria > Chloroflexota > Anaerolineae > 4572-78 > J111 > JAIFLK01. The sequence continues at coordinate 7,830 of JAIFLK010000017.1, read as the reverse complement.
TTACCTCTCGTCACCTACCTTTATCTTCCCTGGGCCGCCCTCAACCGCTCAGGTCAAACCTGGCTCTATGGCAACGCCGCCGATTGGAATACTTTTTGGTTCATGGTGGCGACTCGTGAATGGTGGGGCCTAGTTCATCCCCCCGCCACCAACGCCGCCTGGTGGCTCGCCATGCAACAACTTCTGCAACAACAAGCCGACCAAATTACCCTAGCAGGAGTCATTTTGGGCTTTATCGGCCTACTTTTGGCCTACCGTACCAGTTGGCTTTTCCTGCCGCCCCTGTTCGCCTTAACATTTTTTGGCCTAGCCTACAAAGTGGTTGATTTGGATAGTATGCTTATCCCTCTTACCTTGACTTTGTGCATCGGGTTAGGCATATTCATGGGTAAGATAACCCATGAATTAGCGCGTTGGTCAATTTTATATATTCGTATTACGGACATCAAACGGAGTTTGGTGCGGCAATCGGTGCGGCGATTAGCTAACTTAATGGTGTTAATGATAGTTTATTTGGTTTTCTCCCCGCTCGCCGAGAGTAATTATCGCCAGGTCAATTTAAGCGGCGATTGGCAAGCGGAGGATTTAGTGGAAGAGGTGTTAGCTATTGCTCAAGCAGGCAGCCCCTTAACCATCATCGGGCAAGATAACAGCGTATTACCTGATTTCATCTATGCCAAAAGTTTAGCGGCCCGTAGCGGCGGCGACATTGAAGCCCTCTCCACCACCGCCCTGAGCCGCATGGCCGCCAATGAAAGCCAAACGTTATTACGGACTCGGCTGGCCGAACATCGGCGCATTTTGGTTGACCGTGAAACCATTGATTTAGGCTTTATTACGGACTCGGCTGGCCGAACATCGGCGCATTTTGGTTGACCGTGAAACCATTGATTTAGGCTTCATTCCCTGGCTAACTCAAGCCGTTCATTCAGGGCAAATTTTATTAGCTCCCACAGGCCATCCCTACTTATGGGAACTTTTACCTCGCCCCATCAGCCAGGAACTCCCTCCAGCTGAATCTGCGTTACATCTCGCACCAGGCCAATTTTTGGCGGGGCAGCTTTCCATTATTGCTTCTCATGAGCAGATTATCCGTAAACGGACAGGCTGTTTTCTCCGCTTAACGCTATTTTGGCAGGCTGCTACTCCTCTCAGCCAAGATTATTTTGTGGCGGTGCAACCGTTAGGTGGTGAAACAGTGTTAGATAAAAATGACCACTTAGCCCTTATGCGTGGCTTCATGCCCACCTCCCAAATCCGCCCCCGCGAAATTATTCGTGATGAGGTCGATTTACTCATTCGCCAACCCGCCGATTTACCATTGATTAGCTTGGTGGTTAATTTATATCAAGTGCAAGGAAATGAGTTTCCGACCTTTGGCGACGTGACTTTGCCGATTACCGTTGACCCTCTCGCTTGTAATCAACCGACATTGAATTACAGATAGGATTTACACAAACACCTCACCCCACCCCTCTCCTACGTAGGAGAGGGCGTAAAGTCTCCCCCTTTACCCTTGAATGAGGGTGATGTCGGGGGATTAAGGGGGGTAGACAATTGCGTAGTACAGCTTGGCAGAAATAAGTTTCAAGCCATTATAAGGTTTTGAACCTTACAGCTTGGCAGAAATAAGTTTCAAGCCATTATAAGGTTTTGAACCTTATAATGGCTGGGTGAACTACGCACTTATTTACGCCTAGCTGTAGTAGGGAGTTCCAAGAAAATAAACCTCCCATGATGAACGGACACCCTCACCCCAACCCTATCCCAAAGGGCGAGGGAGTAGCATGTCTCCCCTCTCCCACTGGGAGAGGGGACGGGGGTGAGGGTGATTTTGGGACAATTTAAATTTTGGAACTCCCTTAAGTCTTAATAAAAAATAAAGGTCACTCAAAACTATCATGGACGATAAACTTTTACCCCCCAAATTAACGTCTCTTCAGAAACAAATTGCTCACCTAAAAGCGCAAGTGGCAACACTGGAGGCGGAAAATAAAGCTTTACGCGAACTTGATGAGCTGAAAGATAAATGCCTCTCAACCACCTCGCATGAATTACGTAATCCTTTAACGGGGATTATTGGTGTGGCGGAGTCGCTCTTGGAAGATGGTTTGGGGCGACTTTTACCTGAACAAAGTTATAATTTAGCGATGATTGCCGCGAGTGGCCGACGCTTGACTAATTTAGTCAATGATGTGTTGGATTTTCATCAACTGAAACATGAAGGCTTAAAACTCCAGGTGAAAGCCATTAACCTACGCGAGGTGACTGACTTAATTTTAACTATGTCACAACCTTTGGTCAATCATAAACGAGTGCAGCTGCATAATAGAATCCAAGCTAGCTTACCATTAGTAACAGCCGATGAAACCCGACTACAACAAATTATTTATAATTTGATAGATAACGCCATTAAATTTACGGAAACAGGCAAAATTGAGGTAACGGCGCGAGTTCTTTCTACCACTATGGTTGAGGTAAGTATAACCGATAGCGGCATTGGTATCTCGGCGGAGAAAATTAAGCAAATAACCCAAGCCTTTGAACAAGATGAAATAAACCGTAGCCATGCCTATTTAGATTTTGGCGCGGGATTAACCATTATTAAACAACTCGTAACGCTACATGGCGGGCAATTAGAGGTCAAGTCAAAGGTGGGGCATGGCACGCGTTTTAGCTTCACGCTGCCCATTTCGCAGGTAGAAAGTGCTGATTATCGTAAGCCACCGCAAGACATGATGCGGGTGCGAGAGGCCATGAGCAAACCCATTTTGACTACGCCTAGCTTGTCACCGCAAGAAGGGCAGAAATTTAAGGTGTTAATTGTTGATGACGAAAACCTCAATCGGCTGATATTATATAACTATTTATCGCTGAATGATTTTGAGGTCATTCAAGCCGCCGATGGCTTTGAGGCGTTAGATATTCTCACCCGTATCACCCCCGACATTATTTTGTTAGATGTCATGATGCCAAAGCTATCGGGTTATGACGTTTGTTTTAAGATTCGCCAAACGCACCCCGCCCATGAATTGCCGATTGTTTTGCTGACGGCTCGTAATTTTACGGCAGATATGTTGGCAGGCTTTGAGGTGGGGGCGAACGATTATTTGACCAAACCTTTTGATAAAGATGAATTACTGGCCCGTCTCCGTACCCATTTGAACCTGGCTAAAATTAATACGGCGTATGGTCGCTTCGTACCACATGAATTTTTGCGCCTGTTGGAACGCCAAAGTATTGTCGAGGTCAATTTGGGCGACCAGGTGCAGAAGCGCATGACCACCCTTTTTGCTGATGTGCGTAATTTTACGGCACTTTCCGAAGATATGACTCCTTCCGAAAACTTTGCCTTTATCAATAGTCTATTGGGTGAAATTGGCCCCGTTATCCGTAAATATCGCGGCTTTATTGATAAATATATCGGTGATGGTATCATGGCACTGTTCCCCGAAAATGTGGATGATGCAGTGCAAGCGGCCATTGCCATGTTACGCCAACTAGACATTTATAACGCTAAATCACATTATAAACATCCCGTACGGATTGGCATTGGCCTCCACACGGGCAACCTCATTCTTGGCACGGTGGGCGAGGAGCAGCGCATGGAGACGACGGTCATTTCTGATGTCGTAAATACTGCCTCTCGGCTGGAGGAATTGACCAAATGGTATGGGGTCAATTTGCTGATTAGCAAAGACTCTTTTGACCAACTCAAACAGCCGCAAAATTATCAAGCCCGCTTTTTGGATAAGGTGCAAGTCAAGGGCAAACGCCGCCCCGTAGAGGTCTATGAAATTTTTGATGGTGACTCGCGTGAGCTACGCGCCGCCAAACAACATACCAAAGCCGATTTTGAGCGCGGCGCGCACCATTTTTATGAGCAGGATTTTACCGCCACCATCGCTTGTATGCAACAAGTTTTAACGCACTTCCCCCACGATAAAGCGGCGCAACTTTATATGGAGCGCGCTATAAAGGAAGAGTAAGTAGGTGAGCAAAAATTCTGCGGCATTATACCGATTTAATGATTTTCGTAGGGGCAGGGCTTGTCCCTGTCCAAAACGGGGCAAGCACAAGGCATTGCCCCTACGAAATGCCGCAAATTTTTTGCTTGGGTACTTAATAGGACTTGGCTTTTGCGTAAGTCCTAATTATCATAGCATCCGCGAAGACACGCGAAGAAAAATTAAGAAAAGCAACCCCTTCGTTTTTCTTCGTGGATTTTGGGTTATAAGGTGCCATAACCGAGAATAATCAGTAAGCCGATTAAAATGGGCTGGTGAATCATATAAACTAATAGGGAATGTTGCCCTAAATAACGGAGAGCGCGTAATGGTGGTAAATAGCCTATATCTGGCAACTTAAAATTGGCGTGACCATTAGGGTAGAGGCTTTGCCCCGCGAATATGCCCAGTAAGGCCAACCCTGACCAGGGAAATATCGGGTAATAATCAACCATGGCGCGGCCATATTGCTTAACTCCCAAAGGAATTAACCAGGGGGAGTAACTTGCTTGACTGTTCAAATAAATACCAATCGCAATAAAAAGTAATCCACCTCCTAAACTGAGCCATTTATTTTGGCCTAAAAAAGGGTAGCTTACCATGATGGACACGCCGATAAGGTGTAAAATGCCAAATATTACAAAACCATTTACCCCAATGAAAAAATACGTGCCGATGGTGATGAGCAACCCTAACCCTAACACTTGTAAACCACGTAATAAATATTTACTAAATAGTCCTGACGTGGCAAGGCGGTATTTGGCCTGTTGGTAGCTTAAAGTGAGGGAAACGCCCATCACAAAGATAAACGTGGTGGCGATGGCGCGGGCCAAGGTTTGCCAGGCCGTGCCAAAAATATCAATATCTATCAAATGGAAGTAGACTAAATCCCAGGTGAAGTGATAGAAAATCATTACCACGACGGCACAGCCGCGCAGGGTGTCAATTTCCCAAAAACGAGCCGATTTGGGCATGGGAGGGTTTGATTGGAGTGCAAACCTTTAGGTTTGCTCATATTTATTGGGCAAACCTAAAGGTTTGCACTCCGTTAGTAAAGGTCCGTAAGTATAAAAAAGCATGAACCATGAGACACGGTTCATGCTAAAGTAAGAAGTAAGAAATGAGAAGTAAGAAATTTCGCGCTTTTCGTGTTCCTTTCGTTCCCTTCGCGTTCCTTTTCGCAGCCCTTGGCGTTACAGCATGAGGTTTTCTTGATGATGATACAGGGCGGTGCGGAGTTTCTGCACGGCGGGATTAACGATGTATTCCTCAAAGGGCATGGCACGGTCAATGAAGCCTGTGGGCGTAATCTCAATGATACGATTAGCAATCGTGGAGACAAATTCATGGTCGTGGGAGGAAAAGAGAATGACTTCAGGATATTTGATGAGCGAATTATTGAGCGAGCTAATTGCTTCTAAATCAAGGTGATTAGTCGGGTCATCGAAAATTAGAACGTTAGCTCCCGTAAGCATCATGCGAGAAAGCATACAGCGCACTCGCTCACCCCCTGACAGAACATTTACTTTCTTCAAAGCCTCTTCGCCAGAGAACAACATGCGCCCCAAAAAGCCACGCACAAAAGTGGTTTCTTGCTCCACTGAATATTGGCGCAACCAGTCAATCAAATTCAGGTCGCTATTCGTGAAAAAAGCACTGCTTTCTTTAGGAAAATAGGCGGGTTTAATGGTTGCGCCCCATTCAATTGTGCCGCTATCGGGCTTTATTTGCCCCGCCAAAATTTCAAACAAAGTGGTTTTAACCAAATCATTTGGCCCAATGAAGGCAATTTTATCGCCATTATTAAGGGTGAGGCTGAAATCAGTAACGATTTTCTCGCCCTCAACTTTTTTATTTATATTTGCTACGGTCAAAATAATTTTGCCACATGGTCGCTCGGCCTTAAAATCAATATAGGGAAATTTACGGGCGGAGGTGGGCATTTCGTCAGGCGTGAGCTTTTCTATCAATTTCTTACGGGAGGTGGCTTGGCGAGATTTGGAGGCGTTGGCACTAAAACGGCGCACAAATTCCTGCAATTCGGCAATTCTATCCACCGCTTTTTTGCTCGATTCTTGGCGTTGCTTCATGGCTAATTGACTGGATTGATACCAAAAATCGTAATTACCGACATAAAGTTGAATTTTACTAAAGTCAATATCGGCAATATGGGTGCAAATGCTATTCAAAAAGTGTCTATCATGCGAGACCACAATCAACGTATTGCTGAAACGGTCAAGGAAATCTTCTAGCCATGAAATCGCTTGTAAGTCTAGGTTATTGGTCGGTTCATCAAGTAATAAAATGTCAGGATTGCCAAACATGGCCTGCGCCAATAATACCCGCACTTTGAAACCTGATTCTAAATCGCCCATTTTTTTGCTGTGTAATTCTTCCGCAATACCCAACCCTTTCAATAAAACGGCTGCTTCCGACTCGGCTTCATAGCCATTGAGGTCAGCAAATTCGGCCTCTAAATCGCCCGCCCGAATCCCATCTTCCTCCGAAAAATCAGGTTTGGCATAGATGGCATCACGTTCTATCATGACATCATAAAGCCGTTTATGCCCCAAAATAACGGTATGTAATACGGTGTATTCATCAAAGGCAAATTGGTCTTGACGTAACATGGCGATACGCTCACCTGGGGCAACGGAAATGTTGCCGCGCGTTGAGTCAATATCGCCTGAAATAATTTTTAAAAAGGTGGATTTGCCCGCCCCATTGGCCCCAATTAAACCATAGCAATTGCCAGGTAAAAACTTAAGATTGACTTCTTTGAATAAGACTCTGTCGCCATACGCCAGAGTTAAATCGGTGACATTTAACATGTTGTTACTTTACCTTTACCATAAAGCTCAAATAAAAAGGAGTCCGTTGATATTGCCAGACCCCCATTGGTGGTTAAATTTTAGATTGAGCGACTCAATTTTAGTCGCTTAACAAGTCAGCTATTGTACCAGGTTTAGCTGTAAGTAGAAAATTTAAACTAGCCCATTCAAGGTATCGCAATTGTCTGTCTGCTTTTTGGCTGGTATAATCAAGATTAACTTATTAACACAAGACTATTTACCGTCTAAAGTTGGGTTAAATGGACTATCGAGCGCAGGTACTTTGCATTGATGATGAGCCAGAGCTTATTGCCTTAGTTAAACAAGTGTTAAAAAATGAAAATATCCAGGTGATAGGGGCAGCGAATGGGCCAGAAGGTTTAAATACCTTACGCCAACAATTGCCCGATGCCGTAATTTTGGATATTATGATGCCTGGCATGGATGGGTGGGAAGTCTATCGGCAAATTCGGGCAGATGATAATCTGAAACATCTGCCGGTGGTTATTCTGACTGCCCGTAATAGTTTGTTTGAGGAAGTGGTGGCGCGTGAACGGGCGGGGGTGAACGATTATCTCACTAAACCGTTTCGGCAAGATACGTTGAAAAAAAGTGTGTTCAAAGTATTAGGTCTGCAAAAATAGGGCAACTATGACTAAAAAACGGATTTTATGTATTGATGATGAATCGGAAATTATTGAATTGACCCGCTTGTTGCTAACCTTCAAAGGGTTTGAGGTCAGTGGGGTTCTGGGTGGCACGCATGCCATTCAGACCATTCGGCAGCAAAAACCCAACCTCGTGCTGTTAGATGTCATGATGCCAGGGATAAGCGGTTGGGACATCTACCGCCAAATGAAGGCCGACCCCGATTTGACCGATATTCCCGTCATTATGGTGACGGCGCAGGCGCAAAGCATTGATAAAGCCCTGGGCCTTTATGCCGCCAAAGTCGCCGATTATATTACTAAACCTTTTGGGCCAGATGAACT
>JAIFLK010000225.1 GCA_020049115.1 Chloroflexota bacterium | reverse complement strand
GCCCCAAACTGACCACCGCTGACTTCATGGGGTCAATGCGGCGCGCCACAATGCCATGCAAGGCCATTAACACGGGGCCTAATATCCATAACGGGTCGGTGGCGCGGTGCGGATAGGCCCCATGCCCACCACTCGCCGTCAGCCACGCCTCAAAGGTATCCACGGCGGCGGAGTTCCAACCCGCGTTGGTGGCGACCACGCCCGTTGGCTTGGTGGGGTCAACATGCAGCGCAATCACCGCATCCACGCCCTCTAACGCGCCGTCCTCAATCATGCGGGGCGCGCCACTCACGCCCTCCGCGTCCACGTCCTCCTCCGCAGGCTGAAAGAGCAAGCGCACTCGCCCCGCCATGGGTTCACGCATAAAGCTATCTTTCAACAAATGCGCCACGCCTAACAAAATGGCGGTATGCCCATCATGGCCGCAGGCATGCATAATGCCTGGCGCAGTGGAAACGTAATCCGTTTGGTTAATTTCCGTAATGGGCAACGCGTCCATGTCGGCGCGAATGGCGATGGTGGAGCCGTCGCTATTCCCAATTTCAGCCGTCACGCCCGTTTTGCCGACTTGGGTTTTAATGTTAAAACCACCAATTTCCTGTAACGTATCCGCCACCAATTGGGCGGTACGAAACTCTCTGAAACATAGTTCAGGGTGACGATGAATATCTTCCCGCAAACGGGCTAACTCTGGGGCTAATTTTTGGGCTTGGGCTAACATGAAACAATTAGGAATTAGGAATTAGGAATTGAAAAAACTGTTAATTCCTAATTCCTAATTCCTAATTCCTAATTGATTTTTCGGCAGCGATTGATTAACTGCCCAACTTGGTCAATTTCAACTATCATCTCATCGTTATCTTGCCGAAAGACGGGCGGCTCACGATAAAAGCCCACGCCGTCGGGTGTACCCGTTAGAATAATGTCCCCTGGCAGCAGGGTAAAGGCATGGGAGGCAAAGGAAATGAGCTGCGCCACGCTAAAAATCATCTGACTGGTATTGCTGGATTGCATGACCTCACCATTAACAATGCAACGAATGTCTAACGTTTGCGGGTCAGGGATTTCATCTTTGGTAATAATCCATGGCCCCAACGGGCAAAAGGTATCTAACGATTTGCCGCGCACCCACTGTTTATCGCCATATTGCAAATCGCGGGCGGTCACATCATTGGCGCAACTGTAGCCAAAAACGTAATTCAGCGCGTCAGTTTCGGATACTTCGCGCGCCGTCTGACCGATAATGACGGCTAACTCGGCCTCAAAATCCACCTGCTTGGTCAGGGCTTCGCGCCAAGTGACGACACCGCCATGACCGATAATGGCGGTGGTGAATTTGGTGAAAATGATGGGGCTGGTCGGCACAGCACTTTTAGACTCTTTGGCATGTTCAGCGTAATTTTTGCCAATGGCAATAATTTTGGAGGGCTGACTCAGCGGCGCGGCCACCAGGTCAAGGGTAAAGGGTTCAATTTGACTGTTGACGGTTTCGGCTTGCACTGCCGCTAAACCCGCCTGACCCGCTTGAATGAGGGCCATCATGCCCCCTTTATGCTCAAAGGCCATCATTTGATTAGCCTCTACGCGGGCTAAACGTCCATCTTTTAGAGTGACAAGTTTCATGTTTACCTCATAATTGACTTAATTTGGGGATAAGGTTGCCTACCCATTGTACTGCAAAAGGGCTAACAATCCAAAGATAGGCGGAAGGTTGGGGAAGTGCTGTAATCTCTTAAGGCTGTTCCAAGAAAATAAACATCCCAAAGAGGAGAGGAGTTAGCACGCCCTGAGTTAGCACGCCCTCGTGCTAACTCGTGATACACGAGGGCGTGTATCACTCCTCAAGATTTGGGACGATTTAAATCTTGGAATGGCCTAAATTTCATTTGACATAAAGTGAGAAGGTGGGTATCATTTTAGGGTAAGTTCTTTTGGAAATGATTTGACCACCGTTAGCCTTTATGTTATGATGAACGTTCAATTTTTAATTTTCTATAAAAGAGGTTTACTTTCGTGAAGGTTACTACACAAGAACTTGAACGGTGCGAGACATTAGTCACCGTAGAGGTTGAAACGGAGCAGTTGGATAAATTGCTCAAAAAGACAGCTCAAAAGGTTTCTCGGGAAATCAAAATTCCTGGCTTCCGCCCTGGTAAAGCTCCCTTTCAGGTCGTAGCTCGTCGGGTAGGGCTAGAAGCATTACAACAACAAATGTTAGAAGATGAAGCCGATGCGCTGATTGCGAAGGCTTTGACTGATGCAGGGGTAAAACCTTACGCTCAAATTACGTTGCAAGAAGTAAAGTGGGAGCCATTGTTGTTGGTTTTACGGGTGCCAACTGAACCCAAAGTGATTTTGGGTGAATATCGTCATATTCGTTTAGAAACGCCCGCGAGTGAATTAGTGACGGATGAAGATGTGGCGAATGTGTTAAAGCGGATTCAAGCCCAAAATGCCACTTGGGTGCCAGTGGAACAACCCTCAGAATTAGGCCATAGTGTGTCCATTTCCGTGACGCAAAAAGATGGCGACACGGTGATTGTGGAAAATCAATCCATAGATTACGAATTGGTCACGGTAGAAAATGAAGGGGAAACCATTCATCCCCAAAACCAAATGACGGCGGCGTTAGTCGGTCTCAGTGACGGGGAAACCAAAACTTTCTCGATTCATTATCCTGCGGATTATGAAGAAACCGATGTGGCGGGTAAAGAAATCACCTTCACTGTTGAAGTTAATGGGGTGAAAGTGAAAGAAGTTGAGCCGATTGATGATGAATTTGCGAAAGCCATGGGCGACAAAGACAGTTTAGCCGAGTGGCGTGAAGAGTTAAAAGAAAACATTCAGCAACAACGTGAAATGAAACGCGCCCATGAAGTCGGCCAACAAGTGTTAGATAAAGTTATGGCAGAGTTACAGTTGGTTGAATGGCCGTTGAGCATTGAAGAGCAGATGATTGACCAAGAATTAACGCGCCAAAATCAACGGTTACAAGAAGCTAACTTAACCTTAGACGCTTACTATAAAATGCAAAATACGACCCCTGAAGCCTGGCGTGAGCAGTTACGGGGCGAGGTCGCGCATCGCCTTAAGACGGGTTTAGTATTATCTGAGTTGGCGCAAAAAGAAAATGTGAGAATTACGCAAACTGAAGTGCTAGAACGGGCGCGCTACATTTCGCAGATGTCTGGTTTAGGTGACCGTATTTGGCAATATATTTTGCAGTCAGAAAGTTATCAGCAAGAAATCGCCAGCGAGTTGTTGGCTGATAAGACGCTGTTACATTTGGCTAAAATCGCCAAAGGTGAAATGAATGAGTCATCTCCTGAAACCATTGAAACGGCTGCGGTTGAGGAAGCGACTCCTGAAGTCAATCATGACTAGTAGCTTAAGTCATCTGATGACTGTAGTCATCAGATGACTCAATTAAAGGATTAAGAAAACATGTTTCCAAGTGCTTTAGTACCAATGGTCATTGAAAGTAGTGGTCGGGGTGAACGGGCTTACGATATATTTTCGCTCCTATTGAAAGAACGGATTATTTTCTTAGGCACACCGATTAACGACCAAATTGCGAACCTCATGGTGGCGCAGTTGCTTTACCTGAACCGTGAAGACCCTGAACGGGAAATTCAAATGTATATCAATAGCCCTGGTGGGATTATCTACGCAGGGTTGGCGATTTATGACACGATGCAACAAATCCAAGCCCCCGTGAGTACCTACGCCGTTGGCGTGACGGCCAGCATGGGGACGGTGTTGTTGTTGGCTGGCACCAAAGGGCAGCGTTATGCGTTGCCCCATGCGACGGTTCACATGCACCAAGCAGGTGGCGGCGCGCAGGGTTATACCAGTGATGTGGAAATCCAATATCGCGAGATGAAACGCCAACAAGATATGTTGTTTGGCATTATTAGCAAACATACGGGTCAAACGGCGGAACGGATTGCCGATGATTTTGAGCGTGACCGTTGGATGGATGCGGAAATGGCGAAAGAATATGGCATTGTTGACCATATTTTAGGCACACCTGCGACGGTCGCAGAAGATAAAGTTGAAGTTAAGAAAATAGTTTAAGGTAAAAACCTCACCCCAACCCTCTCCTACGTAGGAGAGGGAGCAAAATCTCCCCCCGATATCGGGGGGATTAAGGGGGGTAGGTATGAAATTTAAATAAACCTCACAGGTCTTAAAGACCTGTGAGGTTTCATGTCGGTTTCTTACTTCTCACTTCTCATTCGGAGTATCACTCTTATGGCTTCACGCTTTCGGTCTAACATTCAAATATGTTCTTTTTGTAAACGAACACAAGATGAAGTTCATCGGCTGATTGCGGGACCTGACCAAGTGTTTATTTGTGACGAATGTGTGGAGTTGTGCCAAGAGATTCTAGATGAAGAAGCCCCCCGCGCCCCTGCCGATTCTAAATTTCGGCCTGATGGTCGCGCCTTGTCGCCTAAAGAGATTGTGAAACATTTAGACCAATGGGTCGTGGGGCAAGACCATGCCAAAAAAGTGTTGTCTGTTGCGGTTTATAACCATTACAAGCGAATTAACCAACATAAACTGAAAGAACAAAATAGCGAGGTTGAGTTACATAAAAGTAATATTTTGCTCATTGGCCCAACGGGCTGCGGCAAAACTTTATTAGCGCAAACCCTCGCCCGTTTGCTTGATGTGCCATTTTGTATTGCCGATGCCACCTCCTTAACGGAGGCGGGTTATGTGGGCGAGGATGTGGAAAATATTTTGTTGCGCCTCATCCAAGCGGCAGATTACGATATTGAACGAGCCGAACGGGGCATTATTTATATTGATGAAATTGATAAAGCGGCCCGCAAATCGGGCGAAAACCCTTCCATTACCCGTGACGTTTCGGGGGAAGGGGTGCAGCAAGCCCTGCTGAAAATTATTGAAGGGGTTAAGGCCAACGTACCACCGCAAGGGGGGCGTAAACATCCGCAACAAGAATTTATCCAAATTGATACCTCCAATATTCTCTTTATCTGCGCGGGGTCGTTTGAAAATTTAGATAAAACCATTGAAGAGCGTCTAGGGATTAAAGGGCGATTGGGCTTTGATAAAAGCAAAGCCGCGAGCAATGTCTTAAAATTAGCTGACGGTTCGCCGAAATTGGTCTTGCAAAGCTCTAAACAACAAGCCGCTGTTACCCATCAATCTGAATTGTTATCTCAAGTAACGTTTGATGATTTGCTCAGTTATGGCCTAATTCCCGAATTTTTAGGGCGATTACCTGTCATGGCAACGGTTCATCCGCTAGACCATGCCGCCCTCATTCGCATTTTAACCGAGCCGCGTAATGCCATTGCCAAGCAGTTTCAGCATTTATGTTCATTGGACGGCGTAGAGTTGATTTTTACGACGGAGGCTCTCTCGGCGGCGGCGGATTTAGCCCTGAGTTATAAAACGGGCGCGCGGGGTTTACGGACGATTATTGAAGATTCATTACTGGATGTCATGTATGAAATCCCCTCACGAAATGACATTTCTAAATGTATTATTACGGCGGAAGTGGTTTTGGGCAAAGTGAAGCCGCAATTATTTGATGCCCATGAACGTTCATTAGATATAATTTTGGACAAAGCAGCGTAAACTTTACCTCACCCCATCCCTCTCATACGTATGAGAGGGAGCAAAACCTCCCCCAAACTAAAATACACCCCCATAAATAGGGTAATTTGTCAGCCCACTTAAATCATGTTATACTACTCGAATAACCCTGCCGTTCTCGTGATGCTCTATGCACCCCGACCTCAACACTTTAACAATTTGGGGATTGGCGTCTTAGTAGATATGCGTTAGCTCTCGTGAGGGTGAGGCAGATTCTCCTATCCAAATCTCCACCCTGCTGTAATAGCAGGTCGAAAAGGTGATGGATGTCACACGGCTCGGTGGGGTTGTCCTAATGAGCCATATATTTTAGCCCTCAGTCAATTAATGACTGAGGGCTTTTTATTTTTAAATGGTATGCTGACCTCTGGTCAAGGCTTACACCCCCATCAGCGTCTCTTCCGCCAGCATGTCCATGACGGCCTTCAAATCGCCATT
>JAIFLK010000349.1 GCA_020049115.1 Chloroflexota bacterium | reverse complement strand
AAGGGATTCATTCTGAGGATAGATTTCCCATGTATGAACAACTCACCGCGCATTTTCAAGGCGACACCCCCTATTACCAAAGTGAATATCGTGTGTTGCATCAAGACGGCAACTATCGCTGGATTCTAGACCGTGGCAAGGTGATCAGTCGGGCGGCAGACGGGCAACCGTTACGCATGGTCGGCACTCATACTGACATTACGAAACGCAAGAGGCTGGAGGAGGAGTTGCACGCGGCTCATCTAAAAATGGAACAATTAGCAATCCATGACTCGCTCACGGGCGTTTATAATCGGGTGCTATTAGGGGACAAACTCACCCAAGCCATTACTGAGCGTAACAATTCTCTGGTGGCGGTCATGATCATGGACATGGACAAGTTTAAAGATATTAATGATGATTACGGACATCATGAAGGCGACCATTTATTAATTGAAGTGGCGGCGCGGATAAAAAAATTGCTACGCCAGACGGATACGCTGGTACGTCTGGGCGGAGATGAATTTTTGCTCATTGTCCCTCAGATTGAGTCGCTTACCCAAGTCGAGTTTTTGGTGGCGCGCTTATTAGACGCGGCACGGCAACCGTTTCGCGCTTATTAGACGCGGCACGGCAACCGTTTCAACTGGCAGACGTAACCGTATCCCCCAGTTTTAGCGTCGGGATTGCCCTTTGCCCCAAAGATGGCGTTACGCCGCAAGCCCTCATGGTCAGCTCAGACCGTGCCTTATATTTGGCTAAGGAACGTGGGCGAAATTGTTACGTTTTCGCTTAAGTTATACTGCGTACCACATGAAAATTACACTGATATACGGTGCAAGGGCCTATAGGCCATTGCACTCCTGATGTAAACCTTAACGCACTGTTGTAATAATCGTTTCTATTGCCCCCGCCGCGCGTAAGGCTTGCGCTACCTGCTCGGCCTGAGCAGGTTCAACCAAAGCAATCATATTACCTCCACCCCCCGCCCCCGATAATTTCGCCCCCCACGCGCCCGCGTCACCCGCGGCCAGCACCAATTTATCTAGTTCAGGTGATGAAACTCCCATGTCAGTCAGTAATTCATGGTTCTCGTTCATTAATTTACCCAGAGCCGCCGCGCCCACCAAACCCTGTTCAATAATCATCTTGGCATGTTGGGCTAGTCGCCCGACCTCATCAAAATAACCCTCGTAGCGGTCTGGCGCGGTTTGCCACCGTTGGCGTAATGCAGCTACCACTTCTCGCGTAGACGCGATAACTCCTGTATCCCCAATAACGAAAGTTAACGATTTTTTCACGGTCATACGTTGTACCCCACGTCCTTTGATAAAATAAACGGGCTGCTCAAAGGCAATCACCGTATTATCAATGCCCGAAGGCGTGCCATGGTGCAATTTTTCCACCTCATATACAATGGCAGAAATTTCGGCGGGGGTGAGGTCTGTTTGGTAAAATTGGGCTAAGACGCGCACAATTGCCGTAGAAATGGCCGCGCCACTGCCTAAACCACGTCCCAACGGAATGGTTGATTGCAACCCCAAATTAACCGACGGGGCGACGGGGTGGCCTAGCTGTCGTAATGTTTCATTGACGGCAACCGCAATAGGGTTATCGGTGGCAGCCTCCGTTAATAAATACTGTTGCCCCAAATCATGAGCTATCACTTGAAAGGCGGTTGAATTAGGCGATAGCGTGGCGGTGGCGCGCACTTGCGTAAGGGGAACGGCAATGGCGGGGCGGCCATAAACCACCGCATGTTCGCCAAAAAGGATAATTTTGCCTGGGGCAGTGGCTTGATTCATAGAGATATACTCGGCATGGTCAGAAAATGGAGTCCAAATCTTTAGATTTGTTAGAGTCAAATCTAAAGATTTGGACTCCGCGTGACGGTATAAACAAAAAAGCGAACAACCTGTATGAGGTCATTCGCTTCATTTAATTTGAATTAAAAATTTAGTCTGCTTCTTCTGTTTGTAATTCACCTTCATCTAAATACAAACGGACTTCTTTACGAGACTTTTCAAAACGGCGGATAAGTTGTTGGTCAGTATCACGTAGAGCGTTAATCGTTCGTTGTGAGCAAGCAGAGCAACCAAGAGCCGCTTTATAACTGCCTAAATCACAATTGAGACAGTCACATAGCTTAATCATCATGTGTGAAAAGGCCAAAGCTTCCTCATCAGTTTCAGGTAACAGGGTAATACGGTCTGTTAACTTGCGCCAATCCTCACCCTTCAGCTTTTTTAAGCCACTCACCCGAGAGTGAGGAAACAATATTTCACAGCGAGAGTACATGCTTCCCATCCTGTTTTAATGTCCTCTGATAGAAACTCGGTTTCCTGATAGCATGAAGCCACAATGAAACCGAGTTTACTTATTCTATATAGTGAGCCGTGTGGGACTTGAACCCACGGCCCGTTGCTTAAAAGGCAACTGCTCTACCGACTGAGCTAACGACTCTCACACATCGAAGAGTATAATATCACATCCTACGCGAATTGTCAAGGGTTGATTTTTAAATTTTAAGGTTGGGGACAACTTTAGACCTCACAGGTTTCAAAAACCTGTGAGGTCTTTCAAGGAATTTTCCACCTGTAACTTTTTAGGTGATATACGTTTGGAACAGACAGGAATGTCTGTTCTACTGTTGATTAGGTAGGTCAGACATTCTTGTCTGACCAGACCATCATCGTATTATTTATAGGTGGAAAAATTTTTGCTTATTTATACCACGCGAGGGGATAAATTGGAGTGCAAACCTTTAGGTTTGCCCGTTTATCGTGGGGCAAACCTAAAGGTTTGCACTCCAGAAAAGTTTAATTCATGCCCTCGCGCAGTATAATTCTATTTTAGAGCGCGTTGACATGCTTGTAGCCAAATGTTATAATTGAACGAATAGCAATTTGATGACAACATAGGATATAGGTCTTAGAATATGCCCGAAATGGATGAATTTACGGCTCGTTTTCCTGACGAAATAAGAACCCTCTTGGCGATGCTACGAATGGGCAACCTGGGGGGGCTAGGCATTGCGGAATGTGATGACCTGGATTTGCGGGCGCGGCTGATTGATTATTTTCGCCGCCGCCTAGAGCGAGATAATATTTACATTTTTAATTTTGAGGTCAGCGCAAAAGATATTAACCTGGCTCGTTCATTAAGTGAAATTAGCGAAGGGGGGCGGTTCAAAAATTTAGAGCAAACGGGCAAATATAAGTCCATTGTCTTTTTTGTCTATGGCCTTGAAAAGCTGACCGATGACCAACGCGGCCAATTTGTACGCTTGCTTAATTTTTTGCGAGATAGGTTATCACGCGTGGCGCAACCGATTCTGATTTGGGGAACGGCGGCGTTTGTGAGTGAATTGGCTCGCCATGCGCCTGATTTTTGGAGTTGGAAAGGCCATTTATTTCGCTTTCTTTCCACTGGCCCGATGCCATTGCCTGAAATGACCGATGCGCTGGACAGTTATCAACATTTGCCGCCGTTGCGCCGTTATTTACGGCGGCTAATAGAAGATCCCGATTATGCCGTTTGGAAAGATTTATATGTACCACTCAAGGCCAACCGTGCGGGTGAAACCATCAACCCCTTTGCTCCACGCTACACTCTAACTTACGCCGAATTACGCCAAATCGCGCCCCTGTTTCCTTCGGCTGAAACGGTGGCGGCTAATAAAATGGTGATTAAACGGGGTGAGTTAGGCCATGAATGTTACATTATTGCGAAGGGTGAGGTTGAGGTGCTAGTTCCCGACGCGCTGGGCAATGATATTGTCGTGACCAAATTGGGGCGCGGTGATTTTTTTGGTGAGATTGGGCTGATAAAAAGTGTGCCGCGTACCGCCACTGTTCGCACAACCAAATCGTCACAATTCATTATTGTGACCCCGCGCGCCTTAGGGCAAATTAACCAAAAAGCCCCCGCCGTTTTTGAAATATTAACCGATATTGCTGACCGCCGCTTGGAGCGACGACTGGCCGCGCCGCAGGAAATCTCCCCTTTGCGCCGTTTTGCCACCGAGGGCGCAAGTTTATTCAAAGAAGCTCCCATAGATGTGCGCGAATTGATTGTGAATGACCGCCGTACCGTAATATTGGGTGAGGCGGGCGGCGGTAAAACAACGGTATTACGTCGCTTAATGTTGGATGCAGCCGAACATGCCGAGCATGTCGCCGCGACCTCCGAGGATTTGATTATTCTGCCCATTTTTGTGCCACTTAACATGCTTACGGCAGGTAAAAGCATGGAACGGCTAATTTTAGACATCTTTAATAATTATGAGGTGCATGAATTTGGCAGCGAATCGGAGGTTGTACGTCTATTGAATGGTGAAACTCCTGATAATATTAATCTTCATTCCATACTCTTTTTGTTAGATGGTTTGAATGAAATGCCCTCACCCGCGCAAACTCATGCTGAGTTAAATCGTTTTATTCGGCAATATGGACAACATCGCGTCGTGTTGACCTGCCGAATTGAAGATTACACGACCTTGCATGGTTTCCGTACCGCCATGTTACAACGGTTAAGTGGCGAAGATATTGAGTCATTTTTAGTTAATTATTTGCAAGCCGAACAAGGGCGTAAGGTGGCGCGCGATATTTATAATGACCCACAACTGGAGGATTTAGCCCAAACGCCGTTAGCTTTGTATATGTTTGCCCAAATTGCCAAGCGCAGTGATAAAGTTCTGCCCAAAAATCGGGGGATTTTATTTGAGGTGTTCACCGATAATCTCCTTGAGCGCACGGATAGCGAATGGTGGAAAATTTTCACGCCGACGCAATCGCAAGTGCCATTACGGTTGCGTAAAAATGCGCTGGCCGCGATTGGCCTGGCTTTGCAGGAACTTGGCTCGCGCACCTTGCCGCGTGGTAAAAATGCGCTGGCCGCGATTGGCCTGGCTTTGCAGGAACTTGGCTCGCGCACCTTGCCGCGTGGTCAATGGGTGCAAATTTTGGTGCGAGAATTACAGCGTTATCAACAGCAAGCTACGCCCCATGAGCAAGCCGAGTTAAGTAAAATTTCGGGTGAGGACATCCATGAGGAAATCAAACATAGCGGTTTAATCCGACTTTCTTCTAGCCAAAGTACCATTGAATTTGCCCATCACACCTATCAAGAATTTTTTGCTGCGTTGGCCTTGCGGGATAATAAAGCCGATATTGAGGGCTATTTCCAAAGCATGGATTTGCGGCGGCGGTGGCAGGGAACGATTATTTTGCTGTATGGC
>JAIFLK010000165.1 GCA_020049115.1 Chloroflexota bacterium | reverse complement strand
AATCCCCCCCTCAGTCCCCCCCAAAGGGAGGGAAGTTTTACTCCCTCGCCCTGTGGGAGAGGGTCGGGGTGAGGGTTCTGCGTAAGTCCTATAGTACATGGTCAGACAAGAATGTCCGACGTACTAACGGTAGAACAGACATTCTTGTCTGTTCGGATATACTCAGTATATCAAGATTTGGGTGCAACTACTAAATTCCCCTCACCCCCGCCCCTCTCCCAATGGGCGAGGGGAGACAAGATACAGCCCTCTCCCAATGGGCGAGGGCTGGGGTGAGGGGGCTAAATCTTGATATACTGACACTAGTACAGCTAGGCGTAAATAAGTGCGTAGTTCACCCAGCCATTATAAGGTTTTGAACCTTATAATGGCTTGAAACTTATTTCTGCCAAGCTGTACTAGGAACAATCCAGTAGTTATCCCCTCTCTTGGCAAGCCTCAAATTAGTCGTGTCTAGTGAGTAGGCATAACTTGTTGAACAAATTTCAGACATAAATATACTCAGTATTTCAAGATTTGGGTGCAACTACTAAATCACCCTCACCCCCGCCCCTCTCCCAAAGGGCGAGGGGAGATAAGAGACTCCCTCGCCCTTTGGGAGAGGGCTGGGGTGAGGGTGACAAGAGACTCCCTCGCCCTTTGGGAGAGGGCTGGGGTGAGGGTGACAAATCTTGAAATACTGATACTCTATTCAATGATTGTAATTATTAGCCTTTTGCAAAAACAAAGAGGATACCATGAAACAACAAATGAGAATACTCAAACAAAGTAGTCAATTAGCTCTAATATTGATGGCCGTTATGACGGGGATTGGGTTGAATTTATTCCAACCGACTACGGCCAAGGCCGATACGCCTGTTAGTGGGTGTTCACAAGCCCTATTAAATGCGGCCATAGACATTGAATATGCGGCTCTTACGTCTCCTAAACGGGTTTATTATCAAAGTAACTGTAATGTTACTTTTGGTTCGGGGTCACGCCTAATTGATAATTCCATGATTATTGATGGAAATGGCTTTACGGTTGTTTTTGATGGGAATAATGCTAACCGTTTGTTCTTTATGAATCCCGCGAGTGCCATTGCCTATACCCTTGAACTTAGAGGGGTGACTTTACAAAAAGGGTTAGGTGCAGGGGGAGGAGCAATTGTTATTCAAAATGTTGCTGGGAGCGTCCCCACCCTAGTGCTTACTAACACCAAATTTTTAAGTAATACTAGCAATGGTGCGGGCAACCGCGGCGGGGCAATTTTGAATAATTTTAATCCCAATTTGAAGCTGCTCATTCAAAATAGTAGCTTCATTAGCAATGGTCTCCTCACGGGTAATCTTGATGGTGGAGCAGTCTATATAGCTACTGCTAGTTCTGCAATTATTCAAAATAGTAGCTTCATTAACAATAGTGCCATCCAAAGTGGAGGAGCGCTCTATCTAAGCGGCGGTAACTTGACTATCAGCAATACCACTTTTACCAATAATACCGTAACCGCGAGTTCTGGAAATGGGGGGGGCGCACTTTATAATAATAGTATAGGCACTATTAATATTTACGATAGTACCTTCACGAACAACACCCAGCAAACAAGCGGGCAACATGGTGGGGCGATGTATCTTAGTGCAGGTACAACGAATATTTACACCGGTACTTTTACTAATAATAGAACAACGGTTGGGACAACAAGTAATGGAGGAGCCATTTTCGTTAACAATGCCTCTACCGCCCTAAATATTTATACCACAACCATGACCAACAACCGTGCCACAAACTTCGGTGGGGCAATACATACTAATAGTGCTAGTCCCTTGTTTATCCAAAGTAGTAGTTTCATTAGTAATAGTGCCAGGCAAAATGGAGGAGCAATCTATGCGAGTGGAGGTACAAACATCACAAATAGTACCTTTATTACTAATGCCACCACTGCCACCACGGGGAGTGGTGGGGGAGGAGCTTTTTACACCAATAGTCCCAACCCAGTGAATATTAATAATAGCACCTTCTCTAACAATTCTGCTCTGCCTACAACGAATGGTGATGCGGGGGCGGTTTATATTAATGCGGGTACAACTAATATTTACAATAGTACCTTCTTTAATAATCGCGCCTTTAGAGGCGGGGCGATTAAGTTTCTGGGTGGCACAGCCGTCAATGTCTATCACTCTACCATTGTGAATAACACAGGTGGAGTCGGGGGTCGGGGGGGGGGGATACAAACAACTTCTCCAACCGCAGTAACTTTATATAATACGCTGATTGCTAATAATACCGCGCCCTCAAACCCAAATTGTGCTGGCTCTCTGAATGTATTAACTAGCAATAGTTTTACCAATGATAACGCCGGTTGTAGTCCACAACTGACTAACAAAACGAATTTAAATTTTGGCACCTTAGGGAATAACGGTGGCACAACCCAAACCGTCCCCTTATTTGCGGGTAGCGACGCGATTGATACGGCGAGAGCGGCTGAATGTACGGCTGCCCCCATTAGTAGCCGAGACCAACGAGGCTTTACCCGAACCACGCCTTGTGATGTGGGCGCGTTTGAATTTGTGCGTCCAACCCTTAGTATCAGCGACTCTATTGGCACTGAAGGTTCAAGTGCCGTCGTAACCGTGACCTTATCTTTCCCTATTTCCCAATCTGCAACGGTCACTTATAGCACGGCCGCCACAGGCAGTGCCATTTTAGCTGATTTTAGTTCAACAACGGGCATGGTCACATTTTTAGCAGGAGAAACCTCAAAATTCATTAATATTCCCTTAACGTCCAATGATGGCGATGAAAGTACTGAGAATTTCTATGTTAATCTCAGTAGCGCGATTTCAGCCACGATTGCACGCAGTCAAGCAGTGGTCACAATTATCGATAATGATACCTCCCCTAGCATCTTTATCAGTCAGAATGCCTCCAGTGTGACTGAACCAATTAGCCCAACGGATACTCTACCCGTTATTTTTAAGATTGAACTCAGTGTAGCCAGTGGATTAGCTACAACAGTGGATTATAATATCGCGGGTACGGCTATACCTTCGGCTGATTACGATGCTGTTTCAACCCCACCGAGTGGGACTATCACTTTTTTACCTGGTGAACTTTCTAAAACGCTTGTTATTACCGCCATCGGCGACCTAGTGGCTGACGGGAATAGAACGCTTACGGTTAACCTATCTAATGCCAATGGTGCCAACATCAGCATTGATAATGCCACCACCATCATTGTAGATAGTGATAGTACGGGCAATATCCAGGTTTATTTTGCGAATGACTCGGCCATGAATGAAGGTAATGCAGGCCAACAGTTCATGCAATTTACCGTACAATCTAACATTCAACCAGGCATAGGTAACAACATTACCGTTACCTATACAACAGCAGATGTAACGGCGAGTGCCTTTGGCGATAATGATTACACCTCCTCTGCTGGCACAGTTTATATCACCAATGCTTCATGGCCTAACACCACCTTCTCCATTCCGATAAATGGCGACCTGAAAGATGAAGCCAACGAAACATTTTTCGTTAACATTAGTACCTCTACTTCAGGCGTAACCGTCAGTGACTCGCAAGCCATAGGCACGATTACCAATGATGATGTTGCCCCCATTGCCAACATTACCAACGTCACCGCAACAGAGGGGAATAGTGGCACCAATAGCATGGTTTTTGCGGTGTCTCTCGCCCAAGCCAGTTCTAAACTCATTGCGATTAACTACACTACCGTCAATAGCACCGCCATCGCGGGGATTGATTATACCGCCAAGAGTGGCACACTAAACTTTACTGCTGGTAATATTGGGCCACAATATATTTTGGTGGATGTCTTGGGCGATACCTTAGACGAGGTTAATGAAAACTTCCAAGTTCAGTTATTAAACACTAGCACCAATGTAACCATTCTGACGACCACCAATACCGCTACGGGGACGATTATTGATGATGACACCGCGACGGTTTCCATCAATGATGTAACCCAGGATGAAGGTAATATTGGCACGACCAATTTTGTCTTTAATGTTTCCCTATCAACCGCTAGTGACCGTCCCATTACGATAACCTACCAAACTAGCGCAGGTACGGCTACCTCGGATGTAGATTATCGGAGCGTTCCCTCCGCCACCCTCACTTTTAGCCCTACCGTGACTCAAAGCCAAATTACCATCGTCATTACGTCTGACCTGACCCTTGAACCCGATGAGACCTTTTTTGTTAAGGTCTTGAGTGCGACTAACGCCACCGTGCCAGCCAATACGCAGGGCAAGGGAACTATTCTGGATGATGACCCCTTTGCTGCCATTGGTATTAGTGATGTGACGGTGACTGAAGGGATTAATTCACAAGCCCTTTTCACCATCACCTTAACTCCTGCCGTCTTAGTAGACACAATAGTGAGTTATAACACCCTTGATAACACCGCCAAAGCAGGCTTAGATTATCAATTCCTATCGGGTACAGTGACGATTCCCGCAGGTAGCAGCCAAAAAACAGTGGCCGTGCCTATCATCAACGATATTCTGAAAGAAAATACCGAAACCTTTTTTGTCAACCTGACTAATTCAACTGGCCCGCAAATTGGCGACGCGCAAGGGATTGGCACCATTTTGGATAATGATGGCTCCGCGACCACGCCGACTCTGACTATTGCTAATTCAACTTTAACGGAAGGCGATAGTGGCACGAAAACCATGCTCTTTACGGTCACTTTATCCATTACGCCAGGCCAAACAGTGAGCGTTGATTACACTACCGCAGATGGCACGGCTAAAGCAGGCAGTGATTATGTCAGCAAAGCCAATGTTTTAACCTTCCCCGCCGATGGCGCAACCGTTCAAACTTTTACCGTCTCCATCATGGGAGATATATTGGATGAATTTGACGAAGCCTTTAGCGTGCAACTAAGTAACCCGCAAAATGCCGTTTTAGGCCAAGATATTGCCATCGGTACAATTAAGGATAATGACACCACAGCCGTTACTATTGGTAGTAGTGCTAATCTCATGGAGGGGGATAGCGGAACAACGTTGGTTAATTTAACCCTCGCCTTATCCTTACTGAGTGACCATGATGTAAGTATTCGTTATAACACGATTAATGGCACGGCTGTTGGCGGAAGTGATTTCATCTCGCAAACGGGAGTGGTCACATTTAGCGCAGGTATCACCCAACAAAGCATTAGCATGGCGGTTATGGGCGATACCTTAGATGAGCTAGATGAAACCTTCAGCGTGCAATTAAGCCAACCAAACCAAGCCACTAGTATCATAACCATTAAGGATGATGACAATACTGCCCTCACCATCAATGATGTTGCTCAACCTGAGGGCAATAGTGGCATCACTCAGGCGCAATTTACGGTTAGTTTATCGTTGATGAGTGACCGAGTAATTACGGTGGCTTACAGCACCGCCAGTGATACCGCCACCCCCAGTCGGCCAGGAATCGCGATACTCAACCCTGATTACATGGAAGCGGCGGGCGTAGTGACCTTTAGCCCCACGATAACTTCTCAGGTCATTAATATCTCCATTTTAGGCGATGAGCAGTTTGAAGGTGACGAAATTTATTACGTTAATTTAACGAACAGTGCCACGCCCATCATCAATAATCAAGGTAAAGGAACTATCCTTAATGATGACATCAATCATGGCGAGCTACCTGCTGTTTCTATTATAACAAATACTCGCCTGCTTGAAGGAGATAGCGGGACCACGAATGTGGTGTTAACGGTCACTTTAACTATCCCTAGTGACGCTGAAATTACCGTGACTTACACTTTAAAGGATGGTACTGCCAACCTGAACAGTGACTATCAAGGTATTTCAGGCACCCTTACTTTTGCCCCTGGCGTAACCAGACAATTCATTAATGTCCCCATCATGGGCGACTTGATGAGTGAGGCTGATGAAACCTTTGAAGTGACCTTAACGCCCAATTCACAGGTGGAAATGGGGGCGGGGCAAAGCGAGGTTACTATTCTTAATGATGATATAGTTAAAATTTCGATTGAGCCAACCACCACGACGCAAGAGGGACAAGCTCCGAATGAGGCCATCTTCACGGTGAACTTATCACGCCTAAGTGACCGTTTGGTGGCGGTAGAGTATAAAACGGTGAATGATACAGCCGTTGCAGGCTTAGATTTTGTGGGGCAAAATGCTTTCTTGAGTTTTAACCCAGGCGAAACCGTCCAAACTATCCATATTCCAATCATTGACGATAGTGACATTGAACCCGTTGAAACCTTCAAAGTCTTGTTAAGTAACCCTAACCGCGCCATTATTCAAGCGGCAGAGAGTACCGCAACAATTCGTGATAATGACGGTAGCCCAACCCTTTACATGAATGCACTGCAAATCACTGAGGGCAATAGTGGGACAAAGGAAGCCATTTTTAACTTTACAATTTGGCCGACAGCCACCACCGCCGCCCAAGTAGATTATGCGACCATGAATGGGACCGCCCAAGCAGGCAAAGATTATCAGGCAATGTCAGGTACACTGACCATCTTGCCTAATAATACCTCAACCCAAATAAGCATCCCCATTATAGGAGATGTGTTAGATGAATTTGATGAAACCTTTACCCTGACCTTAACAAATCCCGTAAATATAATTCTGGCCTCTCACGCGGTTACGGGAACGATTGAGGATGATGATACGGCTCAAGTTTCCATGGGTAACATTTTCGCCCTTAATGGGCCTAATGCGCCAAGAATGGCAACCTTTACGGTCATTTTATCGCTCATAAGCGACCATGACATCATCATTACTTTCAGAACACACAATGGAACAATCGTCAATGTGCAAATTTTCCCCACTCAAACCACAGGCCCCGAAACGGCCTTAAGCGGGCAAGATTTTGTGGGTCAAACAGGGGTGATTACCATTCCTGCGGGTGAGCTAAGTCAAACCATTACCATTCCGATTTTAGATAATAATAATAATGTGGTTGACCCCGCGAAAGTTTTTACAGTTATTTTAACCAGTCCCACTATGGACGAGACAAGTGCTACCGCAACTATCTTGGATGATGATGGCGAACCAAAATTGTACATTAATAATGCCAAAATGTTAGAAGGGAATAGTGGCAAGAGCATGGCGGCATTTACGGCCCAACTTTGGCCGCCAGCGACGGGCGTGGTCATTGCTAACTATGCGACTGCAGATGGCACGGTAGCAGGTCAAGAGGCCAAAGTATCGGATAGTGATTACGAAACCGCTTCGGGGCAACTCACCTTTGTCCCCAATGGCCCTAGCAGCCAAACCATCTCCGTGCCTATCATGGGCGACCTTAAAGTTGAGGTGGATGAGCTATTCATGGTCAATCTAAGTAATGCAATTGGGGCGGAGTTAGGCATTAGTCAGGGAGTTGGCACTATTTTGAATGATGATTTGAATCCGCTCACGATTAGTGATGCTCAAATTATTGAAGGGAATAGTGGTAGTCAAAACATGGCCTTTACCGTGACTTTAGCGACTGCCAGCAATTCACCCGTCACGGTGGACTATACTACAGTGGCTAATACGGCGAAGGCTAATGAAGATTTTGAGCCAACCAGTGGCACGTTAGTCATCCCGTCTGGCAGCACTTCGGCTTCCATTATTGTCAAAATTAATGGGGATACAGCGGTTGAGGCTGATGAAACTTTCTTTATTCAACTCTCTAACCCTGTTAATACAAGTTTGACTAGACAACAGGCTATCGGCACGATTCGGAATGATGATGCCAAACCGCTTAAAATGGTTTACATTCCCTTGATTTTGAAACAACCCGAAACGACACAGAATACCCCCACGCCGATAGCAGGCCCGCCTGATTTAATTGTCCAAAATATTGTAGCGACAAATAATCGGGTTGAAGTAACCATTAAGAATAATGGCGGCACAACTATTCCTACCTCTCAAGCATTTTGGGTTGAATTGTATGTTAATCCCAATCCCGTCCCTCTAGCTGTTAATCAAAGTTGGCGTGGACGGTCTAGTGAAGGGGTGGTCTGGCGCGTCGCTAATCCTGCTTTACCTTTAGCTCCCAATGGAACGATGACTTTGGTTTATTCAACCCAAACTGGTGCCGTCAACAGTTACTACGTGGCTGATTTTAGTCACTTTATCGGTAATTTAGCCGCAGGCACCGCCCTTTATGCTCAAGTTGACTCCAGCAACGCCAGCACCACATATGGCGTAGTTTTAGAGAGCCATGAGCTTAATGGGGGAAGTTACAACAACATTCTAGGCCCAGTTTTAGCTAAGTAATACAGAACTATCCTGTACAAGGTTATAAACTGGAATGTCAAAATTTTATTTTGACACGCGAAAGTAAAACTTTCGCGCCGTATAACACCAGGGCTTCCTAATTTCGAGCTATTTAACTAATAATAGGGTGGTGCTATCAACACCACCCTATTGTCGCCTTTACTGAAATCCCGCAAATGGCCTACATGTCACCTTGACAGAATGGCTACAAGGTGATAAATTTGAGGAAACTTTGGTAAGGAAAGATTAGCACATCCTCGTGCTAACTCCTCCAGCTTTGTGTAAGTCCCTTGTATATTAGAATAGACCTCAGCGGTTTGTAGAAACCGCTGAGGTCTGGCAAATAATCTTTCTCTTGGAGAACCCCATGGTACAGACAGCCCGCTTCATGCAACTGAGCAAATTTTTTCTCCCGATCTTTATTTTAACCTTATATTTATTTACCTTAACACCTCAGCAGGTTTATGCTGGGGGTGTAGTAAATGATTGTAGTTCATATAGTGCGCCCCAGGGGTTACAAAGTGCCTTGGTGGGTGGCGGTACAGTGACCTTCAACTGTGGCAGTACGCCCCCACCGATTATCGTACCTGAAATCACGATTGCTTCAAATACCCAAATTCAAGGTGGCGGAGTTATTACCCTAAGTGGCAATTTCAGTAATCGTATATTTAATATAACGAGTACTACTAGCTTAATTATTGATGGTTTGACCCTGATTAATGGGAAAACGGCCAGCTTTGGCGGGGCAATTAGCGTTGATACGGCTAATGGCACCACCTTAACTGTGATTGATAGCACTTTATATAATAATTATGCTAAAGATTATGGTGGGGCAATTTATTTTCAGCCTAAAGATGGGTCAGGAAATTTAATTATTAGCCATAGTTCCTTAATTAGTAATAGTGCAGGCACAGACAGTGGTGGGGCGATTTATTTGATTAACTCTCATTTAACCATTAACAACAATAGTCTGCTGTCCCAAAATAAAGTCACAGGCAATGACGGGGGAGCTATTTTAGCTTTTGCGGAGCCAGGGAAGGAAAAAAACGTCATTATAGATAACTCTATCATCAGTAACAATAGTGCAGGTGATGAAGGGGGTGGCCTCATGTTAGCCACAGGCGGCGATGGGGTTTTGAATATAAATATTACAAATAGTAAAATTACCACCAATACTTCTCAAGGAAGTGGCGGTGGCGGTATTCGTTCCCGTAGTAAGAATGTTGATGGTGCAGTTAATTTAATAATCAGTAACAGTGAAGTCTCTTTTAATAAAGCCACAGGCAGTAACGGTGCAGGCGGGGCAATTAGTGTTGACCAGGGTATTTCAACCATTGACAATACCGACCTAATTAGTAATACAGCTATTGCAGGGGGTGGGTTAAGTATTGAGGGTGGCACGATTACCGTTACGAGTGGTAGCCTGATTAGCCAAAATCAAGCCCAAGCGGGCGGTGGGGTAAGTGTTACGGCGGGACAATTAACGATTAATAACACCACCATTGCGAATAATCAAGCCCAAACGATTGGCGGCGGCATGGCTTTAACCACCGTTGGGACTATCAATTTCGTGGCGAATAATCTTACTCTATCTAACAATAGTACGGTCAATGGTGACGGCGGGGGGATTTATGCGGAGGGGAATAATGATGTTGTTACGGTTAATGCCACATTTAATAATAGCACCATTTCAAATAATATCGCAGGTACGACTGGCAGTGGTAACGGTGGTGGCCTCAACATGCGCCGAGGGACAGTTAATTTTATAGCTACAAGAGTTGAAAATAATACCGCTAAAGTAAATGGCGGGGGCTTATATTTCGGTACTGGTGGTGTACAACAAGTCGTGGTTAATGCCAATATTTCAGATAATAGCGTTATTGATGGGAACAAAGCGACCACTGGTTTTGGTGGTGGTATTGGCGTTCAGGCCACTTCAAATAACCTAACTACGCTTATCAATCTCGCGATAACAGCAACGACCTTTTCCAATAATCAAGCAATTGCCAGCAATGGCGGTGGCTTGGCTGTCGATACCAGTAATGGCAGTGCAACACAAATTACGGTCAATGGGGCTACAATTAAGAATAATCAAGCTCAATTAAGTGGCGGGGGAATTTTCATCAACCGTCCTGGTTTTAATACCACTAAAATTAGCCTGCTCAATAACACCCTCATTGATAATAATACCGCGACTTCAGGAAATGGAGGCGGCCTGGCCTTACAAGCGAATGAATCAGGTAACTTAATTGTAGCCACAGACGGAGTTAGTATTACTAATAATAAATCTATGGCTGGCACAGGTGGCGGACTAAATATTTTAGCTCTGGGTAATAGCAAAAGTAATACCACTATTAGCAACACCACTATTTCAACCAATCAAGCAAATGCGATAGGCGGAGGTGGCTTTTACCACCAAAGAGGGGCGGGGTTTAATAGCATCTATAACAATACCAGCCTCCTCACCATTCGTAATAGTACCATAGATAATAACGTGGCAGGGAGTAGTGGTGGTGGCGGTTTTTGGTCTGCAGGGTCAGGGAGTAGTCCTGCTATTATCTCTATCATTAATACCACCATTTCAGGCAATAAAACCCAAAGTACAACGGGTCATGGCGGCGGTTTACAAATTAACAAAGGAGCCGTCAGTATTATCCATGCCACCATTTACAGTAATACTGCGACAGGTCGTGGGGGTGGGTTACGAATAGCAAACACTGGAGCTAATGTAACCATACAGAACTCTATTTTAGCAGGTAATGTGGGGGCAGTAGATGGTCCCGATTGCGACCCTATTCCGCCCGCAACGTTAACCTCTAATAATTACAATTTATTAGGTAGCTCTAAAAGTTGTACGAATATCTTCAAAAAAACCAATGACCAAGAGGGACCGATAGCTGGTGTAATTATTCCTCGGTTAAGCCCTTTAGCCTTAAATATTCCTGGTAATACCAAAACCCATGCTTTACTTGCAAACAGTCCCGCGCTTGATTACATAAAACCGCTAAATAGTGCTGCTTGTCCCGTCTCTGCAGCCAATAACCAAGACCAACGAGGCAGTAAAAGACCTTCTGGCCTGGGGTGCGATATAGGGGCGTATGAATATCAAGGGCCAGCCGCTTTTACGGTCGCCAAAATTACCTCTAGTCCGTTAATCAGAGGGGCTAAGTTTACTTATACTTTATCTATATTTAACACAGGCTCTCTACCTGCTGCTAATGTGGTGATTAGGGATACACTACCCGTTGGGGTAAACTTTATTTCAGCCAGCAATGGGTCTAGCCCTCAATGGATTATCCCTATAGCCGCTGGTGAAACAGTTACTCAAACTCTAACCGTTAGCTCATGTTTAGCCAGCGTAACCAACAACAATTACGGTGTCCTTGCAGGAAATCCATGGCCTGCGGCTATCGGCCCTGCCATCACTTCCACCTTAGCCACACCCACGATTACGGTCGGGTTTGCGGCTAATCCCTTGGGGTTATCTCTTACCGTAAGTGACCAAACCACTACCAATGGCAGCCCTATCGTCAAATCAGTTTGGGATTTTGGTGATGGCATCACGACGACAGGAACAACTGCTGCCCATAATTATTTTACTCCTGGTTTGAGAAATGTAACATTAACCGTAACAGATGGTTGTGGTTATTCCTCTTCGTTAACAAAAAATATCCAAATAGGCGATAAAGGGCTAGGGGTAACTATTGCTGCTTCCCAAGACCCGATTTTCCCTAGCAGCCAGTTAACCTACTCTATCTTTATTACCAGCACCGGGTTATTAACTGTCTCTAACATTGATGTATTTAACATGCTACCGCCTGAAGTTAGCTTTGTGCCAGGCAGCCTCCAATCACAAACCAGTGGCGGGTTAGTAGGTACGGCTCCGCCCAACTTAGCCTTCAGTTTAGTGCTTTCCCCTGGCCGCGTGGCGCGGTTCACCTACACCGTTTTGGTAAAAAATTCACTGCCTAATAATTGGCCTGTCACCAATACCGTCTCAATAACCACGCCTGATTTATCCGAAGCCGTGACCGCCACCGTAGTCAATACCGTTGTTTCCTCTAATACTTTAGCCTTGCATAAACAAGTTAGCTCAGATAGTATTACGCCAAATAACCTATTGACCTATACCCTTAACTATACCGTCAGTGGTAATTCCCCCGTTACTAACATTACCATTCGTGACCAAATCCCCGCCAATACCCAGTTTGTTTCCGCCAGTCTTAATGGCAACTCTACCTCCGGGCCAACGGGTAACATGGTCTCATGGGCGGCAGGCAATGCTTTGGTTGCGGCTAGTGGCATTCAAACAGGCGTGGCGAAATTAACGGTAAGAGTAAGCATACCGTTAACGAATGGGCTACTCATCTTAAATACCGCGACCATGACCAGTAGTGAAAATAGCACGCCCATTCAGGCCACAGCCACCAGCACAGTCAAATCAAGTTATACCTTGCAACTCAGTAAAGTGGTTGAGCCACGTATTATCCTGGGCGGGCAACTGCTCACGTATACCCTTTACTACACCGCTTCGGGCAATGGTACGGCCAATGAAGTGTTACTTATTGACACTGTACCTGATAAAACCACTTTCATTAGTGCGACGGCCATTCCAGTCATCGAGCCTATCCTCAGCGGAACAGGTACCATTGTTTGGGCGGTGGGCAGTGTCTTAACCCCAAACAGTGGGATTACTCAGACCAGTGGTAAGGTCAGCATGGTGGTAAAAGCCAACAATTTATTACCCAATGGCACAACGATTATTAATAGTGCGGAAATTAATAGTGCCGAGCAAATCACCTCCACCAAAGCCTCGGCCAGAGCCGTAGCCGCCAATGCGGAACTTACCGTGGAAAAAACCACCAGTACATCAAGTGTTATTGCGGGACGTGTAGCCAATTATATCATTATTCTACGTAATGCAGGTAACATTACCGCGACGAATGTCTTTGTACGTGATATTTTACCAACAGGCTTCACTTACTCAGCAACTCTCAGCATTAGTGAAACCAATGCCACCCGCACGGCTACCAATAATCCAACCACTGGCACAACGACCCCGCGTTGGGATACATGGACGATTGCCCCGCAAGGTAAAGTGCAAATTGAGTTACAAACCCAAGTTAGCCCTAATATAACAACAGGAATTTACAGTAATACGATTGAGCGCGGCAGTAATGAAGCGAATTACAATGCCTTACCAGGATTAGCCCCGATTAAAGTAGACCAATTCCCCGAATTTTCAATCCTGAAAAAAGCGGTTTCGCCTATTGCCATTGCGGGTGGCGTGGCTACCTATATCATAACTATTCGCAATACAGGCACAGCCGCCGCCACAGGCGTAAAAGTCACCGATGCTTTGCCAACAGGCTTTACCTATAAATCAACCCTAGAGATTGTTGAAGGAACGTCACTTAGTCGTAATGCCAGAATACGTGAAATAACGGTCACTAATCCTATCACTGGTACCACCAAACCCGTTTGGGGCAGTTGGACTATCCCCGTCAATGGGGTCTTAAGCATTACTTATAATGTAGATATTGCCCGTTCAGTTCCTGCCGATTTTTATGAAAATAGTACGACGGTTCAAGCAAATGAGGCGATTGCAGGAGTGAAACCTACGGCAATGGTTGAAGTTGAGGTTAAGCAGATGCCTGAATTATTCATTAACAAAACCACTAGCACCCCCGTGGTGGTGGCGGGTAATATGGCAACCTATACCATTGCGATATTTAACTTTGGCACCTCCTCCGCCACGAAGGTGGTAGTGAGTGATGTTTTGCCCAGTAATTTCAAATACCATGCCAGTACTTTTGAGACTGCCTCAGCCACCCGCGGGTTAAACGAAAACCCCACAGCAGGAGACACGACTCTGCTCTGGCGCGGTTGGACGATTGAACGTGGCGGGGCTGTAACCATTACTTTTACGGCGGACGTGGCAAATAGTGCGCCCGACATTACTTATAACAATCCCGCCTACGCCTCTAGTGAACAATCAGGGCAAGTTGATGATGACCCGCTCTTTGGCAGAGATGCGAATACATTACCAGAGGATACCGCCGAAGATGAAAACGTCACTATTACTCATTTCCCATTATTAGCCCTTGAATATAGCGGGCCAACGTTGGTGGCAGCAGGCCGCACCGTCACCTACACCCTAACTATTCGTAATATAGGGAGTAATAACGCCCGTCGAGTAGCCTTAACACAAGTTCTGCCCAGTGGTTTTAACTATAAAAACACCCTAAGCATCGAAGAAGCCTCTGTCGTACGAAGTATTAACCTAAATCCTAGTCCGAATCAGCGTGAATTGGTGTGGGGTGAATGGTTAATGGCTGTTGATGGCATGGTCACTATCACCTATTTAGTAGATATTCCAACGACGGTTGCTGAAGGGAGTTACACCACCTCCCTTAACCTCGGCAGTAGTAATGCGACGGCCGTGAATCAAGAACATGGGATTCAGGTCACGCGCCGCCCCATTCTCACCCTGAACAAAACCGCCCTGACCCCCATTGTTGCTAAAGGAGAATTGGCTACTTACCAAATTGTAGTGCAAAATGAGGGAATTATTGAAGCCACCAATGTGGTCTTGACTGATATTCTCCCTGCGGGCGGCTTTGCTTATCGCGATACTCTCAACATTAACGAAAACCTCGCCACACGAACTAAAATTAGCAATCCGACTGATAGTGCCTTAATACCTGAATGGAGTGCCTGGACGATTGAACCCGGTGGCTCAGTGGTTATTACTTTTAGAGTAGATGTATTGCGTTTTGTTGAAGATAATACTTATGATAATGCCATCATGGTCAGCAGTGATGAAGGTGTATTGGTCACCAATGATGGTACAAATAGTCCAAGCGATAATGTAATAGTAGGAAACTATCCATTACTATTTCTCACCAAAAATACCTCAACCCCAGAGGTAAATGCTGGCGGTCTAGCCAATTAT
>JAIFLK010000364.1:27436-40055 GCA_020049115.1 Chloroflexota bacterium | reverse complement strand
CCACATTTTGGCAACCTAACGGCGAAATTATCCCCGCCCAACACCTTATTCAGCTTAATAACCCGTTATCACCAGGCCGTTATTGGCTGGCTGTTGCCGTATTTAACCCCCTCACCCAACAACGCCTCCCGTTAACCTCTGACCTAAGCGATTCGTTAGATACCATGTTCATTGGCCCATTAAAAGTGGCCTTACCTCCCCCAAACCCCATGGCCATGCAGCCCATTTCCGCCACCTTTGGCACCGCCATTCAATTGCAAGGGTACGAAGTAGCGAATGGGCGAATGGGCGAGGAGGCGAATAATTCGCAACCTCGCAACCTCGCCATTTCGCTTTATTGGCTCGCCATTGCCACACCTGACCGTGATTATACCGTCTTTATTCATTTGTTAGACGAGGCGGGAAATATCGTCGCGGGTAGCGATAGCCAACCCATCAACGGGCAATATCCCACCTCCATTTGGTCGCCCCATGAACGGCTGCTTGATTTACATACCTTAACAATTCCCCCCGATTTACCCTCTGGTCAGTATCACTTAACGTTAGGTTTATATCATCAACCGAGTGGGCAACGCTTGCCCTTGACCTGGCCTAACGGTCAAGTTGATGCGGCAGGGGAGTTGAAATTGAGTGATGAGAAATTAGAGGTAAAAAATGAGAATTAAAAAATTTTTACTCCCTACTCCCTACTCCCTATTCCTCATTATTCTCCTCGCCTTCGCCCTTCGCAGCTATCACCTCGACAGCCAATCATTACGCGGTGACGAAGCCGCGAGTGTCATCTACGCTGCCATGCCCATTACGGAATTATGGGAACTCGCCCGCGTCACCGACCCGCACCCACCGTTATACTACGTCATTTTGCATGGCTGGCAAGCTATCATGGGCGAGTCGGCGTGGGCAATGCGTTATGCTGGCGTAATGGCTGGCACCTTAGCCGTTGCCGCGTTATATCGCCTCACTCAAGTAACTTTGCGTAATACTCGCCTCAGTTTACTTGCCGCTTTCCTCTTAGCCATCAATCCCCTACAAATTTGGCTGGCGCAAGATGTCCGTTCCTACGCCTTTTTCACCCTCATGGGCTTACTGGCCTCATGGCTATTTTGGCTGAACGCGAAGGACGCGAAAGAAGGCGAAAGAAGGCGAAAGGGAAAAATACTTCCTACTCCCTATTTCTTACTCCTTTATATCATTTTGACCGTCGCCAACTTTTACACTCATTATTACGCCATCTTTCTTATGGCTTTTCATGGTCTATTTATCCTTATTCAGCTAACAAAAAGTATACAAAGCCGAAAACCACCTCTTACTTCTCACTTCTTACTTCTCACCTCTCACCTCTCATTTCTCATCTCTTATTTCATCATCGGCCTGCTCATTTTACCAGGCTTACAACTCGCTTACCACTTTAGCAGCGAGGCCGCAGGCGGCATAGAGATTATCCCCACCCCTGAAATTTTTCGTCAGGCATCTACCGCGTTATTAACAGGCTTTACGCTAGATTACAGCAATGGCCTCATGGTCAGCCTGATATTAGCTCCCATTTGGCTGATAGGTTTGGTAACTTTATTACGTTTTCAGCCGCGTGCGGGGCAATTTTGGGGGTTATTTTTTGCCCTGCCCGTCTTGGGCGTGATTGCCTTGTCCATTGGACGGCCTTTTTTCAAGGAACGCTTTCTTATTCAAGCCCAACCTGCCTTTGAGGTGTTACTCGCGGTGGGGTTTATGACATTATGGCAATCCGCCACCAGCATCACTAATACCAGCGATTATAAGGCTTTAAGCCTTATAATCGCTCGAATTGGTAGGTTTATCGCTGTTCTCAGCTTACTTTTTTTGTTAGCCATCAATGGCCTATCATTACACAATTATTTCAATAATCCCCTCTATGCCAAATCAACTCCCTGGCACCTTTACCATGATTACGTGGCTGACCATGCCCGCGCGGGTGATGTCATGTTGACCAATTTCCCCGAAGCCTCCGTTAGTTATTATAGCCCCAATCAATTACCTTTTTATGTCGTGCCTGATGAGCGTGACCGTGACGTGGCCTATCGGCTGGCGCGCACCGCCCAAATTGCCCAAGCCTATCAGCGCATCTGGTTTTTACCCCTCGCGCATCAGGGCTTTGATGAGGAAAGTGCGGTTCTCACCTGGCTTGACCGCCACGCTGACCGCGTGAATCAAATTTTTTTCCCGCAATATAACCTGAACCTTTATTTAACCCCGTCACAAATTGAAGCGGGTATGATCAGCCAACCCACCCATTTTGCCCATAACATTACCTTACGCGGCTATCAAATTTGGGATAAGGAGGGGCAAAGTAAACTCACCCCTGAATTAACCTTACAACTAAAACCGAAACAAAAATTCACCCTCTCCCTCTATTGGCAAGCCGACCAGCCCACCGATGTTCCCTACACCGTTTATGTCCATGTGGTCGCGGCAGACGGTTTTAACCGCACCAGCCAAGATAATCAACCCGTTTGGGGCAGTTATCCCACGAACACCTGGCAACCCCATGAAACCATCACCGATAAATATACCTTAACCATTCCCGAAGGCACGCCCCCAGGCCCCCACCAAATCCGCGTCGGTTGGTATCGCAGTGATAACGGGGCGCGTGTTTCCGTGACCAATTCAACGGCGGAGTGGGTGGTTTTAGGCATGAAATTAGGAATTAGGAATTAGGAATTACGAACTTCTAATTTCTAATTCCTAATTCCTAATTATGTTAACGATAAAATGTGCTGCCTGCAAACGCAAGCTATGGAAATATGATAAAATTGGGCATGGTCAAGTGTTGCGCTGTTATAAAGAGCGCATCAGCCAACTTTATATTACGGAACTAACTAGCCCCAAAATCACCTGCCCATGTGGCAAGGAGATTGGCCTGGATAAGGGCGACCACATTAAGATGATTCCCTCAGCCTTTGTCTATTCGGGGACGAAACGGAATGGGTGAGAGGGGGAATATAACGGATTGAAAAAACAGCTTTTAAGGTGTATAATAATTAATTGTCTATGAGATTGAACAGGAGGCGATTGTAAAATGGATAGATTAAATCAATATCGTCAGTGTATTCGCAGATTTATTGAATACCATGCTAATTTGGGAACACCCGCTGAATCCATTGAAAGACAAATTATTTTTGATGTTGAACATGACCATTATCAATGGCTAGAGTTAGGCTGGCGGGGAACAAATCTTGCTAGAAAATAACCTTCAAGCTCCGAGGAAAGAGCCAAGACTAGCCATCAGCGAGATATTAACGATTATTATTCATTTTCATCAATCCCACTATCGGGAGTTTAAGGCGTACTATGTACCTGAGTTCGGGATAGCGGTTGCCTGACGCTAAAGTGGTCAGGCTAAGAAGACAAAGTACGCTAAAGCGCACTCAATTCGCTTCATGGCGTGACTTTTTAGCCTACTTCAGTAGGCTTTGTCTTCTTAGCACGACGGCTTTAGCCTCGTACCATCTTATCCCGAACTCAGGTCAATAGCCCAAAGCGGAACGCTGACCCCCATTTGTTCTTATTCTTAATAAAGGAAAGTTGCTCCAGCAACGGGTGAATTGGCACATCTTGACCAACGATAAAGCGCACATCTCGCCGATAAGGGGTGAAATCGGGCGACATTTCAAATTGATACACCTCCGCCCCTCTCCCAAAGGGCGAAGGGAGACCAGATACTCCCTCTCCTTTGGGAAAGGGGCGGGGTGAGGGTTGATAACTAATTGATATGTTGAAACTATTTCTGCCCGACAAACTCATTGGTATATAATTTTATTACATCTAGCTCTTTCTCTAACAAGCCCGTCTCCCGCATGAAGCTAACGGATTCTTGCCATGCCTGTTCGGTGGTTAGGCCAACTTGGTCGCTGCGCCACAGGGCGAGGGAAGCCTCTAACACGGCCCGTTGAGTCGGCACGTCGGCCTCTTTCATATCGGGAATAAATTTGCGGGAAAGGGTCATGGCTTCATCGGGATGGTCAAGGGTATATTGCAACCCACGCAGATTGGCGCGCACCATTTTGCGAACTAAATCAGGTTGCTCTTTGATAACGGTCTCATTTGTTACGAGGCCATTGGAAATGAGGTTAATATAATCTGACACTTCAAATAAATTGACCTCCATCCCTTGCTGTTTTAGCTGAACGGGTTCATTGGCAATATAAATCACGGCCGCATCAACCTGCCCCGTGCTAACAGCTTCGGCTTGGGTAAAGCCAATGCTTTGTAATTTAATTTTTGTCTCATCCAATTTTTGGGTATAAACCAGGGCTTTCCAGGCGATATAACTGGCCCCAAACAACCCTGGAATCCCTACGGAGTGGTCAATTAATTTGGCGGGGGTATCAATGCCACTGGCTTTGGTCGTCATAATTGCCACTGGAAATCGCTCATACCATTTCATAACATAAACTAGAGGCAAACCCTGGGCGCGGCTCAAAATCACTTGGTCGCCACTGGCAATGGCAAATTGACGTTCGCCTTTGGCGGTTAAGGCCACAAAATCGGTTTCAAAGCCATATTCTAGCGAAACATCTAGCCCCTCTTCGGCAAAAAAGCCTTTGGCCTGTGCGACATAAAACGGGGCAAATTGTACATTGGGGACATACCCCACACCAAGTTGAATGGGCTGGAGTTTGGGCGGCGTGGCTTGGGTTTGTCCACAAGCCGAGAGCATGAGCATGAGTAGGGCGATGAAATAAACTTTACGAAACATAAATAATCTTCTCCTTGAGGTAACTTAATTATTATAACAATATACAGGAGTGCAACGGCTTTAGACGTTGCCAGATAGGTTGTAGCAACGTCTATACTGCGCGAGGGCATAAACTGGAGTGTCAAAATTTCATTTTGACAGGCGAAAGTAAAACTTTTGCATTCCTGAAAAGTTTAATTCATGACCTCGCGCAGTCTAAAGCTGTTGCACTCCTGCATTAAAGACAGCCATTATAAGGTTTTGAACCTTATAATGGCTTAATTCGCTAAGAGTCTAACTGCGCCAATGGAGCAGCCGTTTTTCCAACAAACCGACTAGACCATACATGGTCAGGGTGATAGTGGCGAGCGTTAAAATTGCCACAAAGACGAGCGAGGTATCAAAGAGGCCGCGCGCTTGGTTGATGAGAAAACCAAGACCTTGATTAGCCCCCATGAACTCACCGACCACTGCGCCAATCACCGATAAGGTTACGCCCACTTTCAGCCCACCAAAAAAGACGGGCAGCGCGGCGGGAAACTCTAACATGGTGAAGGTTTGCCAACGACTCGCTTGCAGAGAACGCATTAAATCGCGCAGGTTTGGCTCAACCGAACGGATGCCGACCACGGTGTTAATCAACACGGGAAAAAAAACAATTAAGGCACAAACGAAAATTTTACTGAGATAGCCACCGCCAAACCAAATAATCATCAACGGGGCAATCGCCACGACGGGTACTGATTGTAAGGCGACAAGATAAGGCGATAAAATTTGTTCTAACAATTGGCTTTTAGCAATGGCATAGCCTAATATAGTGGCGGTCATCACCCCTAAGATTAGCCCCATGAGGATTTCAAAGAAGGTGGCTTGGGCATGAAACCACAATGTCCCATCCGTAATAACCCGTATCAAAGTGGTCGCCACATCCGTTGGGGCGGGTAAAATAAAGGCGGGATAGGCTGTCCACCAAACCACACATTGCCATGTTGCAATAAATATCATGAAGGCCATCGGCATGAAGATAAAATTGCCTGGTGTGCGCGACGGCCATAATCCTGCCTGGCGTAAGGAGAGCGAGTTACTCGAATATTGCGGTAAACGAGGCGATAAAGGTACAGATTGTGACATTTTAAGCTCCTTTTTAGTAACTATTCACTCAGAATCCGCGAAGTACGCTAAGAAAAGCGAAGTTTTTTTTCTTCCGCTTTCTTGGCGTGTCTTAGCGGATTCTAGCCTTAGTGAGTAATTACAATTTTTAGGTAAATAAAAACCCCGAATTCTTTTTATCAGAATTCGGGGCAAAGATAGGCAACTAAAGATGAACCAACCTAAAGTAAACTCAGGTAGGCCAATAGTTAATAAGCTGTTGGGATAAAAACAGCTACCTTTTCAACCTTCTCCCATCCGGACTATACCGTCGGCCTTAGATTTACACTAAATCTGCCTAAAAAACAGGCTCGCGGGCTTGATGGCTTCGAGGCTTCATTGACTAAAGGCCATTTTACCGCCGGTCGGGAATTGCCATGTGGCGCACCCTGCCCCGAAGGTTACTATTCGATTCGCTTCTCATTATAGTCGATACTCTTAAGTGTGTCAAACACACTAAGCAGGTTAACGCGCCATTCTAAAATAGAGCTTACGGTTTCCAGATAAAACTACGAGTTTCACTGTTGGGGCTAACGGGAACATACTTATCGTCGCCCTCTTTGCGCTCCACAAAAACATACCACTCATACCGATAATCTGGCCCATCGGCCTGCCCCATGAGGTCAAGCGGCACTGTCCAACTGCTATTGGTGGTATTTTCGCCACCAAATCGCTCTGAACCTTGATAAGAATAACGGAGTCGCACTACGTAATATTCGTTTGGGAGTAATGGCTCATTCACGGGCTGCCAACGCAAATCAATGGTATTGCCGCGAATAAATTCGACTCTATCTTTGGGGTCTAGCAATTTGGGGGCCTCAATATTGCGCGGCGTGGGCAGCGGCGCAGTGGGTAAAGTGACTGGGGTAGGTGTATCGGCAGCCTTCGCGCGCGTGGGCGCAGGGGTACGGGTTGGGGTGTCGGTGGGCGCGGGCGTATCCGTCGGTAAAGGCGTATCAACGGGGGGCGGAGTCTCGGTAGGTAACGGGGTGGCCGTTGGTAGTGGCGTTTCGGTGGGCGTGGGGCTAGGGGTCTCGGTGGGCGGAATGGGCGTTTGAGTGGGCGTGGCGGTAGCAGTAGCCGTCGCAGTGGCCGTCGCCGTCGCAGTTTCAGTCGGCGTGTCCGTAGGCTCAGGGGTGGGCGTGGCGAGAAATGGCAAGCCCGCTAAGGCCGATTCCGAGTCCGTAAGATATTGTGAGCCAAGATAGCCGCCGCCGCTACAAATCATACAGGTGGCTAAAAACATGAGAGCCGCGCCCGTCGCGAGAGTCAGTCCCCAGGAGCGAGTTGGCTCATCAGCCGCCGCTTTTTTATGATGTTTGGGCGCAGAATCACTTTTAGTTACGGGAGGTATCGCAGTTGAGTCAGCCTTAGTTGAAACAGGTTCGGCTTCATTAATTGGCGCGTCAGCCATTTCGGGAACGGTCTCGACTTCCTGAAGCGGCGCGTCAGCCATTTCGGGAACGGTCTCGACTTCCTGAAGTGGCGCATCGGCCATTTCATGAACAGGCTCGGCTTCGCTGGTCATGGCGATAATTTCTGGCTCGATGGGCGGAGTAGGTTTAACTAATGAAACGGTCTTGGCCTCATAATGGATAGAGGACGGCATATCAATGGAATGAGTGATGAGATGTTCCTCTACCTGTGCGGGCATGGACGGCTCAACCTCAGCCATAACGGGGGGCGGGGCCACAGGTTGAGGGCGACTTGGTGGCGGCATGGATTTTGTTGGCTGGGGAGTGGGTTCAACCGAGCGCGTGCCGCTTGAAGTTACAGGTTGTTTCGTCGCTATGGGCGCAGGTGTCACGGGTTTGGGGCGTGGCACTTCGGCTTCAGGTGGCTTAATGGGGCGCATAAAGCGAGAATTGGGATTGAGCTTGAAGCCAGGCGGGGGCGCGCCCACTTCAGGGCGCGATAACGGGCGAACGGGACGAGATAGCGTTGAACCATCCGCACTAGGAGGTTGAGCCACACGCGGGGCGGCAGTCATGGCCGCTTCAACCTCAGCAACGGTCAGGGCTAGTTCACTTTGCCCTGGAAACAAAAAATCGCTGACCGTATCGGGGCGCGCCACTAACCAACCGACTAAGGCGCGGTGGGTCTCTAAATCAAGTTTAACCGTTTTGGCCTCAATTTGGTTGGGAGGAGTAAAACGGATATTGGGTTCTTTACCCGCCAAATGGAGATGGGCTAAACGTAAAGTTACAATTTCGGCTGGGGTTAAACCAATCCGTTGCACCATGTTTTGGAGAGCTATATTGAGTTGGTTGGATGAAGTCATGGGGTTGGTCATAAAACTAATTACGCCTCTCTGAAAAATCAACTCGCATTTTATTGATTTTACGCTCATAAAGCAAACAACTTCAACCGCAAATTACGATATGCCCAGGTAAATTTGTGGGATACTGTTCGCTTAGGTAGAATTTCTAAGAAAATAATTCACTTGGTGCTAACGAGACCCTTTATGTCATTCATTTTGAAACTCCCAAAAATAGCTTCACTCATAGCAGGATTTACAGTTATTGGCTTAACCATGTTAGCCTGTAGTAGTGGTAGCCAATCCGCCGCTGGTCGCATTGTAATGTTGACCCGTTTACCCACCCTAACCCCCACCGTTATGGGCGGAGTCGTTAACGCGGCTGCCCCTGTTGAGGCTGCGGCACAACCTGCCCCCGCTGAGGCAACAGCCGTCCCTGCCCCCGTGGAGGGCGCGGCACAACCTGCGCCCGTTGAGGCTGCGGCTCCTCCTGCGCTCCAACCTGCGCCCGCTGAGGCAACCCCTGCGCCCGTTGATGGCGCGGCGGCGCAACCTGCCCCGTCCATTGTGATTGCGGCCTTGAATAAGGTGGAGGAGTATGTTGACCTGCAAAATGTGAGCGACCAACCGCAAGATTTACGCGGCTGGAATGTGTTATCCGAAAAAGACGGTCAAAAATGTAATTTAGCAGGCACGATAGCTCCAGGCGAAACATTACGAATTTGGGCTTTAGCCACGCAAGCGGCGCAAGGTGGCTATAATTGTGGCTTTAGCCAAGAAATTTGGAGTGATAATGAGGCCGATGATGCCATTTTATATGATGCGTTTGGGGTTGAAGTTTCGCGGGCTAAATAATTAGTAAGGGCGAGTGGAAATGTTATGGCAACGGTTAGGTTGACGGTAGCTCAAATAGAAGATTTGTTGCATGGCCCTCGCCCGTTACAATTGGCAAGATATGATTTTAGCGAGGCCGATTTGCGCGGCGTGGATTTGAGCATGGCCGATTTGAGCCAAGCCAATTTAACCCAAGCAAACTTAAGTAAAGCCAATTTGAATGGGGCGAACTTAAATGGCGCAGTATTAAGTTCGGCTAATTTGGTGCAGGCGGACATGGCGCAAACACAATTACATAAGGCTTACTTAAATGGCGCGGATTTGCGCGGCGCGGATTTACGCGGCGCGGATTTGCAGCAAGCCTATTTGAGTGGGGCGAATTTCATGGAAACAAATTTGCAAGATGCGATTATGGCGGGCG
Source organism: Chloroflexota bacterium (assembly GCA_020049115.1). Taxonomy (GTDB): domain Bacteria; phylum Chloroflexota; class Anaerolineae; order 4572-78; family J111; genus JAIFLK01. Next base: position 30,683 of record JAIFLK010000364.1, on the reverse strand, counting down.
CAGTCTTAAGTCGGGCTTACATGGGCAAGGCCAATTTGAGTCGGGTGGATTTGCATGGGGCATATTTGGTCAAGACGGATTTGAATGGGGCGGCGTTGGCGTTGGCTGATTTGAGCGAGGCGCACATGCATCAAATTAACCTCAGTGGAGCGATTTTAATGGGGGCGGATTTGTCGCAGGCGGATTTGACCGAGGCGGATTTGCGCGGCGCAAATTTGGATAATGCCGATTTAAGCGGGGCGAATTTAAGCAAGGCCAATCTCAGTCTGGCGAATTTAAGCGGGGCGAAACTGAATCGGGTGAACTTTACCGATGCAGAAATGGAAGGGACGATTCTTTTTGGCGCAGATTTGACCAAAGCCAATTTAAGCCGCGCCAATTATGCCCAAGCCGATTTGAACGGCGCGAATTTAACCCAAGCCATGCTCCTTGACGGGTCGTTACATCTTTAAGAAATGCGCCATAAACGAAAAAAGCCCGTTCAGAACGGGCTTTTTTTGTTTAAGCAGCCAGGGGGAGGTCGGCTAAAATTTCAGAAACAATCAAACGGTCATCTATCCATTTATTTAACTCGCGCAAACGGTTCATATCCGCCATGTCTTCAAACAACACATCTAAATCAGGTAAGGTTAATTTAACTAAACGTAACCGTAATTTTGCGGTGGTGCTATCCGCTAAATGAAACCTACGCTTAAAGTAATTTACCAATTTACCAACCAGCAAGGCATGGGCATCTTCCTCAAAGGTTTCACGATAACTTATGGTTTCTCTAAAGGGCGTTAATCTTAACATTTTAGCTAATTCCTTGTAACTCAAAGTTTTGAATTTTTACATTTTAGCTAATTCCTTGTAACTCAAAGTTTTGAATTTTTGTTCTATCAACTGCATTAAGACATCGGCTAACCGATGTTGGACTTCTAAGTTAAGGTTAGCTGTTTGCTGAATCTGCGCTAACCAGTGGGTGAGATTATGCCTCACTTCCTGTTCAGTGTCAACTAAAAATGGGCTTAACACTGTTGCGGCCAGGCTGGTGCGGGGCAATTTCTTTAACACTGTGACCAAATCGAAAGCAAATATCCGTTGGTTGCCCCCAGAGTCATAAATCGTAGCATAACCAAACCCCACGTCATCATTGTCCTTATCTAGCCACAACACCATCGCAAACCATTCATGCTTGAGCATGGCAGGACGTTGCTCAAAATAAGTGGCTGTTTCCCGCCCGACTCGCTGATAAATCGTGGGGTCAGGTGAGGCTTGCACCTCCACAAAATAAATCGGCTGCCCCGCTTGAATTGGCTCAAATACGCCATCTATGCGCTTCTCTGTGGTTTTAACCGTAATACTTTCAAAGCGATAAGGACAGTGAGGCGTAATTTGCATTAACTCAAAGAACACATCAGGGCAAGACTGAAATAGTTCATAAAACAGAATATCGGATTTCATGGTTCTCCTTAATAACTTATTCTTACTTACTCAGGGCGGCAGATTGTTCCAAATCCTTAAGGGCGCGGCTCTCATTGCCGAGACTATGGCGCGCCTGCCCGCGATGTTTATAAGCTGCCGCATCATCAGGATTGAGCATTAAGGCCATCGTAAAATCCGCCACCGCCTGAGCATCACCGCCCATGTGCTGATAAGCCTGCCCACGATTACGATAAGCTGCGGCCATTTTTGGGTCACGCTCAATCGCTGCCGTAAAATCCACAATGGCCTGATGGTCATGTCCCATGTTACCATATACTAAGCCCCGCCGATTATAAGCCGCCGCGTCGGTGGGGTCTAATTTTATCGCCTCATTCAAGTCCGCTAACGCCTTATCATATTGTTTCAAACTCAAATAAACATCGCCCCGCGTGTAATACGCATAACCCAAATAACTGTCCCCATGCTGAATCGCCTCGCCAAAATCGGCCAAAGCCGTCTCCGTATTGCCCTCCGCCAAGCGCACCAAGCCCCGCGCAATGTACGGCCAATCGGCAGGGTCAGGTTGCATGGTCAGGGCTTGCGTGAAATCTTGCTCCGCCGAAACGTAATCTTCCAACGCAAAATGCGCCAAGCCGCGCCCAATATAAGGCCGACTCGCGGGCTGATATTTCAATTGAATGGCCTGACTAAAATCAGCAATCGCCTCGGTATACGCCTCCGTGCGATGATAGGCCAAGCCGCGCCGATAATAAGGCCAACTCGGTTTGGTGTTGGTCAGGCTCATGGCCTGCGTAAAATCCATTATCGCCGCATTATAATCCTTCGTATCATAATACAAATCGCCCCGATTGTAATATAAATCCCCATCTTGCGGGTCAAGCCGAATCGCCTCCTCAAACTCCACCAGGGCGCGCCGATAATTGGCCTGTTGCCGATAGACATTGCCCCGATTGCTATAAGGCCAACTCAACGGGGCATGGCTCAGTTGAATGGCGCGAGTAAAATCCGCCACCGCTTCATCATATTTCGTCATATTTTGATAGACCAGCCCACGACTGTTATAAGCCGCCGCCGAACGCGGCTCAAGGCGCATGGCCGCCGCAAAATCGCTCAACGCCGCAGGGTATTTATCCTGCGCCCGATAGACCACCCCCCGACAAACATACCCATCAGCCAAATCTGGCGCAAGGTGAATCGCCTGTTCACAATCGGTCAGGGCGGGCTTAAGTTGCTCTAACTTACGATAAACCAAGCCCCGTTGACTGTACGCTTCCGCCATATCGGGGCGTAATTCAATAGCTTGATTTAAGGGTATTAAGGCGGCCTGAAATTGATTGCGCTGATATAACGTTACGCCTTCGTCATAATAAGGCTGGGCATCTGGCCTGGTCGTCGCGGTAGGGGCGCGCGTCGGCATAATGGTGGGCGAAATGATGACGGTGGGCGGAGTCGGCTGCGTGGGTTGACAGGCCACCGCGAGTAATATGATGAAACTAATAAGCCATATTCGTAACATGAGGTTACTTCCTTGAGCAGTGATATAAACAAAACGAGCTACGACATAATAAATCGTAGCCCGCCAAATCATTTTTAGGGTTCATGCGTTTACCTCTAAATAGCCTGTAATGGTTGAGCGAGTTTTCTATGCGCGGCCATTTTATTACGAAACAATTGCGATTCTGTTTGGTAAAATAAAAGCCATTCGGCATAAGATTTACCTTTTAATTGCTCATAAGTACCCAAGCAAAAGTTTTGCGGCATTTCGTAGGGGCAATGCCTTGTGCTTGCCCCGTTTTGGGCAGGGACAAGCCCTGCCCCTACG